>NZ_PSXZ01000015.1:0-501856 GCF_002931375.1 Pseudoclavibacter sp. RFBJ3 | reverse complement strand
GAGGGGGGCGGGCGGAGGGCGCGGGCGCGGGCGCTAGCTAGCCGAAGAGGGTCGTCGGGTTCGAGCAGGACTCCTGGTCGGCGGCCTGGCCCGCGAAGGTGGGCGCGGGGGTCGCGACGGGGGCGTTCGGGTCGACGGGCGCATCCGTCGATGCGTCCTCGCCGGTCGTGCCATCGCCGGCGGTCCCGTCGTCGGCGACCGCGCCCTCATCGCCCGGCGCGCCCGCCACGGACAGCGGCTGGTCTGCCGCCAGCAGCTCCCACATGGCCGTCGCATCCGGCTCCAGCGGAATGACCCGCGAACCGTCGTAGTCGCCTGTCGGCAGCTGCACGAACGAGATCTTCGACAGGTCGACCTTGTTGAGCGCCGTAGCCATGCCCATGAGGGTCGGCACGTCCGCGAGCGACTTCGTCATCTTCATGTTCTGCGTCGCCGCGACCCCGAGTCCGTACAGCTTGGTCGGGTTCGCGAGCGTGCCAGCGCTCTTCACCTCGCGGATGAGGGACGAGAGGAACACCTGCTGGTTCGCGATGCGCTGCAGGTCGCTGCCACCCACGCCGTGGCGGGTGCGGAGGAACTTCAGCGCATCCTCGCCCTGCAGCGAGTAGTTGCCCGGCTGCAGGTAGAGGCCGACGTAGTCGTCGCTGATCTCGTTCGCCACGCACACGTCGACGCCGCCGACGGCGTTCGACATCTCGATGACCCCGAGGAACTGCACCATCGCGGCGTACGGGATGTCGAGGCCGCTCATCGCCTCGACGGTCTCGACGACGCAGCCCATGCCGCCCTCGCCGAGGATGCTGTTCATGGGGACCTCGTAGCGCTCCTCCATCTGCACCCCCTCGTCGTTGGTGCACGCCGGCTGGTCGACCATCGTGTCGCGAGGGATGCTGACGACGGAGGCGTGCGTGCGGTCCGCCGAGACGTGCAGCAGCATGTTCACGTCGTTGAGCACCCCGGAGGCCGCCTCGTCGCCTTCCCCGTACTCGGCGCCCTGACCCGTGCGGTCGTCGCTGCCGACGAGGAGGATGTTGAAGCCGCCCTCGATCTCGTCGAACGCGACGGGCGGCTCATCCCCGCCCGGGTCCGGCAGCAGCTGCAGGTTGCCGCCGAGGTTCGCCGCTGCGATCCCGCCGATCGCGAGCACGCTCACGAGCGCCGCGGAGAGCGCGACGAGCAGCCCCTTGCCGAGCGAGCGAGCGGCGGAGGTGACGGGCAGGCGGCCATGCTGGGCGACCCCACCCCGCGCATCCGGGTGCAGGATGCCATCGTCACCGGCACGGTCGAAGCGCTGGGCGCTGCTTCCCCGTCGTCGAGAAGTCGTCACAGGTGCGGGCCTCCCCCGGAGCGTACGTCGAGTTCGTCAGCATAGAGCGCGCGAACATGGATCTCCTGACCCCGCGCAGGATGCCAGCAGACGCGGGTGGTCAGGAAGCGTCGATGATCAGAACAGCGACGAGCTCGCGTTGGAGCATGACTCCTCGTCGGCCCGCTGGCCCGCGAGCGTGGGCTGCGGCACGGCGCTCGTCGGCGGCGTCTCGACCGGCAGCCCCGTGGCGGGGTCGACGGGGATACCCGTCGCCGGGTCGATGGGGAAGCCGGTCGTCGGGTCGATCTCCCAGCCCGTGGCCGGGTCGATGGAGACCGTCGCGCTCGGGTCAGCCGGCGTCTCGGTGGGCTCTGGCGCGCCCGCGACCTCCAGCGACTGGTCGGTGCGCAGCAGCTCCCACATCGCGGAGGCGTCCGGCTCGAGTGGCTGCACGCGCGCCGAGTCGTACGCCGCGGTCGGCAGCTGCACGAAGGTGATCTTGTCGAGGGGCACCTGCGAGAGCGCCATCGCCATGCTGACGAGCGTGTTCGGGTCGGTCAGCGAGCTCGACATGGTCATGTTCTGCGTCGCCGCGACGCCCAGGCCGTACAGCTTGACGGGGTTCGTGAGCGTTCCAGCGCTCTTCACCTCGCGGATGAGCGCTGACAGGAACACCTGCTGGTTCGCGATGCGGGTCAGGTCGCTGCCGTCGCCCACGCCGTGGCGGGTGCGGAGGAACTTCAGCGCATCCTCGCCCTGCAGCGTGTAGTCGCCCGGCTGCAGGTACAGGCCGACGTAGTCGTCGCTGATCTCGTTCGCGACGCACACGTCGACGCCGCCGACGGCGTTCGACATCTCGATGACGCCGCGGAACTTCACCATCGCCGCGTAGGGGATCTCGATGCCGCTCATCGCCTCGACCGTCGACACGACGCAGTTCATGCCGCCCTCGCCGAGGATGCTGTTCATGGGGACCTCGGAGGCCTCTTCCATTGCAACGCCCTGGTCGTTGGTGCAGGCCGGCTGGTTCACGATCGTGTCGCGCGGGATGCTGACGACGGACGCACTCGAGCGGTCCTCCGCGATGTGCAGCAGCATGTTCACGTCGTTGAGCACGCCGTCCGCGTCGGCTTCTCCCTCGCCGAACTCCGCGCCCTGACCGGTTCGGTCGTCACTGCCGACGAGCAGCACGTTGATGCCGCCCTCGATCTCGGCGAAGCTCGCCGGCTCCTCCGAGCCGGACGGGTCGGCGATGTCGAAGGTCGTGACCTTCGACTGCAGGTTGATCCAGGCGAGCGCACCGACGAACATGACGCTGACGAGTGCGACGCAGAGGGCGATCGTCCCGGTCTTGACGACCGAGTTCGTGGGCGTCGTCACGTGCTGCTTGCCGTGGCGCGCAGAGGTCACCTTCGGGGTCTCCTCCTGCACGCCCTTGCCCGGAACGTAGCCGCGCCGAGCGCGGGATGGTCCGGGATGCGTCACAGGCGGTGTTCCTCACGTCAGGGGATTGGTGGCGGAGGGCGTGGGATTCGAACCCACGAGACATTGCTGCCCACTGGTTTTCAAGACCAGCTCCATCGGCCGCTCGGACAGCCCTCCAGAAGTGCTCAGACAACGATTCAGTATCGTTTTCGAGCTCTTCGCGTGTCCATGGTAACCGAAAGTGAAATATCTGGTTACCCGGACGTTCGACGCAGACTCACGGACGCTGCCGCGAGTACTGACGCGCCGGCTTCCCTGACAGAGCCAGCAAGGACAGGATATCCAGAGCGGTGAACGCGAGGGTAGTGCTGAACCTGATTTCCTCATCTCCTGCCCACCAGCCGCCGAACTGCAGGGCGATCGACCCGGCCGCGTAGAGCAGCAGCGTGATGCGGGCCCAGTTCACACCACGCAGCACGAGGATGCCGAGCAGCAGCGTCGAGGAGACGACGATCCCGCCCACGACCATGCTGGCGATCCAGGCCGGCTCCGCGAGGGCCGTCGCGTCCGTCCCCGAGAGCTCGGCATCCGTCAGCACCTCGCGCATGCCGTCCGGCCCGATGAGCGCCAGCACGCCGAAGAAGAGCAGAGCGAGCAGCGCGCGACCGAAGACGACGATCGCGCCGAACGTGATGGTGATGGGGCGCCCATGCCGGCGCACCTCCTCGGCGACCGAGCTCTCGACGGGGCTCGAGGTGCTCATGGCCTCGAAGGCGGCACGCTTCTTCGTCGAGCGCGCCGATGGCACCGAGCGCGCCGGGAGAGTCGAGTCGCGGGGAGCGGATTCGAGGCGATCTGCGGGAGCACCGCTGGCCGAGGGCAGAAGCACGGGCTCGGGGACGGTCAGCGGCGCATCGGAGGTGCTCGGCAGCTGCAGCACCGGCAGGTTGCCGTCGGTGCGGATCGAGTCGCCGCCGCCGTTGCGCGAGTGGTAGCCCGTCGAGAAGTCCTTGAGCACCGCGACGGACGCCCGAGGCGTGCCCTCGAGCACTGTGGCGACGATGTGGTCGCGCTCGATATCGGTGTCGGCGTCGATCTTGTGCGTCACCTGCAGCGTGAAGAGCGAGAAGCCGACAGCACGGTCGAAGGTGCCGGCCGCGAGCCAGTCGACCCGGGTGCCGCCGGGCAGCAGCCAGCCGTCCGGGCACTTCCAGAAGCGCACGTGATGCCGCTTCGCCGGGTTGCCTGCGACCTCCTGCTGGTACGCGAAGTCCTGCTGCCGACCGAAGAGGAACAGCGGGCTGACCGGCGCCTCGTGATAGCTGCGGCGGGTGACCGTCGAGGAGATGATGCCGAGGCTCGTGCGCAGCGAGATGTCGTCGGCTCGCGTCCAGCCGGCGGCGCGCATCGCATCATGCAGCTCGGCCTCGTGTCCGAGCAGCCCCAGGTTGATGGGGTCGCCGAGCAGGCCGTCGCTGGTCCGCGCCCTGCCGATGAAGTAGTCGGGCACGTACACGGTCGTCAGGATGCGGTGGATGCGCGGCAGGACGAGGTACGCGAGCAGGCCCCAGAAGGCGAGCAGCAGGAGGATCCCCCACCAGCCGACCTGGAACGAGTCGTCGGCGACGAGCACCGCGAGCCAGATCGCGGCGAGTCCCGCGAAGACGAAGAAGAAGCCGTCGAGCGCTTGGCCGATGGCGGCGAGCGGGCGCCTCCGCGGCACGTCGACGGTCATGCCGTCGCCTAGCTGAGCCTGCTCAGTGCCACGCCGAGTCCGTCGTGCGCGAAGTCCGGCGCCAGCACCGTGCCAGCGTCGATGACCTCCTGCGGGGCGTCGCCCATGGCGATGGCCGTGCCGCCGTTGGACGCCCACTGCAGCATCTCGATGTCGTTGCGCCCGTCGCCGGCGACCACGACCCGGTCCATCGGGATGCCGAGCTCGCGGCGCACCCGCTCGAGCGCTGTCCCCTTGTTGACGCCCTCCGGCGCGATGTCGAGCCACGCGGTCCAGCCGACGGAGTAGCTGACCTCGTGCAGACCGAGACGCTCGATGACCGCCGTGAACTCCTCGATCGAATGGTCAGGGGAGATGACGACAAGTCGCGTCGCCTCGGCGTTGAGGAGCCCCTCGAAGGGAACCTCCTCGCCGCGCGCCTCGAAGCTCCCGTCGGGGAAGTGCCCGCTGTACTTGAACACACCCTGCGGGTCCTCGACCGCGAACATCGCGTTCTCCAGCGCTCCCCGCAGGCTGACGAGCACTTCGGTGGGGTCGAACGTCTCGATCCAGCGCGTCGCGTACCCGCCCTGCGCGACCGCGTCGCGCTCGAGCGTCATGGCGCCGTTCGCGGACACGTGGAACTGCGAGTCGAGGCCGAGCCGCTCGGCGATGGGTCGCGTGTCCGCCCAGCTGCGGCCGGTGGCGAGCATGACCTCGTGGCCCGCGGCCTGCAGCCGGCGAACCTGCTCGAACGTCGCGTCCGGGATCGCACCGTCGATGCCGAGGATCGTGCCGTCGATGTCGAGCGCGACGAGCATCCGCCCGCCCGCAGCGCCCTGCTCTGGCAGGTTCACCGCGCTCACTTGACGGGCTCCATGACCTCGAGGCCGCCGAGGTAGGGACGCAGCGGCTCGGGGATGACCACCGACCCGTCGGCGCGCTGGTGCGTCTCGAGCAGCGCCACGAGCCAGCGCGTCGTCGCGAGCGTGCCGTTGAGGGTCGCCGCCGGCGCGGTCTTGCCGGACTCGGTGCGATACCTCGTCGACAGGCGACGGGCCTGGTACGTCGTGCAGTTCGAGGTCGAGGTGAGCTCGCGGTACGCATCCTGCGTCGGAACCCACGCCTCGACGTCGAACTTGCGAGCCGCCGAGGAGCCGAGGTCGCCGGCGGCGGTGTCGATGACGCGGTAGCTCAGGCCGAGCGACTGCAGCACCTCCTCCTGCCAGCCGAGGAGCCGCTCGTGCTCCGCCTCCGCGTCCTCCGGCTTCGCATAGACGAACATCTCGAGCTTGTTGAACTGGTGCACGCGGATGATGCCGCGCGTGTCCTTGCCGTGCGAACCGGCCTCGCGGCGGTAGCAGGTCGACCAGCCGGCGTAGCGCATCGGCGCTGCCTCGATGTCGATGATCTCGTCGGAGTGGTAGCCCGCGAGCGCCACCTCGCTGGTGCCCGTCAGGTAGAGGTCGTCGTCCTGCAGGTGGTACACCTCGTCGGCGTGCTCGCCGAGGAAGCCAGTGCCGCGCATGATCTCCGGCTTCACGAGCGTCGGCGTCGTGAGCATCACGAAGCCGTTGCGGATCGCGACATCGAGCGCATACGTCATGAGGGCCAGCTCGAGGCGGGCACCGATGCCGCGCAGGAAGTAGAACCGAGCGCCGGAGACCTTCGCCCCGCGCTGCATGTCGATCGCCCCGAGCAGCTCCCCCAGCTCGAGATGATCGCGCGGCTCGAAGTCGAACGCCGGGCGCTCGCCCACCGTCTTGAGGACCTCGAAGTTCTCCTCGCCACCAGCCGGCACGCCCTCGATGACGACGTTCTGGATGCGCCCGATGGCCGCATCCGCAGCCGCGCTCGCCTCGTTCGCGGCCTGGCTCGCCGCCTTGACGCTCACCGCCAGGTCCTTCACCGAGGCGAGGATCGCCGGCTTCTCCTCCTTGCTGGCCTTCGCGACCAGCTTGGAGGCGGCATTCTGCTCGGCGCGCAGCCGCTCGAACTCGGAGATCGCAGACCTGCGAGCAGCGTCAGCCTCGAGCGCCGCATCGACCGTCGAGGGGTCGTTGCCGCGCGAGATCTGAGAGCGCTTGAGGAGGTCGGGCTGGTCACGGAGAAGCTGGGCGTCGATCACGGTCCAAGCCTAGTCGTCGAGGGTGCCGCGAGCAGAGGAGCGCGTTCGCCGCAGACGCACACCGCCGCTGACTTAGGCTCACTGCATGCCGCATACCGCCCGACAGGGTTCAGACAAGCTCGCCGCCATCGTCGTCAACCCAGTGAAGGTCGATACAGAAGCCCTCCGCGCAGCCGCGGCCGAGAGCGCGGAACGGTACGGCTGGCCGGAGCCCCTGTGGTTCGAGACGACCGCGGACGACCCCGGAGCCGGGCAGACGAAGGAGGCCATCGAAGCTGGCGCGACGATGGTCATCGCCGCCGGGGGCGATGGAACCGTTCGACTCGTCGCCGAGACCCTGGCGGGCACGGACGTCGCACTCGGCGTGGTCCCGGGCGGAACCGGCAACCTCCTCGCGCGCAACATCGGCATCGAGGTCGCGGGAGGCGTGACCGACACGGTGTCCGAGATGGTGCAGAACGCATCCACTCTCCTACCCGGCGCGAAGCCCTCGACGCTCCCCATGACGACGCTCGCCCGAGCCGTCGAAGTCGCCTTCGGCGGTGTGGATGCGCGCATCGACGTCGGCTGGGCCGCCGTCGAACGCGAAGACAAGACCCGCGAGCGCATGGCGTTCACCGTCATGGGCGGCGTCGGCGTCGACGCCGGCATGATCGCGAATACCTCGGAGGACCTGAAGAAGAAGGTCGGCTGGGTCGCGTACCTCGGCGGCATCGCCCGCTCCGTCGCCAACGGACCGAACTTCCACCTGCGTCTCCGCGTCGACGGCAAGACGCATGCGCGGTCGCTCCGGGCGGCCACCGTCATGGTCGGCAACTGCGGGCTCATGCCGGGCGGGCTCCACCTGCTGCCCGACGCCGAGATCGACGATGGCAGGCTCGACCTCGCCATCATGCGCCCCAATGGCCTGATCGGCTGGCTGCAGATCTACGGCCGCCTCGTCGTGCAGTCCGGCATCATGCGGCGCACCGATGTCGGCAGGCGCATCCTCCTCGAGGGCCGAAAGCACGTGCGCGCCCTCACCTACGCGCAGGTCGAGGAGGTCACCTTCCGCCTCGACTCCGGCCCGGAGGAGTTCGAGGTCGACGGGGATGCGGCGGGGCAGATCACCGCTGCGCGCATCTGGATCGAGCCTGCCAGCCTCACGGTGCGCACCCCGAAGCCCATGCCCGAGAACGAGGGGCTCCGCACCCTCGCGCGTCGCCTCGGCATCACCGGACCTGAGAACAGCCCGAGCCGGCCGTCGCTCTAGGGACGACACGCCCGAACCCCGCATCGAGGGGCCCGGACCGCGCGTACCGCAGCTCACTTGTCTCACGGACCGCCGCGTTTCGCTTGACCCTGGTTCGTTCGGGGCAGAGAATGCTACTTATAACTCTGTAGACTCATGAGTAGCGGCATTCCATCATTTGGGGCATGGTCGGTGAACTCCAGCGAAGCGTGGGCAAGAACATCCGTCGAATCCGCCTCTCGCGCGGTATCAGCCAGGAGGCGCTCGGCGACGTCGTGGGGCTGCACCGCACCTACATCGGATCCGTCGAGCGCGGCGAGCGCAACATCACGCTGCAGACTCTCGAGGGCATGGCGGAACTCCTCGGCGTGCCGCCGATGGACCTCCTTGCCGACGCAGGCGACACCGGGCCGACGGCACCGCCGGTCGCCTAGCTCCACGCCTCAGCATCCGGGTCTGCTCGACGCCAATCCGCTGACTCGCGAACACCTGGAGCGACCGATGAAGCACCCCACCGGCACCACCCTTTGCCCCACCTGGTGCGTCTCGCTGCACCTCGACGGCGAGACGCTGCACTACGGCGAGAGTCTTGCCATCGAGCTCCTGCAGCGACCGACCTCCGCGGAGCTTCGCTTCCGACCCGAGGTCCCAGCCACCCCGACGACGCTCGAGCTGGTCACGCACCGGGAGGCGGGAGAATCGGAGACCTGGGTGGCGGTCCTGCGCGACGGGGCAGCCGTCCTCGACCTCACCGCGGCCAGCGCCGCACGCCTCGGCAGCACCCTGCAGGCGCTCGCCAAGGACACCAGCGCCTAGCGCGTGTCTGACACTCCCTCGTTCGAGTCGACGCCGCCGTCGCTCCCCGCGGCGTCCGCGTCATCCGCGTCCTCGGCGTGCCCACGCCGACGCATCCAGACGACGAAGGCGATGAGCAGCACGATGATGAGCGTCGAGAGGACCGCGATCGTGACGATGGCCGCCTGGGGAACAGACTGCACGGTCGCCGTCTGAGCTGTCCCGATCTCGATGGCGTGCGCCGTCGCGGGCTCCCAGGAGACGAGCACGGCGGCGAGGGCTGCTGCGACGAGCAGGCACGCGGTGCGCAGCAGACGCCTCAGGCGCTGAGTGGTGGGCGACATGGCTGTCTCTCCTCCAGACACGAGAATGCACGCGACCCCAGGCCGGGGCGGGCACCCAAGTCTCTCAGAGGCGACCGCTCGGGACCTGGACCTCGCGACGCGGACCCGGGCGCCCGGTCGGGCGCGAAACGTCGGTGGTCGCCTCTACGGTGTCCGGACAGACCGAGTACGCCACACGCGACGACTCTCCCGGCTGTGCCGGACCGGGAGCGCCATCGTCGCACGCAAGCAGGGAGACCCCGCGCATGACCACGACATCCGGCACGCAGCGATGCCCAGAATGGTGCGTCGCACTGCACCTCGACACCGACGAGACCCTGCACTACAGCCTCAGCCGCGAGGTGTCGGTCGTGTCGCGAAGGCCCGACCACGAATCCCCCGGCGGGCGACAGCACGCCTTCGCGGTCGACCCGCTTGTGCTCGTGCAGCATCAGGAGGCACACGAGCGCGTCTCGTGGCTCGCACTCCTCCTCCACGGCGGGCCCGTCCTCGACATCACCGTCGACAGCGCCCGACGCCTCGCGGCGAGCCTGCTCGAGAGCTGCGGTCCCGATCCCGGCTCGCGCTAGCCGCGCAGAGAGTTCAGCCAGTCGACCGCTTCCCCGAAGTGCTCGTCGCCCCACTTGGGGTCGACGACGACCGGCTTCCGGTCGGCACGCGGATACGAGCCGAGGAAGATGACGTGCGGACTGAACCGGCGAAGCCCGAGCAGCGCATCCGCCACCCTCGCATCGTCGATGTGGCCGTCGAGGTCGAGCACGAAGCGATAGGAGCCGATGCGGTCGGGCAGCGGACGCGAGGTGATCATCGACAGGTTCACACCGCGAGTCGCGAACTGCTCCAGCATGACCATGAGCGATCCCGGGAACTCCTCGGGCAGCTCCACGATGAGGCTCGTCTTGTCGGCGCCCGTCCTGGCGGGCAGCTCGCGGCTCAGGCTGACGAGCGCGAAGCGCGTGCGCGCCATCTTGTTGTCCTGGATGTCCTCGGAGAGCACCGAGACGTCGAAGCGGCCCTCGACCCCCCGCGGCGCGATCGCGGCGTCGATGTCACCCCGCTCATCGAAGAGCGCATTGACGCTGGCGATGTTCGAGTTCGCGGCGACGTGCTCGTGGCCCGGGACGTGGGCGTGCAGCCACCTCCGGCACTGCCCGTACGCCACCGGATGCGCGGAGACGGTGCGGACATCCTCGAGACGGGTTCCGGGGCGCACCACGAGGCTGAAGGAGATGGAGACCTCGTACTCCCCCGCGATCCGGAGCCCCGGAATCGTGGCGAGCGCATCCTGCGACGCCGTGACCCCACCCTCGATGCTGTTCTCGATCGCGATCATCGCCGCGACGCTGCGCCCCGTCGTCACGTCGGCAAGCGCCTCGCCGACGTTGCTCACCGGCCGCCAGATCTGCCCCCGGGCCGCCTCGACCTGGCCGAGCGCAGCCTCC
Source organism: Pseudoclavibacter sp. RFBJ3 (assembly GCF_002931375.1). NCBI lineage: Bacteria > Bacillati > Actinomycetota > Actinomycetes > Micrococcales > Microbacteriaceae > Pseudoclavibacter > Pseudoclavibacter sp. RFBJ3. The sequence continues at coordinate 491,468 of NZ_PSXZ01000015.1, read as the reverse complement.
GTGAAGGTGCCCGCCGGCCCGAGGTAGGAGTACGTCTCTCGCTCATCTGGCACGGCACTGGCTTCGGTCATGGAGATCAGCCTATGCCGATGCTCGACTTCCTCCCCACGAGACACCTCGCGGTGCCAGACTGTGGACATGCACGATCGCGCTGGCAGCCTCGCCCTTGAATCTGACCTCATCGATCTCGACGCACTCATCGCTGCGTACGCCGAGAAGATCCCCGACCCCGCCGTCTCGACGCAACGCGTCGCGTTCGGCACGAGCGGCCACCGCGGCTCGAGCCTCACCTCGTCCTTCAACGAGACCCACATCCTCGCCATCACGCAGGCCATCGTCGAGTATCGCGAGGCGCAGGGCATCACGGGTCCGCTCTTCATCGGCCGCGACACGCACGGGCTCAGCGAGCCGGCCGAGCGCAGCGCCCTCGAGGTGCTCGTCGGCAACGGCGTCACCGTGCTCGCCGACCTCGACGACGAATGGGTGCCGACCCCGGCGCTGTCCCACGCGATCATCCGCTACAACGCGGACCCGGCCAACACCGAGCAGGCCGACGGCATCGTCGTCACCCCGAGCCACAACCCTCCCCAGGACGGCGGCTTCAAGTACAACCCCCCGCACGGCGGGCCGGCTGACAGCGACGCGACGGGCTGGATCGCGAATCGAGCGAACGAGCTCATCGAAGCGGGCCTCGACGGTGTGAAGCGCGGCACTCCGGACACGAGCAACGTGGGCCGCCACGACTTCAAGGGCGACTACGTGCGCGACCTGAAGAACATCATCGACGTCGACGCCATCAAGCGCAAGGGCGTGCGCATCGGCGCAGACCCCCTTGGCGGCGCGAGCGTGCGCTACTGGCAGGCCATCGCAGACGAGTACGACCTCGATCTCACCGTCGTGAACCCGGACGTGGATGCGCGCTGGCCGTTCATGACGCTCGACTGGGACGGCAAGATCCGCATGGACCCGTCGTCGCAGTCCGCGATGGCCTCCGTGCTCGCGCGCCGCCACGACTACGACATCCTGACCGGGAACGATGCAGACGCGGACCGCCACGGCATCGTCACCCCGGACGCGGGCCTCATGAACCCCAACCACTACCTGGCCGTGGCCATCGACTACCTGTGCGCGCACCGCCCCGAATGGTCGGTGACGGCAGGCATCGGCAAGACGCTCGTGTCGAGCACCATGATCGACTTCGTCGCCGCCTCGCTCGGTCGCACGCTCGTCGAGGTGCCCGTCGGCTTCAAGTGGTTCGTGCCCGGCCTCATCGACGGCTCGATCGTGTTCGGCGGCGAGGAATCCGCAGGGGCCTCGTTCCTCCGCAAGGACGGCACCGTCTGGACCACCGACAAGGACGGCATCCTGCTCGCCCTCCTGGCGGCCGAGATCATCGCCGTCACGGGAAAGACCCCGTCGCAGCGCTACGAGGAGCTCGTCGCGGAGTTCGGCCGCCCCGCCTACGAGCGAGTCGACGCCCCGGCCACGCCGGCGCAGAAGTCCGTGCTCGGCAAGCTCGACGGCGACGCCATCTCCGCGGTCGAGGTCGCCGGCGACCCCATCACGGCGCGCCTCAGCCACGCCCCAGGCAACGGTGCGGCGATCGGCGGGGTGAAGGTCACGACCGCCAACGCGTGGTTCGCCGCCCGCCCATCCGGCACCGAGGACGTGTACAAGATCTACGCCGAATCGTTCAAGGGGCCAGAGCACCTGAAGCTCGTGCAGGCGGAGGCCAAGGCGATCGTCGACGCGGCGCTGGGCTCCTAGCAGCGCGTCCTCGCACGAAGAACGCTGCCTGCGTCTCGCACCTCCGGTCAAGCTCGGGAGGTGCGGACGCAGGCAGCGTTCTTCGTCGTGCCGTGCGGGCCGCTACTGCCCTGCCGCTGGGGTCGGGTTCGTCGCGCTCAGGCGTCCGGCCTGACCGACTCCCGCCGAGTACTCGACGCTGACGATGTCACCAGATGCGTTGAAGCAGGTCACGCCGGTCTCGAACGTGATCTCGCACACGAACTCGCCGAGCGCCACGGGTGAGTCGTAGGGCTGTACGACGGCGCCCTCGGTCGGGATGTCGTCCGTGAGGCAGGGGAACGTGTAGCCGTTCGAGTCGAGACCGACCACGACGCCCGTCGCTCCCGCCTCGCAGGCCTGTTCCGGGACCTCGAAGCCAACCGTGTACTGCTGGCAGGTGACACCCGTCTCCGGGGTGATCTGGCAGCGGATGTTGCCGGTCTCGCTCGTGAACGTGACCGGGGCGAAGTTGGGGTCGGCAACGGCGGCGGGGACGGCGGGCGTCGTCGGATCCTCGGTCGCTGGCTGTTCCTGCGCAGTCTCACTCGCTGTCGGCTCGTCGCGGTTCGCGCCGACGACATTGCCGATCATGATGGCGGACAGGATGAGCAGGATCGAGCCGACCACCGAGAGCGCGATGACGCCGAGACGGCGACGGTTGCGGTTGTCGAGGCCGCGGACGGCCGCTCCCATGCGACCGCCGCCACCGCCGTTGCCGCCGCCGAGGGCCGCCCCGACCCGATCGAACGGGTTGCGGTCGGAGGGCTCGAGGTCTGGCCCGTCGCCGACCGGTCCGGCGGAGGTGGGTGCGGGAGACCTGGGCGGGGCTCCCGCCGGGGCGGCAGACGCCGTGGCGGCCTGAGCGGGCCGGCGAGACGCGCGCGCTCCGGCGGATGCGGGCGCCGACGGCTGCTCGCTTGCGTCGTCTTCGTCGAACCAGCTCGAGAGGAGTTCCCTGGCCGGGTCCTCTTCGCGCTGGCCATCGTCGGACCGCGGCGGCCGCGTCGTGCCTCGCTCGGAGGGCAGTGATGGAGCAGCCCCAGCAACTGCGGCTCCGGCGGCGGTCGCAGCTGCGGTGCCAGCGGCTGCCTGCCGATCGCGGTCGTCAGCAGGGGCGTGGTCGAACTCCTGGCTCGCACCCTGTCGCGGCAGCGCGCGAGTCCGCGGTTCGGCGTCTGGCGCGTGCTCGGCCACGGGTGGCTGTGGGGCCTGGGGCGCCTGCGGGGCGGATGGCGCTGGCGGGATCTGCGCAGCTGGCGTGGCTGGCGCGCCGAAGAGATCGGCCGCATCCTGCCGCTCGGACTCTCGTGCGCCTCCGAAGCTCTCCCGGGTTCGCGAGGGCAGCGGCACGATGCCGGTCTGCTCGAAGTCGCGGGAGACGATGGGGCGATCCGAGTCGTCCAGGACGCTGCCGTCGCTGCGCTCTCCGGCGAGGAGCTCATCGAAGGCGCTGCTCTCCGCGGGTGCTGCGCGCGGCGGCTCGCCCGGCACGACTGCAGGCCCGCTCGGGAAGACAGGGGCTGCGGATGCGCCCCGCAGGGGGTCGCCGGTCGCCGGCATCGGCGGCGAAGACGGGACCACCCTCGGCGCGGGAGCAGCTGGTGGGTCGGCGCGGAAGGACGGGATCCTGGGGCTGCTCGCGGGAGCCTGCGGCTCGGCCGTCGTGGCCTCGCGCGGCCCCGCGTTCGCGGGTGCTGCCGGCGTGGAGTCCTCGGCCTGCGCCGGTGGGCGGCCGAACTGCGGCGCCGCGCTTGTCGGCACTGCGGCAGGGGGTGCTGCGGGCTCGACTGGCGCAGCGGGGACTGCGGGTGCTGCGGGTGCTGCGGGTTCGGCGGGTGCCGAGGCCACGGGAGCCGGGTCGCCAGTGCCCTCGAGGCCGGAGAACCAGCTCGGGACCTGGCCTCGGGCCTCGTCGTCGCTGCCAGAGGATCCGGTCGGACCGGCGGCGCGCGTCGGCGTGCTCATGGGAAGCACATCGAACTCCGTGGTCGGCGGCTCGAAGGCGAACGCGTCGCGAACCGGCCCCGTAGCGCCCGGCGCCGCTGGAGCATCCGCCGCGGCAGGCGTCGATGCGGGCGTCGGCTCCTCGACGGGGGGCTCGACCGCTGTGGGAACGGCCGGCTTCCTCGGGACCGCGGGGGTCGGGGGAGAGAAGGGCTCAGCTGCGACCGGGTTCGGGGCGACGATGTCGCGCTCACCCGTGGCACGCAGGTCGGGGTTGAACCGGCGGCGCGAGCGGAGGTACGACTGCGGTTCCGGGGCAGCCGACTCGGCGTCGTCAGCCTCGTCGTCGTCAGCCTCCGGTGCGCTCGGCGACGCGGCCTTCGGCCGGTACCGTGCGAAGAAGTCGTCGCCGTCGCTCGACGGTGGAGCCGCCTGCTGCGCTTCCTCGCGAGCACGACCCACCACCTCGGAGGGCGGAGTGGGCGCGGAGGCGTTCCAGCGGAACCCCCCAGCACCGATATCCGCGGGACGGCGAGGCGCCGCGTTGCTGCCTTCGCCCTCAGTGGCGCGAGGACGCGCGACCGTCAGCTTGGTACCGCACTCGGCACAGAATCTCTGTCCGACCTGCGCTTCGGCACCACACGTGGGGCACGTTGCCATCTCGACCTCCTGGTCTTGGAGTGCTTCTGCTTCCAAAGCTCTGGCAGAACTCTACCGAGCATCGTCTTCTCAGTAGCCCGGTGCCGCGGGAGCGGCAAGGAATTCCTCGTACGTCGTCGCGCCGGCCGCCTGCATCGCGGCCGATGTCTCGGCGCCCACGTAGCGGTAGTGCCAGGGCTCGAACTCGTATCCGGTGGTCGCGGTGGCTCCGTCGGGGAAGCGCAGGATGAACCCGAACCGGTGCGCGTTGGCAGCGAGCCACTGCCCACCGGCGGTCGTCGAGAAGCACTGCTCGAGGACGCAGCCCTCTCCCTGTGAGGAGATGTCTGCGGCGAGCCCCGTCTGGTGCTCGCTGTAGCCGGGCCGGGCCGAGGTGAGGTCGGCGGCTTCCTGCCCCAACTCGGCGACGTAGCCGGTGTACAGCTCCGTCTGCAGCCCGTAGTCGCGGTACCCGCTGGTCATGTCGAGGGTGAGGCCGGCTTCGGCGCTGGCCGCCGCGAACATGGTCTGCACTGCGGTTGCCGCTTCCGAGCGGAGCGAGTGGCCGTTGGCGGAGGGGACGCCGATGTCGGACATCGCCACGAGATCGCCCGGCGCATAATCGGCCGGGGAAAGCGGGGTCTGCTTGTTGACGAGCACCGTGATGCTGTTGGGGTCCGTGATGTTCAGGGCCGCCGCAGGGGGCTGCGTCTCCGTCGGGGTGGGGTCTGCCGTCGGGGTGGACTCCGGCGTCGGTGTCGAGGTCGCCGAGGCAGATGGGGTCGCGGGCGGCGTCGTGGATGCGATCGTCGGCACGTTCGCATCCCCGTTCGATGCCGCGGTGACCGCCCAGTAGACGAAGCCGCCGCCGAGCAGGACGACCACGGCCAGCGCCGCCGCTGCGATCTTCCTGTTGCGGCGAACCCGCGCGGAGACTCCCCGCTTGGTGCGCTCCGTCCGCTCAGCGCGCTCAGCACGACGCCCCTGATCGTCGGGTGCTTGGCCCTGCTGCTCCTCAGTCACCGGTCAACCCTCGCACAGCCTTGCGCACGCGCCCCAGGGGCTGGCCGAGTGGCGCGGATACGAGGGACGGCCTCGCCGCGAGCGGCGCACGGGACTGGCACAGCCGACATCGAGGTGGCTGTTCGCGGCACGGCGTACCCTCTGGCCATGTCAAACACCGTCCAGCACCAGCAGGATCGCTCGCGCTTCGCCCTCAACGACGGCGACGGCAACGAACTCGGCTACCTGAGCTACGTCACGACGGCCGATGCGATCGTCATCGACCACACCGTCGTCGACCCCGCCTACCAGGGGCAGGGTCTCGCCGCCGTCCTGACGGATGCGGCGCTCACGGCCCTCGGCGAGCAGTCGGCCCTCACGATCGTGCCGCAGTGCCCGTACGTCGCCTCGTTCATCCGCAAGAACCCCGAGTTCCAGGCCCTCACCACTCGCTGACCTCGGCGGGTCGGGGCAAGGCGGAGGGGTCAGAGGGCCTCGGGGAGGTTCGCGAGCTGCACGACCGCGGGTGCCTCGCCGCGGCGCAGGTACTTGCCGCGCCCAGGGGGCATCCGCTCGGCGTAGACGCGAGGCGCGATCTGGCCCTCGCTGCGGTCGCCGGAGAGCAGCAGCAGCGCACCGCCCGTGTCGCGCGTGCTCTGGAGGAACGGCGCGTACATGGCCCTCGTCGAGCCGGCCACCGGCCTCGTCACGACGATGTGGATGCCAAGGTCCCGGGCCGCGGGCAGGTGCGGCACGAGCGCGCCGAGCGGGTCAGTGCCACCCGCCGCGACGATGTCGTAGTCGTCGACGAGCAGCACGACCCTCGGCGTCTTGCGCAGCTGCTCGGCGGTGCGTCCGGGACGCTCGGCGAGCTCGCTCGCGATGGAGGCGGCGAGCCCACTGGCCTGGGCGGCCGATCTGGCGTGCGCCGCGAGGTACTCCTCGGGGATGACGCTCGGCACCTTGCCACGCGGATCGACGACCGCGATGGCGAGCTCGTCCGGCGTGAACCGCTCGACGAGCCCCTTCGCGATGACGCGCAGCGCCGTCGACTTGCCGCTCTTCGCGTCCCCGAGCACAACCAGGTGCTGGTCGGAGTCGAGGAAATCCCAGAGGGCGCTGTCCATGGTGTCCTGTCGGAGCCCCAGGGGCACGGCCGTCGGCTCGTCGGCGGCATCCGGGAGCGTCGACGGGTCGATGGTGTTCGGCAGGAGGCGGATGGGGGCCGCCGCTGGCCCGCTCCAGGACTCCGCGGCGCGAGCCGCGAGTTCCTCGAGAGCCTCGCCGACCTGGTCGGGGTCGACCGCTTCGAGCGCCGGGAGGGCGAACTGGGCGAGCGTCTTCGCGTCGGTGAGGGCGCGCCCACGGGAGTCGGGCGGCACGGACTTCGCGAGCTTCCGGTCGATGGCGGAGTCGGCGGGGTCGTTGAGGCGCAGTTCGATGCGCGTGCCGAAGAGCGACTGGTGGGCCATGCGCAGCTCGCTCCAGCGACCGAGCGTCACGACGAGGTGGATGCCGTAGCTGGAGGCCTGCAGCATGAGCTTCGTGAAGGGGCCGTCGAGGTGCTCGAAGTCCTGACGGAGCGCGCCGTATCCGTCGACGAGCAGCACGATGTCGGCGGTCGGGAGCTCCGGCAGCTTGCCGGCTGCGTGCATGGCCCGCAGCTGCGCCGTGCTGTCGATGCTGTGGCGCTTGAACAGCTCCTCGCGCATGCGGAGCATGGCGGTGAGCTCCTCGACGAGGCGCACGAGGCGAGAGTCGTCGCCCCGAGCGGCGACACCGCCGACGTGCGGGAACGCTTCGAGCCTGCGCAGTCCACCACCCGTGAGGTCCATGCCGTAGATGCCGACGGCCCCCGGCGACCCGCTCAGCGCGAGGGAGGCCGCGATCGTGCGAAGCGCGGTGCTTCGCCCCGATTGCGGCCCGCCGATGATGGCGATGTGGCCGCCGGACTTGGTGAGGTCGAGCACCCAGGGTTCCTGGCGCTGGTTCGCGGGCTCGTCCTCGACGCCGACGACGATGCGTAGCGGATGCCCGTCGCTCGGGTCGGCGAGGGAGGTGGCGCCGGCGATCGTCGGCTCGGCGGCGGGCCCGGATCCGGCGGCGAAGGCGTCGCCCAGCGAGATGCGCTCGGCGAGTGGCGGCAGCCACACCGGCCGGACCTTGTGCGGCCGGTCGAGCTGCGCGACGAGGTCGTCGATGAGGGTGCGCCGCGTCTCCGGCGCACGCAGCACGAGCGGCGCATCCGGGTCTCCCCCGCTCTCGATGCCGTTGTAGGCGGGGACCTCGACGATGCGCGGATGCTCGTCGTCGGAGGCAGGGCGCGCCTCGGCGACCTCGTCGACCGGCCCGGAGACGTAGCCGGCGTGGAAGCGCTGGTAGACGCTCGTGTCGACCTTCAGGTAGCCGTAGCCGGGGATTGGCGGCAGGTGGAACGCATCGTTGGAGCCGAGGACCACCTGGGACTCCGCCTCGCTGAAGGTGCGCAGGCCGAGGCGGTAGGAGAGGTAGGTGTCGAGTCCCCGCAGCTTCCCGCCCTCGATGCGCTGGCTCGAGAGGAGGAGGTGGACGCCGATGGAGCGACCGATGCGGCCGATCTGCAGGAAGAGGTCGATGAAGTCGGGTTCGGCGGTGAGGAGCTCGCCGAACTCGTCGATGACGACGAACAGGTGCGGCATGGGCGCCAGCTCAGGGCGGGTGCGCCGCAGCTCGCGGTAGTGGGAGATCGAGGGCGACGAGTCGGCGCTCTTGAGGAGCTGCTGGCGGCGCACGACCTCACCCTGCAGGGAGGCCTTGGCGCGGACCGTGAGCTGCGGGTCGTCAGCGAGGTTGTCGATGAGGCCGGCCAGGTGCGGCAGGCCTTCGAACGGGGCGAAGGCGGCACCGCCCTTGTAGTCGACGAGGATCATCGCGAGGTCTTCCGGCGGGTGGGAGACGGCGAGCGACAGGATGAGGGTGCGCAGCATCTCGGACTTGCCGGACCCGGTGGCTCCGATGCAGATGCCGTGCGGGCCCATGCCCTGCTGCGCGCTCTCCTTGAGGTCGAGGTGCACGGGTCGCCCTTGGTCGTTGACGCCGAACGCGACGCGGAGGAACTCCGCTGGCTGCCGTGGCGCCCAGACGCGGTCGAGGGAGACGGGCCTGTCGAGGGGCACGCCCAGGATCTCGGCGATGTCGGCGGCTGGGCCCTCGTCGTCGCGAGCGCCCGCCGCCGCGAAGGTGCGCTTCGCGGCGAGGGTCCTGGCGAGGCCGTCGAAGGCGGTCGCGGTGAGCTCGTCGGCGTCGAACTGCACCGTCCGCTGTCCGCTGCCGCCGGCATCGTGGGTGAGGCGCGCGGCCCCGTCCGCGTCGAGCTCGATGCGGACGTCGACGTCGTCGGGCTCGTCGAGGCGATCGTCGATGAGGTGGATGACGGTGACGCCGATCTCGCTCGGCGTGTAGCTGCGGTCGGGCAGCTGCAACGGTCGGGCGGGCTCTCCGTGGCGGTCGTCGATGACGACGAGGCTGGTCAGCGCGGTGGCCTTGCCGCCCCGGCGCCTCGCGGCGGCCGCCGTCTGCGTGCGGTCGAGGAGCTCGCTGCCGAGCACGGCGGCGAGCTGCCGCAGCTCGGGGGCGACGCGACGCGCGGGCACGGGCCCGTCGAACAGCCGGGGGTTCTGCGCGTGCGGCAGCAGGTCGAAGCCCCGCCAGTCGTCGCCGCGATCTGGGGCGAAGGCGGCGGCGAGCTGCACGTCGTCGGGCAGCTGGTGGCTTGCGAGCTGGGCGACGAGGCCGCGGGCGAGGGGCACGGTCCGCTCCCGCGGCCCGATGACGGCGACGACGGATGCGCCGCGAAGGTCAGCTATGGCGGGCATGCCGGGGATCTCGCTGTGCGTCTCGGCGAGCAGCTGCGCTTCGCGGAGCAGGATGGGGTCGGCGGGCTCGGTGGGCGAATCCTCGGCGGCCACCGCGAGCTGGAACCACGGCACGGTCGCCGTTCCCACGCGCGCCTGCAGGTGGTCGGCGTCGCCTCTGCGGCGGTCCCAGAGGCGCGCGGGGTCGTGCACAAGGGAGGCGAGCCCGCTGCGGTCGGGGTGCACGAGCCTCGCGGCCCGCACCGCATCCGTCGCCTCGTCACGCAGCTCGCTGCGCTGCCGTTCGAGGTAGTCGAGGTAGCGCTTGCGGCGGAGGCGGAGCGCGCGCCCGGCGCGGCCCCGCGCGGAGACGGCGAAGCCGACGCCCGAGACGATCGCGACGACGAACACGATGCCCGCGATGAAGAGGAACAGCGGCTGCCCGTTGCGCATGACGACCATCATCGTCACGGAGGTGAGGGCGCCGACGACCGGCAGGAGGAACTGGAACGGCGTCGCGCTCGCCTCGTCGCTGAGCGTGGGGGGCGAGGCGAGCTGCCTCGCCTCGGGCCTGGGCGCGGGGAAGACCGTTCGTGTGGGGCGGTGGGCGTCACGGATGCTCACGGTCGCGCTCCTGGTCGGTCGGCGTGGGGTGCTGGCGGGAACACTTGGGCGGGTGCGGGGACGTGCGGGGGCGCCGACGGCGGGACCTGCGGCGGGACCTGCGGCGGAGCCTGACTGGCCTGGGCCGGGGCCGGGACGCGAGGCGGAGCTTGGGGCGGGGCCTGGGGCGTGGGGGCAGGCACAGGAACAGGAGCAGGCGGCACCGCGATGCCCGCGGCGGCGTCGATGACCCTGGCGCCGAGGCGCAGCATCCGCACGCCGTCGAGACCGCGCGCCGCGCCCGCTCCCAGCGCCCGGTCGTGCCGCACGAGCACCGCGGGGAACGGCAGCCTGCTGACGAGCCTCTCGGTGGCGAGGCCGGCCCTCCGATGCACGTCGACGGCGACAAGCACGACGCGTGTGCGCTCGCCGATGGCGGCGGCGATGTCCAGGGCGTGCTGGATGCTCGCGCGCTCGGCGGTCGTCACGAGGCAGAGCACGTGAGAATGCTCGGCGAGGTCGCGGATGCGTGCGAGCGGGGAGGTACCCCAGTCGGTGACGGTGAGGTCGTACCGGTCGCTCGAGGCGCGGTGCAGCCGCCACCACGCCTCGACGTCCGCCGGCCACTCGGTCGGGGCGAGCTCGAGGGCCTCGACGCTCGTGCCCTCGAGGCCGCGCTCCGGTCGTGGGCTGGGACCCTGCGCGCTGACAAAGCGGACCCGGTTGTTTCTCGCGGAGGAGAGGAAGCGCGCGAGCTCGACGGCGACGGTCGTGCATCCCGAGCCCGGAACCAGCGAGGCGACGCCGACACGTCGCCGGAGCGCGAGGGGCACGGCTGCCCGCTCGCGCAGGTCCTGCAGCTCGGCCGCGCCGCGAGCCGTGAGCGCCTGCCTGAACCCGTCGAGGCGACTCAACGGAAGGCCTCGAGGAGGTCGGCGAAGACGCCGAACGAGCCGAGCGCGAGGGGCACGACCGTGAGCACGACAAGCAGCTCGAGGATGTCCGCCCATCTCCTGAGCTTCGCGGCGACGACCTCGCTGGGCTCCCACGCCGCGACGACGACGGCGACGAGCGCAGCGACGCCCGCGATGAGCGCCTTCCCCTCGTCGCTGACGAGCGTCGTCGAGAGCAGCCACAGCGCGGTCGGCACCGCGGCAGCCAGCAGGAGGGCGATGCGCGGCGGCGCGAGGGGGAACGTCCGCATGCGGAGCAGCGCGATGACGGCGAGCGACGCGGCGAGTCCCTGCCGCCACGGGTCCTGCGAGAGCAGCAGCTCGGAGAGCGAGAGGATCGCGACGGCCGACACCGCGATGACGGTCCAGGTGAGCTGCGCGAACGACTCCGCGATCGCCGCCCGGACATCCGACGTCGTGGCGCGCGCGCCGCGCATGATGCGGTCGTCGTAGGCGGTGAGCCCGCTCAGCGAGAGCGCCGCGCCGGGGAGGAGACCGAGCACAGCGACGCTCATCACCGCGGCGAACACGGCCACGCCACCGCGGTCGAAGCCCGCCAGGTCGACGAAGAACAGCCCGGCGCTGAGCAGCAGCCCGACCCCAGCCCCGTACCTCGCGGAGGTCCGCTGGAAGCCGACACCCCAGACGAGGCCGAGCACGAACCATGCCGCCATCGCCGCGACGAGCACGACGGTCGGCAGCGCGTCCCAGCCGCCCTCGCGGCCACTCGCCGCACCGATCTCGGCGGCAAGGCCGAAAGCGGCGGGCACGGCGAGGCCGAGCGCAGCGCTCGCCACCCCAGCCACCGCGGCCCGCTGGCCGGACCGCGCCAGACCCGCGCCAGCGGCGGCGAGCAGCGCGACCGCGGCGAGCATCCACTCGGCGGGCAGCGCGAACGCGCTCCTGACCCAGAACCCGGCTCCAGCGGCGGCGAGACCGGCGGCCACCGCGAGCACGGAACGTGTGTGCGCCTGCGTCCAGGCGTCCCGCCTCGCAGCGCCAGCCTCGGTGATGGCGTCCGTGATGTCGATGACCTCCGGCGCCTGCGGAGCATCATCCACGGTCGTGACCCGCAGCAGTGCCCCAGGCCGCACGCCCTGCTCTTCGAGGGTCGCGTCGAAGTCGAGGGATACGCCCGTCAGTGTCGTCAGCGTCAGCACGGCGCCCCCGCTCGGGGTCTCCTCGAGGAGCTCGAGCACGTGCGGCAGGAGCACCCCGACGGGCTCGCTGTTCGGGAGTGCGAGCTCGGCCTTGCGCTCGCTGCCGATGACGGTGAGTCGCGTGTACGACACTCAGTGCTCCTCAGGGGTCGTGCGACGGGTGGTCATCCGGAGGCCGCTCACTCGACGACCGTCAGCGTCTGCGGGTCGATCGTGATGCCGCTCGTCGGGTTCGTGTAGTAGCCCGTCGCGGGGTCGATGTACCAGCCGATCCTCGTGTCGATGAGCTTGCCCTCCGGGTCGGTGGCGTAGCCGGTCACGGGGTCGACGACGAACCCCGTCCGTGGGTCCGTGTACTCGCCCGTCGCCTGATCGAGGAGGAAGCCCGTGGCCTCATCCTTGACGACCGTGCCGCCGGGCAGCACGGGGTTCGCGGCGGCTGCGGCCTGGAACGCGGAGATCGCCTCCTGCTGCTTCCGGTCCTCGAGGAGGTTCACGACGAAGCTCGTGCCGAGGCACGCGCAGCAGATGACGGCCCCGAGGATGACCGAGCCGAGCAGTCGCCCCACGTTGGTGTTGACCGACCGCCGCGTCGCCTGCGGTCCGTGCGCGAGCGCGCCCAGCATCCGCTCGCGGTGGGCGCGAGTCGTGTCGATGAGGGTACGGTCGGTGTCGCTCATGCCGCCACCCCCGATCCTGCGATGTTCGCGCCGGGCCGTCCGAGACGCACGCGCCGCGACCCGAGGGCGAGCACGGTGCCGAAGGGAACCGTGATGGCGGTCTCCGGCTGGAGCCGCCTCGGGTCGCCGCCGGCGAAGGCCCACGTGCCGCCGATGCTGCCGAGGTCGGTGACCAGCACGCCATCGAAGTTCGGCTCGAGGCGCACGTGCGTCGGCGCGAGACTCCGCGAGAAGTCGGGGACCGCCACGGGCCGCTGCCCCCTCGAGGTGGCCTGCGGCGCACGACCCACGATGATGACGCCGCGCACGACGTGACGCGAGCCGTCGTCGAAGTGCAGCTCCAGGTCCGGGCTCGAGAAGCGCTGGGGAACACGCGTGGGCGGTGCGAGCTCGATGGGAGCCGGCATCAGCTCGAGCGGGTCGAGGCCTCCGCGGATGTCGAGCGTCATACGCGCGCCGGCAAGCGGTCGCGCGGGCATCCCCGTCGAGCGCGCGACGGTGCGCAGGCCGAGCAGCGCGTGGCCAGGGCTCGTGCCGAGGGCCGACCGCAGCCACCACCAGAGGCCGAGCATCAGAAGAGCCGCGGATGCTCCGACAAGCGCGGCGAACGCGCCGCTGATCCGCGCGGCCAAGAGCGACAGGCCAGCCACGAGGACGAGTCCGAGCGCGACATCGACCACGACCGACCAGGCGCGCTGGCGGGTCGCCGCTGGGAGATCGGCCTGTTTCCACACGAGTGGCAAGGCTAGTCGGACGAACCTGACCCCGGGAGGGGAGAACTCCCCTCGAAAAAGTTGGACGAGGGCGGTGCGATCATGCTGAACTGACGTCTCCGGAGGACAACGCGCGCCGACCGCGGTGCTGGAGAGGATGCCATGAAGTTCGCAATGGAAGACCAGACACTGGTCACGCTCGGGAACAAGTCGCAGACCGAATCGGACGACCTCGGCGAGCTCGTCAAGCAGCTCTTCGATGCTGCAGAGCCGCTCGCGTCCACCTTCAACGGACCGGCGAAGGCCAGCTTCAACAACTTCAAGGCCAAGACGGACGACATCTCGAACGCCCTCAACTCGGCGCTCGCCGGCATCGTCACGTCGATCAGCGGCCAGAACAAGGCGTTCGTCGCTGCCGCCGATGACGGCGCGGCAACCCACGAGGCGTCGTCGAACTCGACCGACTTCAGCTCCGAGTCCTTCCTGTCGCGCATCCGCCCGCAGGCCTAGCCTTCCCGAGAACCGGAGAACACGCATGTTCACGAACCAGATGGACCGCAACGACTACAACATCGGCTCCTCCGAGGCGACGCAGGCGAACTTCGAGCAGGTCGCCGCACGCCTCGAGTCGGCACTCGACCGCCGCGACGCCGACGTCAAGCAGGCCATGGCCGACTACCAGGCGGACGGCGTCTCCGAGGAGTACGCGCACCTCGAGCAGCAGTGGAACTCCGCCGGCCAGCAGGTGCGCGACGTGATCGCCGCCATCCGCAACTCGCTCGTCGAGAACGACGACGTCGCACGCCGCGCCCTGTCGGCTGCGCGCGCCTCGATCCCAAGCTAGGCCGCGCCTCCCGTGCTCGGCCGAGTTTCCGCTCGGCAGAGCACGGGACGCCCGCACCCAAGACGGCGGCACGCTTCACGCGTGCCGCCGTCTTCTGTCGTCTCGGGTCGCTGCGCAGTGCGCAGCGGGCTGCTACCGGTTGTCGTCGGCGGTGCCCGGATTGCGGCTCGGGTCGATACCGAGACGCTCCTCGACGCGTTCGATATCGGCGAAGCGCTGGTCCTGGACCACGAGGAGCACCTTCTTCGGCACCGACTTCAGCCAGATGCGTCCGCCGTTGCCCAGCTCCCAGTAGGGGTCTCCCTGCTGCTGGCCCGACGGGGCCCCGAGCTGCGAGTGCACCGCGTCGCGAAGGGCGCTCGCCGCCTGAGAGAGGGCCGCCGAGTCGTCGCTCTTGTCGCTCGCGGCGATCGTGATCTGCGAGACCGCCTCGTCGGCGACCAGCGACCGCACGGTCGGGAGGCTCACGGGGTAGCCGGAGCGATGCTGGATGCCGCTCGACGTCTCAAGCTTCGGCTGCCAGCCGAGTTCCTCAGCCAGCGCCGCGTAGCCGTCGCGACCGAGCGGCCACTCGACCGCGTCGAAGGCCGCGCAGACCGCCCGCACCTGTTCGTCTGTCGCGCGCGAGAGTGCATCCATGGGCTGATCCTATCGAGGCAGGCCGAGGTTCAGCTCGGCAGGGTTGAGGCCGAGCCTCTGGACGGAGATGCTGCCACCCGGGCTCGCCTTGACGAGCTGGTAGTCGACCCTGACCGAGCCGTCGGCCAGGCCCGCGGCGAGGGCCGGATTGTCGCGGAGGTACGCGGCGAGGTTGGCGTCGTTGCGGAACACATCGTTGAAGTACAGCGTGGACCCCTGAGCCGCGCGGCTGCCATTCGGCAGCACGGTGCCGTCGGACAGCGTCGTGCCGTCTGGGAGGATCCGGCCCGTCGTGCTGAGGCGCGCGCTGCCGCCCTTCGCCTCGGCGACGATGAGCGTCTGCGTTCCGTCCTCGCCGACGCGCAGACCGATCTGATCGAACGTCCCGGGGCCAGCCCCGTCGCCGTCGACCACAACCGTTCCGCCCTGCGTGGCGATCGCGTCGCGTGCCGCCTGGTCGCCCATCTGCTCGGATGCGCCCACCTGCGCCCCGAAGGCCTCGCGCTCGGCGCTGGCCGCGACCTCGAGGTCGGCGATCGCCTGCGCCGCGGCGGCGTGCTCCTCCGGCGGCAGGTCCAGCTCATCGAGCTGGTCGTTGAGCTCGTCGATGGTCGCCATGATGTTCTTCTTGTTGAGCGCCCCGCCGTCGACATCGACCGTGAGATCGAGGTCGTTCAGGGCTTCGAGCTGCTCGTTGCGGGTCTCGAGCGCCTCATGCCGGATCGCCTCCTGCTCGGAGCGCGTGCTGTGGTGCCCGTCGAAGTCCGCCGAGCGGTCGACGCCGATGTCCGTCGGAGTGCGGTGCGCGGAGTGCGGGTCGATGCTCGAGGGCTCCACGCCGGGCGAGTTGACCGGAGCGCCCGTCCGCGGGGACTCGCCGCCAGGCGCATCGCCGCCAGGCACAGCCGAACCCGGCCCATCCGGTGCGTGCGCAGGCGGTGGGTCGAAAGTGGGCGCGGTCGGCGACCCCGGGCCGGTGCCCGGGAGGGTTCCGGTGCCAGGCACGGCGCCCGTTCCCGGGACAGTTCCAGTTCCGGGGACAGCTCCGGTGCCCGGCACGGTCCCTGTTCCCGGCACAGTTCCAGTTCCCGGCACAGCTCCCGTTCCCGGGAGGCTTGTCGAGCCGGGCGCCTCGAGGCCGAACGCGTTCGACACGGGAGGGACCCCTCTCGTGGGAGCGAGCGCATCCACGATCCCGGTCGCCCCGACGTACGGCGTGATGCGCAGGCCGTCCGGCGAGAACCGGATGCCCCGCGTCGCGAGACCGACGGCAAGCGAGCCGCCGGGGATGGCGAAGTCGGCGGCGAAGGCACCGGCACGCGTCACGATCGAGCCGACCCGGCCCGCCGTCGAGACGCCCTTGGCGATGTTCGCCCCTGGGATGAAGAACGTGCCGATGTTCGCGAGCGTCTCGGTGCCCGTCGCGACGGCGTCCTCCTCCCAGGCGTGGAAGCCGTTCTCTCCTGCCAGCGCAGCCTGGTGGTCCCAGCCGATGAGGCTCCCCCAGCCGGTCGCGGCGACGTTCACGCGATCGTCGAACCACTGATCGGCCTCCGATCCCGGAGCGACGAGCTTCACGGCCCAGGTCGTCGGCGACAGCACGACGGCCGTCGAGAGGGCGAAGTTGCCAAGCCCTCCCCAGGCCGCGCCCGCCTTGTCCCAGCCCCACTCGCCGGAGACGGGGTCGCGGCCGATGAGCGACGCCGCGCCCGTCCACGTGCCGTGCCAGAAATTGCCGGCGCCGTGCGCGACCGACTCGGAGCAGTTGCGGTCCTCGTCGGCCGGGTAGCCCCAGGGCAGCTCTGTCGACGCCATGATCGCCTCGGCGGTGATGGCCTCGTCTTCCGTGACGTAGCTGCCCGTGCTGAGCGTCTCGAGCCCGGCAGCGCAAGTCGTCGCGGCGGCGGAGACGGTCTCGATGATCGCGGCGTACTCGGCGAGCAGCTCCTCGTTCTTGTCCCGCGCGGGGCCGTGCTCGGTCCACGAGATGTGCTCGGTCTTGTCGCCCAGCTTCGTGATGTCGGTCGTCGCCCACTCCCACGACAGCCCGTGCGCATCCCACACCGTGACGTTGTAGCCCCGGAGCGCCTCCTGCCGGAAGGCGGCGGCTCGATCCTCGAGGTCCTTGAGCGTCGTCTTGACGCCCTCGAGCTCCTCAGCGTAGGTGCGCAGGTAGCCGGCCGCGCTCGAGAAGCTCGTCTCGACGTCGGAGGCCGCGTTGGTCGCCGGCGAGATCGCCGCGTACACGGACTCCTGCTCTGGGGCCTGGTACGAGGCCCCGATGCCCGCCCAGGTCGTGCTGATCGTCGACACCTTCTCGACGAGGCCGCTCCCCATGCCCTCGAGCGAGGTCGCCGAGCCCTCGATGACCGAGGTGTCGAGGTCCGCGCTCTTGCAGACGAACGCAGACGGGTCGATGAGGCCGTCCCCGGTGCAGACTTCGATCGTCATGCGTCCCCCTGGTATCCGTGCTGCTCGAAGAAGCTGAAGTCGCCGTTCGAGCCGTCGGCAATGGCACCCTGGAACTCGAGCGCCATCTGCTCCTGCCCGTTGTTGTAGGCGTAGACGGCGTTGGCGACACCCGCGACGCTCGCGTTCACGGTGTTGCCGACCGCGGTGACATTCGACTGCTGCTCCGTGAGCAGCCCGGCGAGTGCCTCGGAGACTCCGGCGGTGATGCCGCCGCCCCACGCGACCCCGGCCATGACGCCGTTCATGCCGGCCTCCGTGATGACGGTCGCGAGCTCACCCTGCGTGGCCTGCACGCTCGTGAGCACGCCCTGCACGCCGGTCGGATCGATCTTCCAGTCGGACACGTCACACCCTCTCTGTCACTGAGCCGCCGATCGCCGACGCGAGCCGCTCGGCGAGCTCACGCCCTTGCTGTGCCGCGCCCCTCGGCACGGTCACCTCCGTCCAGAGCCCGAACGCGGCGGGCGGGTGCGCCAGCGCCGCGGCCGCGCTCGTCGCGTCCACGATCGGCTGGCTCTCGAAGAGCGTGAGCAGCGATGCGCCGTCGCCGTCGACGGCGTGGCGGACCGCGCCTCCCTCGAACGAGATGAGCTGCCCTTCCGGATGCGTGTCCGCGATGGCGCGCGCGACGACCTCGTCGCTCGGCGCCACCTCACTCAGCAGGACCAGTTCGATCGGCATGCTCAGCTCCTCCCGACCTTGGTGTCGCCCGTGGCGAACTCGAGGGCGAGTGCGGACGCGAGGCGCTCCTGGTCGAGGTCGGAGGCGAACGCACGCAGCTGGTGCCACAGCGGGTCGCCACCGGAGAGGCGGACGACGAGCGCAGGAGCCCGGCGGAGGCCGACGGTCGTGACGTCGTGTCGCTCGGCGAGCGCCTCGACGTCGACCGCGAGGTCGCGGACGGCGCGGGCGCCGAGAAGGACAGCCAATGGCTGCTCTGGCCTGCGTACGCCTGGGAGCCGCCCGGAGGAGCCAGCTCGCTCTTCGACCTCGCCGCAGGACAGGAGCGCGACGTTCACGCGTGCCCGCTCTGCCAGCGCCTGCAGGGTGTCGAGGACTCGCGGATGCGCGGCGAGCGCACCGCCTGGCACGTTGGCGAGCGGGGAGAGCTCCGCGTCGCGGATCGGCACGGTGCCCCGCACGTGCTCGAGCAGTCCCGTCTTGGTCCGGGACGCTGCGAGGCTCACGACCGCACCGTCGTCACCGGATGCGTAGTGGCGCTCGGTGACGGGCATCTGCCGCCGCATCGACTCGGTGACGGCAGCATGAGACCAGCGCCCGGCGAGCGGTTCGACCACACCCCACCGTTCGAGCCCGGTCCCGCCGAGACCAGCGACGAGCTGGTCGGCGACACCACCGATCAGGGTGCGCTCGTCGGCGCGGTCTCGCACGTACACGTCGAAGACGAACGAGGGGACGGTGTGCTCGCGAAGGCGAGAGAGCGTCGGGTGCGCTTCTGGCACTCGGTCGGCCCTTGGCGCCCAGAAGTCGCCGAAGCTGGAGATGCGTGTTCCCCGGAAGGCGTCGAACATCGCTCCCCCGAAGGAGACGGCCCAGTAGCCTCCTGCCGCCTGGAACGCATCCGCGACGAAGGTGGAGACGTGCGCGTGGTCGGTGGTGACGAGAACGGGCCGGAGTCGTGCGGCGTGGGCATCCATGAGGAAGCGCTGCAACGGCCTGGAGAGCGTCACGCGCTCCGCCGACGCCCAGTAGACCGTGTAGCCGCCGCCGGCCCCGTCAGCACCTCGCTCGTCGGAGAGCGGGTCGATGAACGCGGTCACGCGGTCACCTCCTGGCAGGCTCTGGCCTTGCTGAGCTGGCACGGCACTTGGGACTGGTGCGGCACTTGGGAACCTCCGGGGCACTCGGACGAATCGCCAGATTATCTGCAGAACGGCGACACCCGAAGGGCAGTTCTCCCCTGCCGATCGACCGCCCCATGCGAACACCGCCACCGCCGCGCGGCTGCCCCGCACAGCGCGGCCTCCTCCACAGCCACGAAGCCGGGTTTGTTACTCGAGATTCTTCCTGCTACTGTCCGGAGTGCTACTTAAACGTAGCCTCCTGGGCGGCGGACAAGAAGGAATCCATCATGGCGAACACTGACCTCGAGCGCGACATCATCGCGGCGATCGTTGCCCGGCTGGGCTTGGAGATCGAAACGGCCGACGTCGACGTCGACGCGCCGATCTTCGCCGCCCTGGCCGAGGGGACCGAGTTCGAGGAGAGTTCCCTGAACCTCGATTCCATCGATATCCTCGAGGTCGTCCTCGCCCTCGGCAGCACGTTCGACGTGGAGCTGCCGGACGACCAGCCTGAGATCTTCGGCTCCGTGCGGGCCATCGCCGCCTATATCCGCGAGCCGCGTCCCCTCGACGCGAGCACGTCCTAGCCTGCGTCGCCCGACGGCTGGTCCGGCAGTGCGCATCCTCATCACCGGCGTCGGGCTGCTCAGCCCGATCGGCAACAGCTTCACGGAATTCAGCGACTCGCTTCGGAACGGCGACTCAGGTTTCGCGCCGATCACGGCCTTCGACACCACCGAGTTCCCCTACGACCGAGGCGCGACCATCAGAGAGCTGCCCGACGCGTTCGCGGCATTCGTCGCGAACCGACCAGGATGGGAGACGGCCCAGCACTACGGAGCATTCTGCGCGAGCCGCGCCCTCGCAGACGCCGGCCTGTCCTCCGAAGATCTCGACCCGTTTCGCACTGCGGTGGTCGTCGCCTCGTCGAACGCCGGCGTCGAGACCAACCAGGCATACGCGGAGCAGTCGCTGGCGGGAACTCTCGAGACGGGGGCGACCATCGTGCGGACGCCGGGGACCGTCGCGGCGTCGATACGATCCGAGTTCGGGCTCCGCGGCTCCCAGGCATCCGTGTCGACAGCCTGTGCCGCAGGAAGCAACTCCGTCGGACTCGCCTGCGACCTCATCGCCGCCGGGCACGCCGACCTGGCGCTCGCCGGCGGCGCCGAACCGTTCTCGATGCTCTCCTACTCCGGTTTCACGCTGCTCAAGTCGTTGACGCACGACGCGCTCCGGCCGTTCGATGAGCTCCGAGACGGCACCGGGCTCGGCGAGGCCGCCTGCATGTTCGTGCTCGAGTCCGAGGCGTCGGCCCTCGCACGAGGCGCGAGCGTCTACGGCGAGGTCGCAGGGTACGGGCTCTCCGACGACGCGCACCACGCGACGGCTCCCGACCCGAGCGGACGAGGGGCGGAGCTCGCGATCCGACAGTGCCTCGAGCAGGCGGGCGTGCTGCCCGCCGACGTCGACTACGTCAACGCGCACGGCACAGGCACGCGGTACAACGACGTCATGGAGCTGACCGCGCTGCGGAGCGTCTTCGGCGACGGGCTCCGCGCCATCCCCGTGAGCTCGACGAAGCCGCTGCACGGCCACACGCTCAGCTGCGCGGGCAGCATCGAGCTGCTCGCCTGCCTCGCCGCGATGGACGGCGACTTCGTACCGGGGAACTTCGGCCTCCGAGAGGCCATGAGCGGCTTCGAAGACCTCGAGCTGCCGACGCGCACCCTCGAGGATCACCGCGTGGACGTCGCCATCTCCACCTCGTTCGGCTTCGGCGGCAACAACACCTGCATCGCCGTGCGCAGCTTCCTGCCGCCGGCATGATGGCCCACGTTCAGCCGGTGGGCTCCGCCGTCGCGGCCTCCGAGATCAGGGCCTCCGAGATCAGGGCCTCCGAGATCGCAGAGGTCGCGCACCCCGTCATCGCACCAGCACAGCTCGTCTTCGGCCACCTCGGCATCGAGATCGAGCCAGTGGCGGTCTGCGCCATGGCCTCCACGTTCCGCTACGTCCGGCCCATCGCCGACGGTCGAGACGAGTTCGGTGGGCTGGAGGCCGCCTTCGACCTGTTCGAAGCCGCGGGGTTCAACTGCGAGCAGTTCCGCACCGCAGACAGCGCGCAGTTCCTCGAAGCCGCACGGCGCGAGCATGCGCTGACGGAGCGACGCTGGCGAGCGGCGCCCATGTACGCCATCCACCCGGAGACGGATCCGGCGACGGGTTCGAGGGTCCTCCTCCCCGTCGCACTCAGCGAGTTCGACGCCGCGTCGGTCCGCGTCACGTCGATCTACGCCGACCGCTCGCTCAGCTACCGCGAGCTGAGCAGCGCGTCCCTGACGTCCTGGGGGTACGCCGCGCCGGTCCCCTCCCTCAGGGCGATCATCGCGCCGAGCCGATTCTCGTTCGCACGGCGGGCCGCGCGTTCCCTCGGCCTCGCGCTCCAGCGCATGCGGGTCGCGGAGGACGGGCTGTCCATGCTGTCGGACTGGCTGGCCACGCGCCCCAGCCGGGGCGACGTCGCCGCCTACCGCCACCGACTCCGCGCGGTCTCCTGCGGCGACAGCAGCTACGGGCGCGCACGCCTCGTCGACGCCCTCGACACCTACGGCGGTGCCAACGCGCACGACGCCACGAGGCTGGGTTTCCTTCGGTCCGCTGGACTGCACCGGGCATTCCTCGACGGCGACGACACCGCGCTCACCGCGATCGTCGCGGTCGAACGAGCCGCCCTCGAGACGGTCCGCGTCTGGCGAGCAGCGGAGACCGAGTCGTGAACCTCACCGCGCGCACGACGTGGCCCGAGACCTACCGACGCGGGTCGCACTGCTTCTCCACCATGCTCTCGAACGTCTTCCAGGGCACCGGGTTCGACCTCGACGAGGGGCTCTGCTTCGTCATCGGCGGCGGTTTCGGGTTCCTCTTCCACCGTGAGGAGAGCACCTGCTACGTCAACGCGCGCATGCACGACCTCGAGCACTTCTTCGCGCGGCGCACGGGCTCGCGCATCGAGTTCCTCTCGCATCCGGACGCGCACACGATGACCGAGCGCGCACGGGAATGGTCGGAGCAGGGGCTCCTCCCCTACCTGTACTGCGAGGCGCGCGAGCTCCCGAGCTTCGCGGGCGTCCTCCCCTGGGACGAGGTCCATGCGTTCGGCGAGCACGCGCTTCCCGTCAGGGCCGTCCTGCCGAACGGCGACCTGATCTGCAACGACTACCTCTGGTCGACACCGGTCGAGGTGTCCGCCGCGAGCGCGGCGGCCGCGGCCTCGATGCCGAGCGATGGGTCCCTGCTCATGGCGGCGCCGGCGCGGAAGTTTGCCGTCGGGCGAATCGTTCCGCCGAGGCTCGTCCCCGACCTCGACGAGGTGCTGATCGTCTCCCTCGCGGAGAGCGCCGAGCTGTTCCTCAACCCCGCCAACAACACGCAGGGAGAACGGGCGCTGAAGGCATTCGAACGCGAGCTGTCCTCCATGCCCGACGTGCTCACGACCCAGCAGATGCGGGGAGAGCTGCTGTCGATCTCGACCATGCTCGAGAAGATCGGGACCGGCGGCGGCGCCGGTCGGCACCTCTTCTCACGTGGGCTGCGCGCAAGCGCGCGGCACCTCGGACACGGCGACCTCGACCCGATCGCCGACAAGTACGCGAGCCTCGGACGAGGATGGCGTGCGTTCGCGAGGGCACTCCGCGCCCATGCCGGGGCCGAAGACCCGAGAGACGGCTGGGGTGACCTCGTCTCTCGGATGCGCGAACTGCGCCGCGCGGAACTCGAGGCCGTCTCCCGGCTCTCATCGCTCGCCGACTGCCTCCTCCGAGGCACCTCGTGATCGCGGTCAGCTGGCTGGACCGGGCGGAGATGCGACGCGCAGCGGCGCCGACCGGTGGCTGGCTGCTGCGCCGAGCCGCGGGCCGTGCACTCCTGACCGAGACCCTCGCGGAGTTCGGCGTGCACGATGCGCGGGTGACCAGGCGGTCTCCCGAGAAGCCCCGGCTCGAGACGAGCGGGCTCCACTTCTCGACGTCGCATTCGGGCGAGCTGTCCGTCTGCGCGGTCGCCCGCGAGCCCATCGGCATCGACCTCGAAGCCGTCGGCTCACCCAGAGAGCACCGGCTGCACCGTGAGCTGCCGTCGCTGCGGTCGGGGTTCTTCACCCCCGCAGAACGCCGAGAGATCGCGACGTCACCGGCTCGGCTGCTCGAGATCTTCGTCCTCAAGGAGTCCTGGGGCAAGCGCGCAGGGCGCGGGCTCGGCATCGGGTTCGGCGCTTTCGACGAAGCCGCACTGCGCGCGTCTCACCCGGATGTCGAGTTCACGCGCCTCACCATCCCTGGTGCCGTCTGCATCCTGGCCCACCCCGTGGGCAGCGAGATCACGGTCCTCCGGCGCACCCCGACCGCTGTCCAGCTCGCCGCCGCGGCAGCCACCGATCGAAAGGAACGAGCCGCATGATCAGACTGGCGCTGCACGACGTCGTCCACTACCGGCGCGAAGCAGCAGGCGTGGTGAGCCAGGTGGCCATCGGCATCGCGCTCTTCGTCATCGCGCTGTCCTTCGTCGGCTCCATCGGTCAGAACGCCGACCGGCTCGTCTTCGGGAGCGTCGGGGCGACGTGGCTCGTCGAGCCGAGCGCCGACAGCGGCGGCGCCCTCAGCTTCGACGCAGCGACCGCGGAGCGCTTCTCGTCCGCGATCGACGCGGAATCCGTGCGGCCCCGGCTGCAGCTCACCGCGAACGTCTCGAACCCGAACGGCTCGAGCGCACGCCCCGAGCGCGCATCGGTGAGCCTCATCGGCGCCGATCTCTCCGCGGAACCGCAGCTCGCCGAGAACCTCGGACTCCCACCGGAGCGCATCGGCACGCAGCACATCGAACTCCATGAGAAGACCGCGAGCCGCCTCGGGGTCACGGCGGGAGACGAGGTCAGCATCTCCGTTGCCGGCGCCGAGATCACCTACACCGTCGACGACGTCGTCACCCCAGACACCCCGAGCTTCGTCATGGAGAGCTGGGCGATCGTCGACCGAGACAGCCTCGCCGAGCGTGTGCATGGCGACCCGGACAGCGTCAACGCGATCCTCGTCGACGCCGCTGACGACGAGTCGGCGCGAGTCGAGATCACAACCGCCGCCGCCGCGCTGGGCACCCCGACCACGGTGTCCTCCTGGTCGGAGACGAGCTGGTCGGCTCTCATGCTCGGCCCGAAGATCTGGGGCATCCTCCTGGTGTCCGTCTTCACGTTCACCTACGTCGTCATCTGCATCGGCCTCACCTCGCTCATCTACTCGGCCATGCTCTCCCGCGTCGGCGATCTCGCCGTGCTGAAAGCCGTCGGAGCACGCGGTGGGACGCTGCGGCGGATGTACCTCGCGGAGGTGGTCGCCCAGTTCATCGTCGGATACGCCATCGGCGCCCTCATCGCCACCGCCACGGTCGCCGTCGTGAACCTCCTTGAGGTCTCCTCCACCGACTCGGCCTTCGCATTCGCCGTCGGCTCGACGAAGCTCCACCTCGACCCGAGCTGGTGGGCATTCGCCGCCCCCTTCGCCATCGGCCTCACGTTGACCGTGGCAGTGCTCTGGTTCCCGGTCCATGGGGTGTCGAAGCAGCCCGCGCTCACCTTGCTGGAGCTCCGATGAGCGGCCGCAGCGTGAACGAGACCCGGTTCTCCGTGCGCTTCAGCGAGACCGACATGGCCGGCGTCTTCCACCACAGCAACCTGTTCACCTGGTTCGAGGTCGGACGCTTCGCGCTCATCGACGAGCTCACCCGCGGCGGGAGCCTGCTCGAACTCGAGGGGGACACGCTCTTCGTCCCCGTCACCAAGACGCGAGTCTCGTTCCTCGGCCTCGGACGCTTCGGCGACGAGCTCCGCCTCGAGACCTTCCTGAAGCCGCAGGCGACCACGAAGCTCGTCTTCTACTACCGCCTCACTCAGGTGCGCGACGGCAGCCCCGTGGCGATCGGCCTGACCGAGCACGTCGTGCTCCGGGGCACCAACCGGTTCCTCTTCAGGTGGCCGGAGTCGACGAGGCACCGCATGGACAGCTTCTTCGCGGAGCACCCGCACACGGTCACCGACGGAAGGGAATTCGATGCCAGGCTCTGAGTGCATCGTCGTCGGCAGCGGCATGGCCGGTCTCGTCGCGGCGGCCCGCCTCACGGCGCACGGTCACCACGTCACCGTCCTCGAGCAGCGCGAGCAGGCTGGCGGCTACTTCGGTGGGTTCCGGAACGACGCCGGCGACCACTTCGACCTCGCCGTCTCGCACCTGCTCGGCGGCCACCCCGGAGGGGCACTCCACACCCTGCTCCACGAGCTCGACGTCGAGCACGCCGTGCACCTCGAACCCGTCGACATCGCCGACGTCATGGTCATCGGAGATCGACGCGTCACCCTGCCGACCGGCCTCGACCGGCTCCAGACGAGCCTCGGAGTCCAGTTCCCGGAGTCCACGGACGACCTGGCGGCGTTCTTCGGCTTCATGCGCCAGTTCCTCGGCGACGACGGCGGCTCCGAGGACAAAGGCCGGTTCATGATGCGGAACTACCGGCGGGGCTTCGAGGAGTTCTGCACGGCCACCGTCGCCGACCCGCTGCTGCGCACAGCGCTTGCCATGCGCATCCAGTGCGACGAGTCGTCGCTCATGATCATGGCCGGGTTCTTCACCGAGTGCTACGCGAAGGGGATGGTCTCCCTCCGAGGAGGCATGCGCACGCTCGTCGACGCCCTGGTCGGGTACATCACCGAGTCGGGCGGCGAGGTGCTGCTCGGCGCGGAGGTCACCGCCATCCTCGCCGCCGACGGAGTCGCGCATGGCGTGCGGCTCGCGGACGGCTCGACGAGAGCAGGAGACGTCGTCCTCTACAACGGCGACGTCTTCGCGCTCGAGACGATGCTGGCCGAGCACGGAGGCACGGGCATCGCCGTCGAGGGGCGACGACGTGGGCACTCCTCGCTGAGCCTGTTCCTCACGCTCGAGGGCGCCGACCTCTCACGGTTCGCGGGCGCCGCCCGCCACTACCTCACGGACACCGACGACGTGTTCGAGACCTATCGGGTGCTCGAGACCGGCAGGCTGCCGCACCACCCGGTGATCAAGCTGCACTTCCCGAGCCGCATCGACCCCTCCCTGGCGGCACCGGGCCGAGACCTCCTGCGCGTGGAGGTCGACATGTACCACGACGACGACGCCCACGACGAGGCCTTCTACGTCGAGTACGCGCAGGTTGTCGAAGGTCTCGTCGCGAGGCGCCTGGTGCCAGAGCTGCGCGAGCACTGCGTGTACCGCAGGGTCGCGACCCCGCTCGACTACCTGCGCTGGTTCGGGCACCGAGGCGGATCGGCGACGGGCTGGGCTCACGACGTCGACAACTACCTGGTGCGCCGGATCAGCCAGCGCACCGGCCTGCAGAACACCTTCATCACCGGCCAGTGGGGCGAGTACGGATCGGGCCTCCCGCAGCTGATCGCATCCGCAGCGAGATCCATTTCCCTCGCAGAGAACTGGCTGAGAAAGCGAGCACAGCAATGACAGCACCCACGCTCATCACCGGCTTCGGGGCGATCTCGCCGCTCGGCCTGCGCCTCGAGGACCACGCGGCGTCCGCCGGCGCGCTCGACCGATTCGGCTGGGCCTTCGCCGACATCGACGAAGCCGAGCGCCTCGCGTCCCGCTCGACGACGCAGCACGGACACGAGACCCGGCCGATTCCGGAGGGCTTCAGCATCACGGACTACGTGAAGCCCGTTGGGCTCCGCCGCAAGAAGCGCTTCAGCCAGATCGCCATGGCGGCCGCCACCGTCGCCTTCACCTCGGCCCGCCTCGGCGAACGGCCAGCCGACCTCGAGCGAGTCGGCGTGGTCACCGGCACCGAGTACGGGCCGCAGCGAGTCGTCAGCGAGTACCTCAACGGTCTCCTCGGCGGCGGGCTCCAGCAGGCGAGTCCCGGGCTCTTCACGCAGACCGTCTACAACGTGGCCAACGGCCAGGCGAGCCTCGCCCTCGGCCTCAAGGGGGCCAACTCGACCCTCGTCGGCGGGTCAGCGCTTGCCTACGCCGAGCTGCTGCTCGCCTCCGGCAAGGCGGATGCGCTGCTCGCCATCTCCCTCGACGAGACCAACCAGATCATGACCGAGTACTTCGACCGCGTCTTCGAGCACCCCAGAGGGGTCGCCTTCACCTTCGCCACGGGGGAAGCGGCAGCCGTCGTCGTCCTGGAGTCGGCCCGGTCGGCCGAGGCACGCGGTGCGACGCCGCTCGCGACGCTCCTGAGCACAGCCTCGGCTTCGGCGGCAGGCGCAGGCGTCAGCTACCTGGACTGGCAGCCAGACGACACGACCATCGAGCATTCGATGCGGCAGGCGCTCGAACGCGCGAACCTCACCATCGACGAGGTCGACACGGTCGTCGGCACCGCGAACGGCCTCGAGGGCCTCACGCGGAGCGAGCTCTCGGCCATCCGCGCCATCGGCCACCGCGGCAGCGTGCTGCTGCCGCGACTCGCGACCGGCGAGTGCTTCGGCGGCAACGAGGCCCTCGCCCACGTCATCGGCTTGCAGGCATCCGCGCCTGGCTCGAGCATCCTCACGACCGTGGCGACCGTCAACGGCGGCGTGACCTCGACGATCACCCGGAAGGCGGCAGCATGAACGCCCATCGTCACCCCGAAGGCACGACCCGCGTCTGCGTCACCGGCGCGACCCGCGGAATCGGCCTCGCCATCGCGGAGCGCTTCCTGCACAGCGGGGCTCGCGTCGCCGTGAACTACCGCAGCGCTCGGAGCGAGACCATGTCGGTGCTCGAAGACCTCCAACAGCGCTACCCGGGCCAGGTGCTGCCGGTCAAGGCGGACGTCTCCTCCTTCGCCGAGGTGAAGGCCATGTTCGCCGAGATCAAGACCGCGTGGGGTGGGCTCGACGTGCAGGTCAACAACGCTGGCCACGCGAAGGACGGGTACGCGCTCATGATGAGCGAGGAGTCCTGGCGATCGGTGGTCGACACCGACCTGTCCGGGACCTTCTCCTGCTCGAGGCAGGCAGCCTGGCTGATGGCCGCCGCCAAGCACGGGACCATCGTGAACATCGCCTCCGTGAGCGCCCTCACGAGCCCCATCGGGCAGGCCAACTACGCGGCCGCGAAAGCCGGCGTCATCGCCCTCACCAAGACCCTCGCGAAGGAACTCGCGACGTTCGGGATCCGGGTGAACGCAGTCGCTCCCGGCTTCATCGACACCGACATGCTCGACTCGCTGCCGCAGCCGACGCGCGACGACTACCTGAAGCTCATCCCCATGGCCCGCTTCGGGCGGGCGGAGGAGATCGCGGACGTCGTCCAGTTCCTCGCGGGGCCGAGCGCCTCCTACATCAACGGGCACTGCCTGGTCGCCGATGGCGGGCTCACGGCATGAGTGGCATGAGTGGCGCCACGACCACGCGCGACCTCATGGCGAGGCTCCCCCACCGGTACCCGTTCCTCCTGCTCGACAGGATCGAGGAGCTCGATCCCGGAACCTCGGTTCGCGCGATCAAGAACGTCACGGTCAACGAGCCGCACTTCGCGGGCCACTTCCCAGGGAACCCGATCATGCCCGGGGTCCTGATCCTCGAGGCGATGGCCCAGGCAGGAGGCCAGCTGTTCGACATCGGGGATCGGCTCTGCGTCCTCGCTCGGATCGACACCGTCCGCTTCCGGAACGCCGTGGTCCCCGGCGACCGACTCATCCTCGACGCACGGGCGATCGCGACGCTCGCCTCCATGGGGAAGGTCAAGGCGACCGCGACCGTCGACGACCGCATCGTCGCGAGCGCCGACATCACCTACAGCTTCCTCGAAGGACGTACCGCATGATCACGACGCATGACCTGACCAAGACCTACGGCGAGGGCACGAGCGAGGTGCGCGCGAACCGCGGCATCTCCCTCGAGATCGCGGCCGGCGAGTTCGTCGTGCTCGCGGGCCCCTCCGGATCGGGCAAGACCACCCTGCTCAACCTCATCGGGGGACTCGACACGGCGACCTCGGGCTCGATCAGGGTCAACGGCGCTGAGCTGACCCGCCTCTCGCCTCGCGAGCTCTCCGACTTCCGCCGCGATCAGATCGGCTACGTGTTCCAGAAGTCGAACCTCGTCGGCTCCCTGTCCGTCTACGAGAACGCGGTCCTGCAGCTCCGGGTCCAGGGCCGGCTCACGCGAGGAGCGGCGGCCAGGACCCGCGAGCTGCTCGCCGCAGTCGGCCTCGGCGACAAGCTCACGGCGCTTCCACGGCAGCTGTCGGGAGGCCAGCAGCAGCGCGCTGCCATCATCCGCGCCGTCACGAGCGGAACCGCGGTGGTCGTCGCGGACGAGCCGACGGCGAGCCTCGACGGGCGCAACGCTGACGGGGTCCTCGACCTCCTGCGCCTGCTCAACGAACGGGACGGCACGACGATCGTCGTCTCATCCCATGACGACCGAGTCCTGGCAGCGGGGAGACGCATCGTGCACCTCGTCGATGGGCGGCTCGCGGCGTGAAGATCCTCGCCATCCACTCCAGCCCGCGGCCGAGGAACCTCAGCCACACGGCGGTGATGCTCGGAGCCTCCCGCGCCTACCTCGCCGAGCGGCGCCCTGCCTGGCGGTACGAGGAGACCGCGCTGTGGAACCTGGAGATCACGACGTGCGACGGCAACGGCCGCTGCTTCCGTCGAGATGGCTGCACGTTCGTCGACGACGCGGAGACCCTGATCGACGCGATGCTCGCCGCGGACGGCGTCATCCTCGCGAGCCCGAACTACTGCGCGAACGTCAACTCGACGATGATGCGCTTCATCGAGCGGACGACGCGCCTGAGCCACCGGCAGCTCCTGGCGGGCAAGGGGGCACTCGCGATGTCGACGTCCGCGAGTCCGTTCGATGCCCCGTACGCGGCCGAGTACCTCAGGCGAGTACTCGGGAGCTACGGTGCCAGCGTCGTCGACGTCTGCAACATCGGCAGCCCCATGATCGTGTTCGACTACGGCGACACCGCGGCGGGCAAGGCCATGCGGACATCCCTCGACGCCTTCATCTCGGCCGTCGAATCGCCGAGCGAGCACGTGCCAGAAGAGACCTTCGGCGTCGACATCCGGAGATCGCTTCGCGAGCACCCGGAGGTCGCGAAGCGGCTCTTCCGCAGCGACGAGCGGTACTTCGCGGAGCAGGACCGAACGACGAAGGAGAGGGCGACGGATGACGCGAGCCACTGACCCAGAGCCTGCCGAGCGCCCCGGATCGCCGGCGAGGGGCGAGACGCGAGGGCAGGGCGCGAGCCTCGACCTGCGCTACAAGCTCCACATGGCGGTGTCCATGATCCGCGCGAACCCCCGCAACGCCCGGACGTTCACGAGCGTCTCCGTCGCGACCTTCGGACTGCTGCTCTCGTTCGCGGCGATCACCGCGATGGGCACCATGATGACGCAGTCAGCCAGCGACATCATCAGCGGCGACGTCTCCGCATTCGCAGACGGGTACGAGTACTCGATGCTCAACCCCGAGTCCGACGTCGTCACCTACATCCCGGACGCCGAGTCCGCGGTGCAACGCGTCGCGGGAGCCGAGGGCGTCGAGCAGGTGCGGCCGCGCCTCACGGCCGGCGCGAGCATGACGGCCGAGGCACAGGATGCCGGGGTCGTCCTCGTCGGCTCGGACGTCGCCGCGGAGGGCTACGAGATCGTCGCAGGGCAGGCGCCCGCGGGCGCCGCGCAGGTCTGCATCAACATCGCGCAGCGGGACGAGCTCGGCATCGACATCGGCACGAGCGTGCTCCTCTCGGTCGCCGGCGCGCCCGTCGATGCCGGTCCCGTCACCGCCGACGTCGTCTGCGTGTACGACAACAGCCGATTCGGGCTCTTCCGCTCCAGCTCCGTGGTCATGGACATCGCCGGCATGCAGGAGATCCTGGACCGGCCAGACGCCATCACGCAGATGCTCATCACCCTCGACCCGGGTGTGGACCCCGCGACAGCGGCGGCCTCCCTCGGCGCTGACGCTCCTGGGCTGCAGTTCCTCACGTCGAAGGAGACGGCCGGGCTGATCTTCACGGTCCTCGCCGCGCAGCAGGCGATCATGTGGGCGCTCGTGATCGTCGCGGCGCTCATCTGCGCGGTCCTCATCGGCAACGTCGTCGCGTTCTCGCTGCGTCGCGACCGGCGCGAACTCGCGACGATGCGGACGATGGGCTTCAGCGCGAGGGACCTCGAGACGGTGTACGCCATGCAGGTCCTGCTCATCGGGCTCGGGATGGTGATCATCGGCACTGTCGCGGCCATCGTCGCCGTCGCGATCGCAGGCGCCGTCGGCATCCCGATCGGAGAGGGGCAGCAGCTGTTCGGGGGCGACACGCTCCGACCCTCGCTGAAGGCCTCGGACGTCCTGCTCACCGGAGCACTCATGATCGCCGCGCAGCAGGCGGCGAACGCGCTCGCCGCCCGGAAGCTGCTCTCCCGCTCACCGGTGCAGATGGCGGAAGCCGCATGAGGAACACGGGTGCTCGCTCCCCGTTCCGGAAGGGGTCGTTCGCCCCGGTCGCCGAGGAGGTGACCGCCTTCGATCTGGCGGTGACCGGATCCATCCCGACCGACCTCGACGGCCGGTACCTCCGCAACGGGCCCAATCCGATCGGCGTCGAGCACGCGAGGTTCCACTACTTCCTCGGCGCCGGCATGATCCACGGCGTGCGCCTCAGGGACGGCCGCGCCGAGTGGTACCGCAACCGCTGGGTCCGGCAGAGCCCCGTCACGCGAACGCTCGGCGAACCCCGACGCGCGTACGCGGTGCTCGGCGGCGTCGACACCGCCTCGAACATCAACGTCGTCGGGCACGCTGGCAGGATCCTGTCCCTCGGCGAAGGCGGGACGCTCCCGTTCGAGCTCGACGCGAGCCTCGAGACGGTGGGCCCGTACGACTTCGACGGTACGCTGCGGGCCGGCCTGTCCGCGCATCCCAAGACGGACCCGGAAACCGGTGACCTCCATACGGTCGGCTACTTCTCCGGGTCGCCCTCCGTCGAGTACTGCGTCGTGTCCGCGCGCGGTCAGCTGGTCCGCTCGCAGTCGATCGAGCTGCCCACAGCCACGATGATGCACGACTTCGCGCTCACGAGCGAGCACGTGATCCTCTTCGACCTGCCCGCCAAGTTCAGCGCGCTGGCCGCCGCCGCCGGAGACCCCTTCCCGTTCAGATGGAGCTCGGCGGCGAAGGCGCGCCTCGGCGTCCTGTCCCGAGGCGACGAGCGCGCAGACGTGACGTGGTTCGACATCGACCCCGTCTGGATCTACCACACGGTCAACGCCTTCGAGGCGGACAACGTCATCACCCTCGACGCCATCACGCACCCCTCCATGTTCGCCACGCGTCGCGGTTCCATCGAAGGCCACGGCACCCCGTCGCTGGAGCGATTCACGCTCGACCTCACCCGCGGAACCGTGGTCCGGCGTCGACTCGACGACACCCCGCAGGAGTTCCCGCGCATCGACGACCGCCGCTCCGGCCGCCGGAACCGCTTCGCCTACACGTCAAGCGCCGGCGAGCTCGTCGCGACCTGGCGGACCGGGCCGAGAGAGCTCGACGACGTCCCAGACTCGCAGTTCGACAACGTGCTGTTCAAGCACGACCTGGACCGCGGCTCCGCGCAGGCGCGGCGGCTCGGCACGGATGCGGCAGTCGGCGAGGCGATCTTCGTCGCGCGAGCCGGGAGTACCGAGGAGGACGACGGCTACCTGCTCTGCTACGTCCACAACCCGCAGCGGAACGCCAGCGACCTCCTGATCCTGAGCGCTCAGGACTTCGGCGGCGACGAGCTCGCACGCATCCACCTCCCCGCGCGGATCCCGCTGGGGCTGCACGGCAGCTGGATCCCCGCCCACGACGACGGCCCGCAGGCGGGGCCGGACCGCCGCGAGCATCACACGGCCATGGCGCGAAGCACGAAGGAGAACTGGTGTCGGTAGAGGTCGAGAGACTCAGCAAGACGTACGGCGAGCTCGTCGCAGTGGACGAGCTGTCGCTCTCCGTCCCCGGAGGCTCGGTCTTCGCCTTCCTCGGGGAGAACGGCGCAGGCAAGTCCACGACCATCGGGTGCATCACGACGACGCTCACGCCCACCTCGGGCACGATCACCGTCAACGGCTTCGACGTGCAGACGGAAGCGCAGCGGGTGAAGCGCACCATCGGAGCCGTCTTCCAGTCGTCCCTGCTCGACCCCCTCCTGACCGTGCGGGAGAACCTCGAGATCCGGGCGGGCTTCTACGGTCTCAGCAAAAGGGAGACCAGAACCCGCACGGCCGAGCTCGCAGGCCTCGTCGGCATCGAGCCCATCCTGGACCGACGGTACGGCCCCCTCTCCGGCGGGCAGCGGCGCCGGGCGGACATCGCGCGGGCACTCATGCACCGACCGACCGTGCTGTTCCTCGACGAACCCACCGCCGGACTCGACCCGCAGTCGCGAGAGCTCATCTGGTCGACGATCCACGACATCCGCCGAGACCAGGGCACCACCATCTTCCTCACCACCCACTACATGGAGGAGACGGAGAACGCCGACGAGGTGTGCGTCATCGACAAGGGGCGGATCGTCGCCGCAGGCACACCGGCTCAGCTTCGCGCCCAGTTCAGCTCGAGCGTGCTGACGCTCCGCCTCGACGACCCCGCGGAAGCCCTCCGCCTCTGCGCGGCCTCCGGCATCGACGTGCGCCGAGAGGGCGACGACCTCCGGGTCACCGTCTCGTCATCGACGGAGGCGCTCGACCTCCTGAGTCGCCTCCGAGTCCGAGACTTCGAGTTCCGACACGGCACCATGGACGACGTCTTCCTCGCCCTCCTCAAGGGGGTCGCCGCATGAGCAGCATCTGGCTCCTCACGGGACGCAACCTCCGTCTGTTCTTCCGAGACCGGATCGGCGTCTTCTTCTCGCTGCTGTCCGCGATCATCCTGATCGCGCTCTACGCGCTCTTCCTCGGCGGACTGCAGGTCGACATCCTCCGCACCACGTTCCCGCAGGCCGCCGACGCCGACGTGCGCTGGTTCGTCGACTCGTGGGTCTTCGCGGGCATCACGATGATCACCACCCTCACGACCGCCATCGCCGGACTCGGTGTCTTCGTCGACGACAACGTCACCGGTCGCTTCCGGGACTTCATGGTGTCGCCCCTCCGACGCTCCCAGGTGGTGCTGGGCTACCTCATCGCAGGATTCATCATCTCCGTGATCATGACCACGGTCATCATCGTGATCGGCCAGCTCTACCTGCTCACGCAGGGGCACCCGCCCCTGACACCGGGCAACCTCGGGACGACCTTCGCCTTCGTCCTCCTCTCGAGCGCGACCTTCTCAGGTCTCGGCGCCTTCATCGTCACCTTCCTGAAGACGGCCGGCGCCTTCACCGCGGTGTCCACCGTCATCGGGTCGCTCATCGGTTTCTTCTCCGGCGCGTACGTGCCAGCCGGCACGCTCCCGGCCGGAGTCGTCACGATGATCAACACGCTGCCGTTCGCCCAGGCCGCCATGCTCATCCGGCGTCCGTACACCGAGCAGGCAGCCAGCGCCCTGGCCGGCGGCGACCAAGCCGCGCTCGACGGGCTCCGGGACTTCTACGGGATGACCGCGAGCGTCGGCACGCTCGAGCTGACCGCGAGCATCGCGAGCCTCGCCCTCGCCGCCGTCTTCGCGCTCTTCCTGGGCCTCGGCGTGTGGCGCCTCTCCGCGAAGATCCGATGACCACCAGGATCAGACCCTTCGACGCCGCGACGGACGCAGAGCGGGTCGCCCGCTTCATCAACGACCACGGGAGCGGGCCCGTCGTGACGGGACTGCCGCTGGACGGCGCATCCCTGCTCGCGAGCATCCAGGAGACCGGGGTGCGCCTCCTCCTCGTGGCGGAGAGCCGAGACACGATCGTCGGCACCCTCGGCTACGCGCGCATGTCCGGACGCCGGGTGGCGCCAGAAGGCCACCTCTTCGCCGTCATGTTCGTCGTCGAGCGCACCCTGCGAGGCGGCTTCCTCGTCGGCGAGCTGTTCACCGAGTCCTTCCGACGCTTCCCCTCGCTCGCCCTGCGCACACTGCGGCTCGAGGTCGACCCCGCCAACCAGCGAGCGTTCCCGCTCTACGTGCGCGTCGGCTTCCGCAACGTCTCCTCCCCGAGGCCGGACGAAGACGGCTACCTGGAACTCGTGAACCACCTCCCTGGGATCTCGTCGGCCCTGGTCCCCGGAGAGGCCGGCCTCGTGGGCCCGAGCGCGCCAGGATCAGAGACACGATCGCTGCGGGAGGCTCGGGCGGAGTCGCTCACCGGCGGTGTCCGCATCGACCGAGCCGGGCGGACCGTCATCGACTACAGACTGCGCATCGGCACGAACCGGATCGAGGCGGTCGTGGACGGCCAGACGGGCGAACTCGTCTCCGGGAGCGTCGACGGCGACCCAGCCGAGATTTCGGATGCGGAACTCGCCCCTCTCTCCCGAGCCGCGCATCCGCCGCTTCGCCACGAGCTCGGCGGGTTCAGCGCCGAGCTGGACGTCGAGACGGGCGCCCTGACCGTTCGGCACAGGGACCGGCTCGGCCCGCTGCTCGTCGATGCGTTCCCCGTCTGCGGTGACACCCCGGCAGGCGTGCGGCGGCCCGCGGCCACGCGGGTGAGCGTCAGCCAGCACGGCGGCACGTGGACCACCACCTCGGAGCACCTCACCCGCGTCGTCAGCTTCCGGCGCGGGAGCATCGAGCTCACCGTCACGCAGAACTGCGGCCACCTCCTCACCGCCTCCCCCTGGAGCGGGTTCCGCGACGCCGAGCTGACCATCGCTGCGCGCGGACGCGACGAGCGCTCGGCCCACGTCGTGCGCGGGATCTGGCCTCCCGAGGCCACCGACTTCGAACCCGCCGTCGGCGCTGCGCACACGTACGAAGCGTTCGGCATGCGGGCGAGCTGGCACGAGAAGCACAGCGGAATCGGCATCGACGTGACCGGGCTCACCTCGGGCGCCTGGCGAGTCGAAGGACCGCACCTGGCGCGAATCACCGGCCGCGGCACCATCGCCTACCGCGTCGATCTCCGCGACGGGCAGCAGCCGCGGATGCCCGTGGCGGCGCAGACGCCGACGCCTCGGCCTCGGCCTCGGCCCCTACCTCTACCTCGGCGGCTATGGACGCGAGCCGCACACGAGGCCGGCGTCCTCACTCCCGCGAGCGGCCTCGACGTGTCAGCCGCGACGGGCCTCCACGCCTGGCGGCACCGCGGCATCCACGTGCTGGACTCCTCCCAGCCACGCAGTCGCTCCATCGGGCCCCTCTACCGCCTGCCAGCAGCAGCCTGGGTCGCGAGCCTCCGCGACCGGACGACGCCAGACCACGGCGTCGAGTGGGCGCCGCACGACGCCAGCTTCACCCTCGACGGCGCCAGCGCAGGCGAACGACGCTGGGGCGTTCAGCCGAACGCCGACTTCTCAGCAATCGACATCTCCCTGAGCGATCCGACAGGAGCACCCGGCACCGACGAGCTCGCAGTCTTCGTCTACGTGCCGGCGACCGCCCAGCACATCGACCTCGGCGACGGGCCGGACGCGAAGCGCCTGAGCATCGCGGGGCCGCCCTGGCGCACCTGGACGCGGGCGTTCCGGTTCCCGACCCCAGCCGGCGACGTGCTGGTCGAGCCCAGGGACGGGGACCACGCGGAGGTGCTCCTCCGGGCCGGACCGGCCGGTGTGCTCGCGACATGCCTCGCGCGCCCAGCCGGCGAGGAACGTCGCGCCCGCTGGCGCCTCACCCTCCTCTGACGAGGCACGCTCCCGCAGGCTACGGAACCCGGTGCGTCCACTCCCGCGAAGCGAACTTCGACTGCGCCAGCTCGCGCGCACGCGCCAGCTCGTCCTCGGTGAGCTCACCCGGCGTGCCGCCGTAATGTTCCACGAACGTCTGCTTGAAATGGTCGATGATCGCCGAACGCTCGAGTCCCGTCTGCGAGCGGAGCGGGCTCACCCGCTTGTTCGCGGACTGTGTGCCCTTGTCGCTCAGCTTCTCCCGGCCGATGCGCAGCACCTCCGTCATGCGGTCGCCGTCGATGTCGTAGCTGAGCGTCGCGTGGTGCAGCACCGCACCCGAGCCGAGCCGCTTCTGCGCCGCCCCGCCGATCTTCCCCGACGGGCTCGCGATGTCGTTGAGCGGCTCATACCTCGCGTTGATGCCCAGGCCGTGCAGCGCATCCAGCACCCACGAGTCGAGGAACGCGTACGACTCCGCGAACGACATGCCATGCACCAGATCGCTCGGCACGTACAGCGAGTACGTCACCACCGAACCGGCCTCCATGAACATGGCCCCGCCGCCCGTGATGCGCCGCACCAGCTGCACCCCGTACTTGTCGAGGTTCTTCTGGTCGACCTCGTTCTTCACCGACTGGAACGAGCCGAGCACGACCGCCGTCTCATCCCACTCCCACAGCCGCAGCGTCGCCGGCCGACGACCGGCGCCGACCTCCTCCGTCAGCACCTGGTCGAGCGCGACGTGCTCGCGGGGCGACAGGGGGCCCGGATGCAGGATCTGCCAGTCGTACGCGCGCCAGTCCCTGGCGCCGAGGACGGCACGGCGCACGACCACGCCGACCGCCTCCGGCGTGACGCCGAGCAGTGTCGCGTTCTCCCGCAGGCCGTCCCGAACCGCCGCCGAGATGTCCTCCGCCGACGAATCGGCGGCGAGCCCCCGCAGCGCGCTGTTGATGTCGTCGAGCGCCTCATCGGGCTCGAGGAAGAAATCGCCGGCGAGGTGCGGATCGACGATGCGACCGCCCTCCACCTCGAGGTCGACTGTGACGAGCTTCCCGCCAGGAACCTTGTACTCACCGTGCATGAGAGCACTCTACGGCGCTCCGCTCGCACCTGCCCTCCGCCCGCCACCGCCACCGTCGTCGCCACCGCCACCTCCCGCCTCCGCCGTCGCCACCGCCGAATAGGTCGGTTTCACCCCACCACGCCCCCGAAAACGGGGCGAAAACGCCCCATCCGCGCACACCCGGCCGCCGCCTGCCTCCGCGCGCCATCGCCACCGCCACCGCCAAATGGGTCGGTTTAGCCCCTCCGCGGCCCGGAAGACGGGGCGAAAACGCCCCATTTGGCGGTGGGGCAGGCAGGCAGGCAGGCGGAGGTGCCGGTGCGCGGGCAGGTCGGCACGCAGGCGGGCGGGCGGATGCGCAGGCTCGCGGGCAGTCGAGCGCGCGCGGGCAGGGCGCTCGGGGTCAGGCGGGGAGCGGGATGCGGGTGTCCAGCCAGGCGACGATGTCGGCGATGACCTCGTCGCGGTTCAGCTCGTTGAGGAGCTCGTGGCGCGCCTCCGGGTAGATCCTGAGCGTCACATCGCTCAGCTTCGACCGCTTCCGGTACAGCCTTGCGAGCGCGCGTGGCCCCCGCTCGCCGTATCCGATCGAATCCTCCGACCCGGCCATGATCAGCACCGGCACGTCGTCGAGCTTGCCGGAGGCGGCCCGAGGCGGGATGTGCGCCAGCTGCAGCGCACCCCGCGCCAACCACACGGGCATCTTCGCGATGTCGAAGCACAGCTCGTCGTACGCGAACGCGCGGCGAGCATCCGGGTTGCGGCTCAACCAGAGCAGGCCGGTCTCGTCCGGCTCGAAGCGCTTGTTCAGATTCCCGGCGTTGATGAAGCCCGGCACCGCGAGTGTCGTCCCGGTCAGGATGCACGCGGAGAAGAACGCCGAGTCGTGGGCGAGCAGCTGCTGCGCGAGCAGCGAACCCCACGAATGCCCCTGCAGGATGAGCGGCAGCTTCGGGTACCGATCCCGCACCCACGCGGAGATGTCCTCGAGCGCCTCGAGCGCGGCCCGGTTCTCGGTCGCGGGAAGCACCGACAGCCCGTGCGCGCCGAGGCCCGTCTGCCCGTGGCCGAGATGATCGTGCGCGACGACCGCGTAGCCGGCCGCGACCAGATCGCGCGCGTACGCGTCGTAGCGCATCGCGTGCTCGCCCGAGCCGTGCGACAGGTGGATGACGCCTCGCGGCGACTCGCACGCCCACTCGTAGACGTGCACGTCGATGCCATGACCGACCGGCACGACGAACGAGGCCGGGGCGCCGGACGGGTCGGGCTTCGGGGCCGCTGGGCCGCGCGCATCCGCCCGCCCCTGCGAGCCGCCGTGCGACCCGCCGGCGGAACCGCCCTGCGAACCCGTGCCCGACCCCGTCATTGCTACGCCTCTCGAGTGATATCGACCTTCACGAACAGCTGCGAGGAGAACGGGCCCGCGTACACGCCGCGCAGCGGAGGCACGTCGTTGTAGTCGCGGCCACGGCCCACGAGCACGTGGCGCTCGCCGATCGGGATGTCGTTGGTGGGGTCCCAGCCGCGCCACTCGCCGTCCCAGTACTCGATCCACGCGTGGGACTCGCCGCTGACCGTCTCGCCGATCTCGGCGTTCGGCCGCGGGTGCAGGTAGCCGGACACATAGATCGCCGGGATTCCCGCCGCACGGAGCGCGCCGAGTGCGATGTGCGAAATGTCCTGGCACACGCCGCGCTTGTGCTCCCACGCCTCGGCCGCCGTCGTGCGCACACCCGTCACGCCGCCCTCGTAGGCGACAGCCTCGTACACGAGGTGGAGGATCTCCATCGCGGTGGACGCGGGTCCGGCGTTGGCGCCCTTCACCTCAGCGGCGAGCGCCTTCACGTCCTCTGGCGGCATCGTGAGGCGCGTCTGCGCCGTCTGCTCCACGAGCTCGACGCTGCGCAGCCGCTCCCGGGCGAGCTCGTCCCAGCTGAGCGACAGCTGACCCGCCTCGGGCCGCTGGCGCACCTCGACGAGGCTCGACGCGGTCAGCGACAGCTCCGAGTGCGGGTTGAGCACCTCGAACGCCGTCACCTTCGTGCCCCAGTAGTCGGAGTAGTTGTGCGTCGACGAATGCGGCGTGACATCGAGGTGCCCGAACAGCACGAACTGGCCGTTGTTGGCCATCGGCAGCATGCGGGCCTCGTTGTACGAGGTCGTGACGTCGCCCTCGTACCGGAAACCGGTGGAGTGGCGGATGCGGATGCGGCTCATGAGTTGTCTCCCACCCAGCTCGGTGCCGTGATCGACGGGAAGTAGCGCTGACGGATCGCCTCGGAAGCCCGGGAGACCGCGTCCTGCACACCATCCATGTAGCGGGGCAGGTCGGCCAGCGTGTCGTGGATGGGGCGGTACTCGAGGTCAGAGGAGATCTGCCCGAGGAGCCGCTGGGCCTGGTCGGTGACGCCGACGCGGCCACCGCGCTCGTGGCGCGGCTGGATGTCGTAGAGGCTCGAGAGGGCCGTCGACACCGAGTACTGGATCGACCGCGGGAACAGGCGGTCGAGCAGCAGGAACTCCGCGGCGTTGGCCGCCGACGGCATGCCGTGGTACGTGCGCAGGTACGACTCGTACGCACCGCACGAGCGGAGGATCGTCGTCCACGACGCCCCGGAGGCCTCGGTGAGCGAACGCGTCGCGAGCAGCCGCGCCGTCATGTCGGCACGCTCCAGGGAACGCCCCAGCATCATGAACTGGTATGCGTCGTCACGGCTCGCCGCCGAGTTCACGACACCGACCGCGAGCGCCGAACGCTCGCGAACCCACGCGAACAGGTCGTGCACCTTCTCCTGCCGCACGCTGAACGGCATGCGCGAGTACGTGGCGTTGAGGCACTCCCACAGCTCCGTCGACACGATCTCGCGAGCACGGCGAGCGTTCTCGCGGGCCGCGTTCACCGAGTAGGCGATGGATGCGGGCTGCGAGCGGTCGACCGCGAGGAGGTTCAGGACGTCCGAGCGGGTGAGCTCCGTGTCGGGGTGCACATCCGCCGCCCCCATGACGCTGAGGAGCGAGCGGCAGGCCGTCGCCTCATCGACCCACGGGTCTTCGAGGAGCAGCTGCAGGTGCACGTCCAGGATGCGGGCGGTGCCGTCGGCACGCTCCACATAGCGGCCGATCCAGAAGAGCGACTCGGCGATACGGCTCAGCATGCGTCCGTTCCCTTCGGGTTCTTGCCGGCGGATGCGGCTGCCGGCGACGCTTCAGCGCGCGCCTGCTGCTGTTGCTGCACCTGCTCTGACTGTGAATGCGAGTGCGATTGGGCTTGCGGCTGACGGCCCTGCGTCTGCTGCTGCACCTGCTGCTGGTCGCCGCGCTTCGGGGCGTCCTGCGGCATGTGGTCCTGGCGGTGCGGGATGACGCGCAGCACGCCCGTCACGGGGTGCGGCGTCTCCGACACGTCGGCCTGGTCGTCGAGGAGCTCCTCGACGCCGTGCGGCTGCGGCTTGGAGAAGCTCCGCTCGGCGCCGACCACCCACGTGTCCTTCGACCCGCCGCCCTGGCTGGAGTTCACGACCAGCTGTCCCTCCGGGAGGGCGACGCGAGTGAGGCCACCCGGCAGCACCCACACGTCGTGGCCGTCGTTGATGGCGAACGGGCGGAGGTCCGCGTGGCGCGGCCGCATCCCGTCGTCGACGAGCGTCGGGATGGTCGAGAGCTGCACGACGGGCTGCGCGATCCAGCCGCGCGGGTCGGCGAGCAGCCGAACCCGCATCTCGTCGAGCTCCGTCTTCGAGGCGCTCGGCCCGATCATGAGGCCCTTGCCGCCCGAGCCGTCGACCGGCTTCACGACGAGTTCGTCGAGGCGGTCGAGCACCTCCTCGAGCGCGTCCGGCTCCTCGAGGCGCCACGTGTCGACGTTCGGCAGGATCGCCTCCTCCGACAGGTAGTAGCGGATGAGGTCGGGCATGTACGTGTACACGAGCTTGTCGTCGGCGACGCCGTTGCCGACCGCGTTCGCGATCGTGACGTTGCCGAGGCGCGCCGCCATCATGAGGCCGGGCGAGCCGAGCATCGAGTCGCGGCGGAACTGCAGCGGGTCGAGGTAGTCGTCGTCGACGCGGCGGTAGATGACGTCGACGCGCTGCGGGCCGGCCGTGGTGCGCATCCACACCCGACCGCCCGAGCAGAACAGGTCGCGGCCCTCGACGAGCTCGACGCCCATGAGGCGCGCGAGCAGCGTGTGCTCGAAGTACGCGGAGTTGTAGACGCCGGGAGTGAGGACGACGACCGTCGGGTCCTCGATGCCGTCTGGGGCGGAGGCCCGAAGCGCCCCGAGGAGGCGGTTCGGGTAGTCGCCGACCGGGCGGACGCGCATGCGCGAGAACAGCTCAGGGAGCGTCTGCGCCATGGCACGGCGGTTCGAGATGACGTAGGAGACGCCGGACGGGACGCGCACGTTGTCTTCGAGCACGCGCATCTCGCCGTGCTCGTCGCGGATCAGGTCGATGCCCGACACGTGGATGCGCACACCGTTGGCCGTGCGGATGCCCTTCGCGACCCGGTGGTAGTGCACCGAGGAGGCGATGAGGCTCGCGGGGATGACGCCGTCCGCGATGGCCCGCTGGTCGCCGTACACGTCGTCGAGGAACGCCTCGAGGGCACGGACGCGCTGCTTGATGCCGGCTTCCGTCTTCTGCCACTCGGCGCGCTCGATGACGCG
Source organism: Pseudoclavibacter sp. RFBJ3 (assembly GCF_002931375.1). Taxonomy (NCBI): domain Bacteria; kingdom Bacillati; phylum Actinomycetota; class Actinomycetes; order Micrococcales; family Microbacteriaceae; genus Pseudoclavibacter; species Pseudoclavibacter sp. RFBJ3. The sequence goes on along the minus strand of NZ_PSXZ01000015.1, from coordinate 448,880 downwards.
CGGGACCACGTCGAGCGGGAACGGGCGCTCCTCGCCGGCGAAGTCGAACGTGACGCCCTGGGCGAGGTACGAGTCGGCGAGCGAGTCGGAGCGGTGCCGGATCTGCTCCTGCGTCATCCCCGAGAGGACGTCGTAGAGATCTCGGTACGTGCGCCGCGGATCGAGCTCGCCCTCTGGCGCCTCCCCCATGAACATCTCGTCGAATGGCGGCGACAGCGCCGCTTGGGATTGCCTGGTCAGAGCCTGGCTGTAGCCGTCGAAGAGGTCACCCATGCCCCGAGACTAGTGGACGCAATGTGACGCGCTTGTTTCGCGGAGCGCTCGCCTGGACGGCACGCCCGGGGTCCCGCAGAATTTCCCGTCAATCGAGCAGTTTCCTGGGGCGGCGCGCGTCCGACTTGCGTGATCGTTCCGGCCGAGCTCGCCTCCCGAGGCGGCGAAGCGGCCAATCATCACGGATGTTGGCCAGGGCAAGGCGGGCGCGCGTCCGTGCGCGGACGGGTGGCGTCCGCCTGCCGCACGCATCCTCCCGTCCGACGCGCCGTTTCAGGGTGGGTTCCACGCCTGCAGATGGCTTGCATCCCATCCCGAAGCGTGGAACTCATCTCGAAACCTGACCGCGTGGGCTGCAGAGCCGCAGACGTGAGCGGCCGGACGGCGCGCCGCCCCGCTACTCGGCGAAGACCTTGCCAGGGTTCAGGAGCCCCTTCGGGTCGAAGAGGCCCTTGATGCCGCGCTGCAGCTCATACTGACGCTCGCCGAGCTCCGCACCGAGCCACTGCCGCTTGAGCACACCGACCCCATGCTCGCCCGTGAGGGTTCCGCCGATCGAGATGGCGTACGTGAACAGCTCGTCGGCCGCATCCCACACCGCCTGGGGGACGACAGGCTCCGCCCGGTCGTAGATGAACGTCGGATGCAGGTTCCCGTCGCCCGCATGCGCGACCGTGACGATCGTCGTCCCGGTGCGGGCAGCGACCTCGTCGATCTTCGCGAACATGTCGGGCAGCCGGTCTCTCGGCACGGAGACGTCCTCCACGAGCACCTGCCCGAGCGCCTCCTTCGCGGCGTACGCCTGCCGCCGAACATCCACGAGCGTGAGCGCCGACTGCGGGTCCGTCGTCATCTCCGCCGCCCCGCCGTTGGCGCGCAGCACCTCGACGATGCCCTCCGCCTCCGCCACCGCGTTCGCCCCATCCGTCTGGATGAGCAGATACGAGTCGCCGTGAGACGCGAGGTCGACACCCGTGTACGCCGAGACGGCGCGGAGCACGCCCCCGTCCATGAGCTCCATGATGGCCGGCTGGATGCCAGACGCGGTCACCGCCGCGGAGGCGCGGGCCGCGCTCCCCACGTCGGGGAAGTACGCGCCGATCGTCGGGACGACCCCATCGACCAGCGGACGCAGCTTGAGCGTGCACTCGACGATCACACCGAGCGTGCCCTCCGAGCCCACCATGAGCGCGCACAGGTCGAGGCCCGTGACCCCCTTGACCGTGCGGTGGCCGACGTCGATGACCGAGCCGTCGATGAGCACGACCTTGAGACCGAGCACCGCCTCGCGAGTCACCCCGTACTTCGCGCACAGCAGCCCGCCAGCGTTCGTCGCAATGTTGCCGCCGACCGACGAGATGTGCTTCGACGCCGGGTCCGGCGCCCACCAGAAGCCGTGCCCCTCGAGCTCCTCGTTGAGAGCGCCGTTGAGGATGCCCGGCTGCACGACGGCCAGCTGGTTCGCCGCCGAGATCTCCAGGACCCGGTTCATGCGCAGCGTCGACAGCACGATCTCGCCAGCGCCGCCCGCGCCCCCGCCAGCGAGGCCGGTTCCGGCCCCGCGCGTGACGATCGGCACCCCGAACTCGCTCGCGATGCGGCACACGGCCTGCACATCCGCGACGGACTCCGCCTCGACCAGCGCCACCGGCACGCCAGCGGCGACCACACCGGAACGATCGACGCGCAGCGGCTCGAGCGCCGCCGGGTCCGTCACCACCCGTCCCGGCAGCTCACGGTGCAGGGATTCGAGTGCGTGCAGGGTGTTTGGCGCTCCGGCGACATCGGCAGACATGCGCCCGATCGTAGGCGAAGCGGATGCGCTCTCGCGAGCCGCGCATCCCGCCGGCACGCGCAGCAGCTACCCCGCGCAGCGTCGCCTCCGCTGACCAACATCAGTGCAAAAGCAGCGTCCCAACCCCTCCAACTGGCCTCAAACGCCGAAATCGCACTCATGTTGGACAGCGGCGGCGCCGACAGCGTGCAGGACCAACAGCAGAGCCACGCGGATAGCGGCACGGCGAAGGCCGACTGTCGGCACATCTCCGGCTCCCTCGCCGGCGCCACTGACCAACATCAGTGCAAAAACAGCGCCCCAACCCCTCCAACTGGCCTCAAACACCGAAATTGCACTCATGTTGGACAGCGGTGGCGCCGACAGCGTGCAGGACCAACAGCGAAGCCCCGCGGACCGGAGCACCCACGCCCCGGAGTCCGCTGCGTCGCTGCGTCGCTGGGCAGCTGGGCAGCTGGGCAGCTGACAGCTGACCCCTGCGTCGCTGCCCGCTGCGTCAGCGCGCCTACCCGCGGGACTTCGTGGGGCCCTGCGTGATGGGCGCATCCGGATCGAACGTCTGCTCGTACGGGAAGAGCTGCTGCATGCGCGGGTCCGGATGCCCACCGCGGTGCGCCGTGATGGAGATCGCCTGCTCGCGGAGGAACGGGAGCGCCTCGATACGACCGGCCGGCGTGACCTCATCCGACCAGATCGAGATGTCCGGATCGCCTTCGAGCGCGTCGCAGAACTCACGCCGCTTGCCGCCGACGAGGCGCACGCGCAGCGTCTCGATGCCGCCGGCCCTCGCCCGCTCGGCGAACTCCGCGTCCGTCTCTCGCCGCACCGTCAGGTTCTGGGCCTGCAGTTCGGCGAGCACCGCATCTGGCACCTCGATGCCGGACGTGATGAGCGGCTTCGAACGCACGATGCGAGCCGCGACGACAATGCGGATGAGGTCGGCGAGCGTCGCGTCCTCGGCGGCGCGGATCGTCGCCTGCACCGGGATGTACCGCATGAGGTTGCGCTCGAACCCCAGATTCGAGACGTCGGAGACCTCCCCGAACTCCTCGTTGAACGCGATCTGGTCGCTCAGCGAGGCTCGACGCAGCCGGTCGAAGGTCTCGTAGTCCATGAAGGGAGCCGCCGACTCGATGAGGGCCGTCGCCTGCTCGTCGATGCCCCTCAGGTGCAGCGTCTGCGACTGCTCGCCGTGGTTCGGACGCCACGTGCCGAGGGAGAGCAGCGAGTTGGGGCCGCCGAACTTCGTCGCCGTGCCGACCATGGAGCGCAGCCAGCCGCCGAACGGCTGACGCTGGGGAGTGTTGCCGAGGATGTCGCGGTTCACGTAGAGGTTGCCGGCCTCCACTCGCCGCAGCCACTCGGCGATCTCCGTCCGGTCGAGCGAGTGGATGCCCGCCGTCAGCCCGTACTGGGTCGAGTTCTGCAGGCGGATCGCCTCGTCGAGCGTGAGCGTGTGCATGACGCTCAGGACAGGACCGAAGAACTCGGTGACGTGCTGGTAGCTCCCTGGCTTCACGCCGGCGCGGATGCCGGGCGACCACAGGCGCCCGGTGTCGTCGAGCTGCCTCGGCTCGACGAGCCACGACTCTCCTTCGCCGAGGGAGCTGAGCGCGAAGCGCAGCTGCGAGTCCGGCGGGGACACGAGGGGGCCGACGACGGCGCCGGGGTCGCTCGGGTAGCCGATGCGCAGGGAGGCGACGGCGTCGGCGAGCTGCTCGTGGAAGCGCTTCGAGCGGGCCACGGAGCCGACGAGGATGACGGTGCCCGCATGCCCCGGGCGCTGTCCCGCGCTCAGGAACGCGCTGCGTGCGACGTCGAGCGCGGCCCGGTCGAGGTCGGCGCTCGGCGTGATGATCATCGAGTTCTTGCCGCTCGTCGCGGCGATGAGCGGCAGGTCGGGACGCCAGCGCAGGAACGAGCGGGCCGTCTCCCAGTTGCCGCTGAGCAGCACCCGCTGCACGCGGTCGTCGGTGATGAGCATCTGCCCGAGCTGCTCGTCGGAGAGGAGGCTCTCGTCGCAGATCGCGAGCTGCACGAGGTCGCGCGGGATGTCCGCGTCCCACAGCACCTCCGCGAAGACCGCCGCCGTGCGGCGCGTTCGAGGCGACGGCTTCAGCACGACCGCGCTGCCGGCGGCGAGCGCCTGCGCCGTGTGGCCTGCGCTGCCTGCGACTGCCGGGACCCAGGAGGGCGTGACGACGGTCACCGCGACGGGTTCGAAGTCGGCCCCCTGCATGCGGTCGAGCTGGCGTGCGAGGTGCGCGTAGTAGTTCGCGAGGTCGACGCAGCGGCTCACGTCGGCGTCGACGTCGGGCAGCGGGGTCCCCGTCTCGGAGACGGCCACCTCGATGAGGCGCGCCCGGTTCGCTTCGAGGGCCTTCGCCACCTTCTCGAGCACCGCTGCCCGCTCCCAGCCCGGCTTCTGTGCCCACGGCTCGGCCGCACGCTCTGCCCGCGAGAGCAGCGCATCCACGTCGCCCGGCTCGTGCAGCAGGTGCCGTTCGACCTCGTCGATGCCGAGTTCGCTGCGCGGCACGCGGCGCTGGATGGAGAGGAGCCACTCGCGGTTGCTGGCGAGCGAAGGGTCGGTGCCTGGCGCGTTCCTGAACGTGTTGCGCAGCAGCCTGCCGCGCTTCAGGCCGAGCACCACCTCGGTGAGGCGGGGGCTCGGCCCGGTGTCGGCAGGGTTCTCGGTGACTTCCTCCTCGTCGTCGATGACGGGCTTCGAGGCTGGCTTCAGCTTCTTCACTCGCGCGGGCCGTTCGGCCGCTGGCTCCTCGTCCTCGAAGAGGCCCTCGGGGAAGAGCTCGAGCTGGATGCTGGCCGTGACGGTCGCGGCGTCGTCCGCGAGCACGCGGTCCTGCTCGCGGTTGGGCCCGGAATCGATCTGCCGCATGCGCGCCGTCGCGCTGAGGAGGCGCTCGTCGTCGGGATGCACGGCATCGGCCGGGAGGCCGGCAGTGGCAGCGGGTGCGCCCTCGGCTGGGTCCGCCCCGAGCTGCCTGGCCCGCACGTCCACCCGGTGCTGCAGATAGCTGGCCGCGTGGCGCTGCGTGCTGCCCGTGATGACGGGCGTTCGCTCGACGACCTCCACCCCTGCCGAGCGGATGCGACCGAGCGTCGCCTCGTCGCTCGAGCGCGGCACGACGACGCGCACCGGCCTCGGCAGGCCTCGCGCCTTCGCGATGGCCGCGGCGAGCGCGACGTCGCGGCGTGCATCCGCCTCGACCTCGACCCTGAACGCCGCGGCGTGGTCGATGGCGAGAGCCTCGTCGAGGAGGCGCGCGAAGTTGGCGTCGACGTCGGCCTCGGACGCATAGGTCGCGAGGCGCCAGCCGTTGATCACAGCGTCGGCGCGTTCGAGCTCGTGGTTCGCGTCTCTGGTGATGGCGACCGTGATGTCGGAGCCGAGGTCCTCGCGTCGCATGTGCGCCCACCCGCCGATGCGGCGCAGCAGGCCGGTCGTCTCGGGGAACTGCGCCGGAAGGGAGATGCCGACGTGCAGGCCGCGCAGCTCCTCCTGCTCGAAGGCGCGCATGAACGCCTGCACGGTCAGCTCGAGGTCGGCCGAGGACTGCGTGCGCAGCATGATCAGCGGCGGGGTCGGGGCAGTGAGCGCCGCGCGTCCGAGCGCGGCGAGCTTGAAGACGACCCGTTCGAGGGTGCCGTCGAAGTCCCAGAGGGCCGGCTGCGCCTCGATGTCCGGGACGCGCAGCTCGAGCTCGCGAACCTGACCAGCGGCGAGCAGCTGCGTGTAGGTCTCGAGGCTCGCGTTCGAGCCGCGCTCGCCGAGCACGGCGTCGCCGAGGAGGCGGATGCGCGGCACCGCTCCCCGGGAGGCTGCGCGCTCGGTGGCGGCGGAGATCTCGGCGGGCACGTTGCGGACGGTGTCGTCGCCGAAGAACGCGGACGTGGCGCGGCGCATGAGCGGGACTGCGAGCCACGGCACGCCGGGACCCGCGAAGGCGCCGAGCTGGAACGCGCGCTTCGTGCCAGGCGAGAGGCTCGCGGGGAGCTTCGGCGCGAGGTCGCCGAGGCCGTTGCCGGCTGCGATGGCGTCGTCGGGTCGGATGACGTCGTCGATGAGGGAGCGCAGGAAGTCTGCTCCGTCTGGTCCGCTGAGCACGCGGTCCAGCTCGGAGGTCGTGTCGGCGCGGCGTCTCGCCCTGGCACTCGAGGCGGCCTCGACTGCGGCCGCGCGCTGTGCGTCGGAGGCGGCGAGCTGGTCGCGCCAGCCGCGCAGCGTCGCGAGGGCCGCGGGCAGGGCCTCCGAGACGGGCACGTCGCGGAGCTGCGTCACGACGGGCATCGCCGCGGTGGGCGGGGCGGCGTCGACCGGAGCCTTGCGCGCTGGGGCGGCTGGTTCTGCCGAGGTGGGCGGGGTCCCCGGCGCTGCGGGGCCCGCTGTTCGCGCTGCGGCTCGGGACGCGTCGCTCGCGTCGCGGTCGCCCGTCGCCGTGCGCCCCTCGGCTCGCAGGGCTGCGACGATCGAGTCGTCGACGGCGACGGTGCGCTCTGCGACGGGACCAGCGGCATCGGCGGGCCCAGCGGTGCCGGCGGCACCCACGCCATCGGCACCGTCACTCGCGGCGTCCCGGTCGCTCGAGGCCGTCCGGCCCTCGGCCCGCAGTGCACGCACGATCGAGTCATCCACCGTCACGGTCTCGTCCGGCGAGAGCTGCCCGGCGGGCGAACCGGCCCCCGGGAGCGCCGACTCGCTCGAGGCAGACACGGACGACTCGGGGTCTGCATCCGCTCCGCCGTCGCGCTTCGCGAGCACCTGTTTGACGAAATCGGCGCGCTGCACCCGCCTGGCGTCGACCTCCTCCAGTCCGCGAGCGCGGCGGTCGCCATCGCCGCGGTCGTTCGCGCCGGTGCCGTACTCGTTCGCACCGGTATTCGGGGAAGTCGCGCCGTCGTGCCGTGATTCTTCACTGGGGTCCGACGGGATGCGCATGCGAACGAGCGTAACCAGCGCACCTTCAGGCCAACCCGAGCCGCGCCGCGACACGCCGCAGTGCGCCGGGCCGCGCCCATACGATCAGAGCGTTGCCGACCGAAGCGACGGTCGACGCCGCGTTGCTCAGCGTTCGTCTGCCCGTGACGGTCTCCTCAGTCAGCGTCTCCGTCGCGGAGGCTTCGTGGAAGGAAGCACCATGCCCGTGCAGAAGCAGTCCAAGGTCGCCATCGTCGGAGCCGGCAGCGTCGGCACCTCGCTCGCGTACGCCTGCCTCATCCGCGGTGTCGCGCGTGAGATCACGCTCTACGACATCGACACGAAGAAGGTCGAGGCGGAGGTGCTCGACCTCGCCCACGGCACCCAGTTCACGGGCTCGAGCGTCATGACCGGCTCGAGCGACATCACGACCGTGGCCGGCGCCGACGTCGTCATCATCACTGCCGGTGCCAAGCAGAAGCCGGGGCAGACGAGGCTCGACCTCGTCGGTGTGAACGTCGGCATCCTCGAGTCGCTCATGCCGCGACTCGTGGAGCTCGCCCCCGACGCCGTGTTCGTGCTCGTCACGAACCCCTGCGACGTGCTCACGGTCGTCGCCCAGCGCATCTCCGGCCTGCCGCCGGGGCGCGTCATCTCCTCCGGAACCGTGCTCGACACCTCCCGCCTCCGCTGGATCATCGCGAAGCTCGCCGGTGGCCTCGCCCCCACGAGCGTGCACGCCACCATCGTCGGCGAGCACGGCGACAGCGAGTTCGCCCTGTGGTCGCAGGCAACGATCGGGCCCGTGCCGATCCTCGACTGGGAGCGCGACGGCGAGCGCCCCTTCACCGAGGAGACGCTCGAGAGCATCACGAATGACGTGCGCACCGCCGCCTACAAGGTCATCGAGGGCAAGGGCGCCACGAACTACGCGATCGGCCTCTCCGGGGCGCGCATCGCCGAGGCGATCGTCAACGACGAGCACGCCATCATGCCCGTCTCCACGCTCCTGCAGGGGCAGTGGGGCATCGACGACGTCGCCATCTCCACCCCCGTCATCGTCAGCGCGCGGGGCGTTGAGCGCATCCTCGACACCCCCATGTCGCCGAGCGAGCTCGAGAAGTTCCTCGCCTCGGCTGAGGAGATCCGCTCGACGGTGCGCTCCGTCAGCTAGGTGCGCGCCGTCAGCTAGGTGCGCGCCGTCAGCTAGGCCGGACGCGGGCAGGAGCACCCACCCATCCACTCTTCCGGAGTGGACCGCGATACCCGCGCGCGCTGAGGCTTAGATACACGGATGCGCTCCATCGTCCGCCTGCCCCGCCGCGCCACGCAGCTCACCGTCGGCCTCTTCCTCTACGGCTTCGCGATCGCCATGATCGTGCGCGGCGAGCTGGGCGTCTCGCCCTGGGACGTGCTGACGCTCGGCGTCCAGGTGCAGTCCGGGCTGCCGTTCGGGCTCATCACGGTGCTCATCAGCGTCGTCGTGCTGTGCCTGTGGATCCCGCTCCGGCAGCGGCCCGGCTTCGGGACCCTCGCGAACGCGCTGCTCGTCGGCCCCTTCGCCGACCTGGGGCTGTGGATCATCCCACCCGGCCTCGACCTGTGGTGGCGCATCCTGCTGCTCGCCGGCGGCATCCTGACCCTGGGCCTCGCGACGGGCCTCTACATCGGCGCCCTCTTCGGGCCGGGGCCGCGCGACGGCCTCATGACGGGCCTGCACCGGGTGACCGGATGGCGCATCTGGATCGTGCGCACGAGCATCGAGGTCGTCGTGCTCGCCATCGGGTGGATGCTCGGCGGAGACGTGGGCATCGGCACCGTCGCGTTCGCGCTGCTCATCGGACCCATCTGCGGCGTCACGATCCGCTGGTTCACGGTCGACGTGGGAGACGCGGCCAAGTCGGAGACTCCACTGGAGCGTGACGTGCGCGGCAGCGTCGCGCCGAGCGACCCCGAGATGCTGCCGGGCGACTCGCCCGCGAGCTGACGCGCACCGCCATCCCGGACGGGCCCAGTCCCACCCCGCCGCGTCACTTATGAACACAAGGTGAACGGGACACCCGCAGGGCCCTACCCTTGCTCGGTACCGACCTCGAGGCGCCCGCCGCGCTCCTCCCCCACGTGCTGAGTCCTCAGCGAGCACGTGACGCCCGGGGCCCCCTTCACCAGGAGAAACGTGATCCATGACGTCCCCAAGCGCTGACGGCAAGATTCCCGAAGGCGCAGCAGCGCCTCACACCGAGGCCGTCTTCACCGAGAAGAGCCGCGATCTCAGCGAACGCGGCCACCAGCGCGGCAACGGCCGCCCCGTCGAGCAGGGCGAGGCCCTCGCGAACACGCTCAAACCGCGCCACCTGTCGATGATCGCGCTCGGCGGCGTCATCGGCGCAGGCCTGCTGGTCGCCTCCAGCACGGCGATCCTCGCCGCCGGACCCGCCGTGATCCTCGCCTACGCACTCGCCGGCGTCGTCGTCGTCCTCGTCATGCGGATGCTCGGCGAGATGGCATCCATCTCCCCCGAGACGGGCTCCTTCTCCGCCTACGCGACCCGATTCATCGGCCCGTGGGCCGGCCTCTCCATCGGCTGGCTCTACTGGTGGTTCTGGGTGGTCGTCGTCGGCATCGAGGCGACCGCGGCCGCCGTCATCATCAGCGGCTGGCTGCCCGAGGTCCCCCAGTGGATCCCAGCGCTCATCATCACGCTCGTGTTCCTCATCGCGAACCTCATCAGCGTGAAGTCGTTCGGCGAGTTCGAGTTCTGGTTCGCGTCGATCAAGATCGTCTCGATCATCATCTTCATCATCGTCGGCGCGCTCCTCATCGCGCACGTCATCCCCAACAACACGGCCACGTTCGGCAACCTCGCGCCAGCAGACGGCGGATTCGCGCCGTTCGGCGTCGCGGGCATCCTGGCTGCCCTCCTCCCCGTCATCTTCTCGATGTTCGGCGCCGAGGTCGCGACGATCGCCGCCGGCGAATCCGAGCAGCCGGCGCAGGCCGTCCGCAAGGCCGTCAACTCGGTCGTCTGGCGCATCCTGCTCTTCTACATCGGGTCGATCCTCGTGGTGCTCATCGTGCTGCCCTGGGACCAGATCACGGCAGGCGTGAGCCCCTTCGTGACCATGCTGAACGCGGCGGGCATCGGCTGGGCGGCCCTCGCGATGGACATCATCGTGCTCTCCGCGCTGCTCTCCACCCTCAACGCCTCCCTCTACACGGCATCCCGCATGGCGTTCTCTCTCTCCCGCCGCGGGGAAGCCCCAAAGGCGTTCCGGAAGGTCTCGAAGCGCGGCACCCCGTACGTCGCGATCCTCGCCTCCGCCGTCGTCGGCCTCCTCTCGGTCGTCCTCAACTACACGACCCCCGAGTACGTCTTCTCGTTCCTCGTGAACTCGACGGGCGCCGTCGCGATCTTCGTGTGGATCGTCATCGCCGTCTCCCAGCTCCGCTCGCGCCGGATCCTCGCGGATGACGCCGTCGCGGCCGGCGAGGACCCGAACGAAGCGGCGAAGGGCAGCATCCGCATGTGGGGCTTCCCGTGGCTCACCTGGGTGGTCATCATCGCCCTGTCCGCGCTGCTCATCTACATGTTCTTCGCGGGAGAGACGCGCCTCATCGAGGTGACCACGAGCTTCGTGATCGCCGGCATCTCGATCGTCGCGGGCGTCTACGTGCAGCGCAAGCAGAAGCGCGAGCGCGCGGCGGCGGCCGTGGCTTCGCGTTCCTCGGGCTCGGGCTCGGGCTCGGCGGGTTCTGCGGAGTAGCTCGTCCCCCGCAGCGAGCTCTCTCCAAGGTGCGCTCTCTCGGGGTCGAGCGATGCACCCGGGGCCTGGTTCCTGCGGCGCCCGGGTTCCTGCGGGGCCCGGGTTCCTGCCGGGGGGTAGCCCTCTCGGGGCCGGCTCTCTCGGGCGCGGACTCTCTCGGGATGGGTTCCACGCATGCGGATGGGTTGCAAGCCATCCGCAGGCGTGAAAGCCATCCCGAAAGCGGGGAGATCGGCAGAGAGATCGGCAGACGTCCCAACTCGGGAGAGTAAAAGCTCGAATCGGGATGCGACCCACGCGTCCGGATGCCTCACGCCGCGAGCTCTCTCGAGGGCCAGCTCTCTCGGGCGCGGACTCTCCCGAGGGCCAGCTCTCTCGGGATGGGTTCCACGCATGCGGATGGGTTGCAAGCCATCCGCGGGCGTGAAAGCCATCCCGAAGGCGGGGAGATCGACAGAGAGATCGACAGACGTCCCAACTCGGGAGAGTAAAAGCTCGAATCGGGATGCGCCCAACGCGTCCGGATGCCTCACGCCGCGGACTCTCTCGAGGGCCGGCTCTCGCGGGCGCGGACTCTCTCGAGGGCCAGCTCTCTCGGGATGGGTTCCACGCATGCGGATGGCTTGCAACCCATCCGCAGACGTGAAAGCCATCCCGAAAGCGGGGAGATCGGCAGAGAGATCGACAGACGTCCCAACTCGGGAGAGTAAAAAGCTCGAATCGGGATGCGACCCACGCGTCCGGATGCCTCACGCCGCGAGCTCTCTCGAAGGCCGGCTCTCGCGGGCGCGGACTCTCTCGAGGGCCAGCTCTCTCGGGATGGGTTCCACGCATGCGGATGGGTTGCAAGCCATCCGCAGGCGTGAAAGCCATCCTGAAACGGCGCGCGGTAGCAGCAGTGCGCGCAGCGGCAGCGCAGCAGCGGCGGCGGCAGCAGCGCAGCAGCGGCGGCGGCAGCAGCGCAGCAGCGGCAGCGGCAGCGGCAGCGGCAGCGGCAGCGGCAGCGGCAGCGGCAGCGCAGCGGCAGCGGCCTACGCGTCGGCGGCGGGCGGCAGGTCGTCGTCGGCCGCGAGGAAGCTGCCCGTGACGCGGACCGTCGCGGCGGCGACCGTCATGGCGCGCTGCAGGATGCGCCGCGCATCCGCCACATCTTTCGGGATGCCGCCCTGCGCGATCGACGCGACAGCGGTCGCGAACACCGCGTCGCCCGCGCCCATGGTGTCGACGATGTCACCGGGCAGGTCGACGATCGGCTCGGCGACGTCGATGCCGGCCCGGTTCACCCAGCGGCCGCCGCGCGTGCCCTCGGTCGCGAGGACGTGGGTCGCGCCGAGGTCGAGCATGTCGCTGGTCGCTTCGTCGAGGGGCGCGTCGAAGAGCAGGTCGGCGTCGTTGTCGGACAGGTGCGCGAAGAGAGCACTCGACACGTGCCGTTCGAAGTTGTCGAGGAACGCGCCCGCGTCCTCCACGAGCCCGAGCCGCGGGTTGGGGTCGAGAAGCAGCCGCTCCTGCGGTCGGATGACCGCCTCGAGCAGGCGCCGGTGCTGCTTCTTGTCGTCGAACGCGAAGCCGGAGATCGCGACGAACGGCGCGGCCCGGATGAGAGCGACCTGCTCGTCGTCGAAGCGGATGCGCCGCGCCCTCGCGGCGTCGTCGAACGTGTACAGGGGCTCCCCGTCGGCGGACTCGCCGACGGCTCGCCCGGTTCCGGCGAGCGAGACGGACGGCGCGAACTGGATGCCGCACCTGTGGAGGTGGTCGCGGATGCGCAGCCCGTCCGGGTCATCGCCGATGCTGGCGATGAGCGCGATGGGCACGCCGAGGCGGGCGAGCGCCATCGCCACGTTGAGCGCCGAGCCGCTCACGTAGCTGCGGCTCGTGAGCCCGCCGCGCGCCTCGGTCTCCCGCAGCTCGGTCACGATGGCATCGCCGACGACGACGACTGGCGCGTCCGAGGTCGGCCGGGTCTTCGCTGTGGGTTTGCTGCTCATGCCCCCGATTGTGCCTTGCATGGATGGACCCTGACTGTCTGCGCGAAGTGCACGCCTATCCTCGTTGCATGTCCACTCCAGCAACCAGTCGAGAAGCAGCGCATGTGCTGCTCGACGCCGTCTCCGTCACGGAGGTCTCTCCGGACGCGGCGGCGCTCGCGTACGAGCGCCTCGTCGAGGTCGGCGCGTTCGTCGTGAAGGTCGAGCAGGGGCAGGGACTCGACGCCGACACGGACCCGGATGCGGAGCAGCCCGTCGATGGCGGCCCCAACCAGGTCAAGGTCAACATCGAGCTCTCGAACCTGCTCCACGCGAACTACATGACCCTCGACTGGCTCATCGAGGAGCTCGCACATGCGCGCAACGCGACGCGCGACGACATCATCATCGCGCTGCGCGAGCACCTCGACAGCGTCGCCGCGAAGTAGCCGCGCTTCCCGCGTTCCCGGCGCATCCGCGAGCGAAAACGGGCGGGTCGGATAGGCCGGGCCGGGAACGGACGCGCAGCCCGCTCACGATGACGGCCGCTCTCCGCGCAGGAACATCCCCGTTCGAGGTCATGCTCTAATCCTACGAGCGGACTCCGACATCCCAAGCGCCTCGCGGGCCTATGCTTGCTCCGCCATGGCAGAGTCCCGCGTCGCCCGCGTCGCCCGCGTCGCCCCCATCATCGCCACCGCCGTGCTCGTCGTCGCGGCGGTCGTCGTCGCGGCCATCGGAGTGCTCCCGGCCCCTGAGCTGCTGGAGCTGGGCGAGCGTGTGGTCCCCGTCCTCGCGTTTGTCGTCGGCATCACGATCGTCGCGGAGCTCGCGAGCGACGCCGGGGTCTTCTCGGTGCTCGCCGATCGGCTCGCGAAGCTCGGGCGAGGGCGCCTGTGGCTGCTGTGGACGCTCGTCCTGCTGCTCGCCACCGTCAGCACCGCCTTCCTCTCGCTCGACACGACCGCCGTGCTCGTGACGCCCGTCGTCGTGCTGCTCGCCGTGCACGTCGGCGTCTCGCCGATCCCGTTCGCGCTCGCGACGGTGTGGCTCGCGAATACCGCCTCCCTCTTCCTCCCGGTCTCGAACCTCACGAGCCTGCTCGCTGCCCGCTCCTTCGAGGGTGGGCCCTTGCAGTTCCTTGCGATCACGTGGGCCCCTGCACTCGTGGGCGTGCTCGCGAGCGCAGCCATCCTGTCGTTCGTCTTCCGGAGGGAACTCGACCGCCGCTACCGGATGCCGACCCCGACGAGCATCCACGACCGCCCGCTTCTGATCTTCGCCGCCGTGGTCACCGCCCTGCTCCTCCCGGCGCTCGTCACCGGCGTCGAGGTGGCGATCCCGGCTGGAGTCGCCGCGCTGCTGCTCATCGTCGCCTTCGCCGTCCGCCGCCGCGGGGCGCTGCGCTTCGGGCTCGTGCCGTGGCAGGCGCTGGGCATCGCAGGCTCGCTGTTCGTGCTGGTGGAGGCGGCCCACGCGCACGGCCTGAGCGAGCTGCTCGCCGCGGTCTCGGGAAGCGGCGACGACCCGCTGAGTCTCCTGCAGCTCTCCGCGATCGGTGCCGCGAGCGCCAACGGCATCAACAACCTGCCCGCCTATCTGGCACTCGAGCCGGTGGCCGACAGCCCGGCTCGCCTCGTGGCGCTGCTCATCGGGGTCAACCTCGGCCCGCTCGTCACCCCGTGGGCGTCGCTCGCGACGCTGCTCTGGCACGAGCGTCTCGTGGCGCTCGGCGTGACGATCTCGTGGCTCCGCTTCGTGGCCCTCGGGCTGGCCGGCGTCGCGATCATCGTCCCGCTCGCGACGCTGGCCCTCGCGGCCACGATCTGACGCCTACTTCTTCTTGCGCGCCAGGTCGTCGAACGCGGCTTGCAGGGCGATCGCGAAGCCGACGCCGATCGCGACGCCCATGAAGAGGAACGCGATCGTGAACCCGGCGCTCATCGAGAGGATGACGGAGATCACGGCGCCGATCGCAACACCGATCGCGATGCCGAGGGCCCACGGCACGAGGCGGGGACGGTAGCTGCTGACGGGGTCTTCGCCTTGCTTCGGTGCGGTCACGGTCGCCTCCGGTCCTCGTCGAGAGCTGTGCGCCAAGTCTGGCGGGTCGATCGCCCTGCCCACGAGCGGTGGCGGCGAACCGTCAGGTTCCCCTCGGCCGTTGCACAGGCGCGCGTGACGGCCAGCGCCCGAGCAGGAGGATGGCGGCGCTCAGCAGCACCGTGCCGGTCGCGGCGAGGGGCAGGTCCATGAGGAACTGCAGCACGAGGAACGACGGCGTGAAGGCGCAGGCCACGGCCAGTGCGACCACCAACCCCGGCGGAGTGCACCCCACCTCCCGCGGCGTCTCCCACCGCCCCACGATGAACGACAGCCCGTAGACCGAGATGAGCACGACGAGGAAGTACGGGATGCGGCTCCACCACCACGCCGTGGAGCCAGGTTCGGGTGCCGCGCCCGGGATGAGGAGCGCGAGACCTGAGACGAGAAGGATCACGGGCAGGTGCCAGAGGTAGATCGTCATGAGCCGAGAGCCGACGAGGAACACGACCGCGCGCGCTCCCGACGTCTGCATGAGCCTCGCCAGCGCGGGCCTCAGGAGACGCAGGATGCACGCCTGTGCGACGGCGAGCACCACGAGCGGGAGCGTCGCCGGGTTGAGGTTGAAGAGCATGTCCGGCGAGTAGGGGCCGAGCGTCGTGAGCGGTGCGAGCGACGCGTACGCCAGGACGGCGATGGCCAGGAGCGTGAGCGGGTGCCGCCGGTCGAGCCACCCGTCGGCGAACCAGAATCCCAGCTGCTGCACGAGCACCCACACGAAGAACAGGTTGAGGAGGCCCACCTCGGCAACGCCAGTCGCGAAGCGGGCCGCGTCGACCGCGATCACGCCGGCGAGCAGGACGCCCAGGGTGCTCCGCGGGGCGCGGGCGTGCCAGCCAGCCATCCACGGCACGACTGCCTGGCACAGCGTGTACGCGGCGAGGAACCACAGGGGTGTGCCGGCACCGGATGCGGCCAGGTCGACGAGCGCCGGGTCGATGCCCGCGAGCGTGGCCGCGCCGATGCCGACGAGGAAGAAGGCGTACAGGGGCAGCGCCGGCTGGGCCAGCCTGAGCACCCGCGAGCGCACGTAGTCCGCCGGCGTCGAGCCGCGACGCACGGCACTGCGCCAGGCCGTGATCGACGCGAAGCCTCCGACGACGAAGAACAGCGGCATGATCTGCCCGGCCCAGGTGGCGAGCGCGAACCAGGGCTGGGCCTCGAGCGGACGGGACGCGACCAGCTGCCCGCTCGCATCCGCACCGATGCCGACCATGAGGAGGTGGATGAGGACCACGAGCAGCACGCAGAACACGCGTGCGAGGTCGAGCGTCAGGTCGCGCTTGGCGAGGTCGACGGCGACCACCTGCTGTCTCGGCTCGGCCACGTCGCCGCTCCTTCCCTGACTCCCATCGGGGCGCCTGCCCCTGCACCGCTGCGCTGCATCCAGAACCTACCGCCAAACACGGCGCTCGCGGTCGGGCTGTGGATGGGTGCGAGCCTGCTCCGGTAGTTTCGCGTCATGCAGAAGACCAGGTGGGCGATCCTCGGACCGGGTGCGATCGCGGAGTCGTTCGCGACGTGGCTGCCCAGCTCCGAGCACGGCGAGCTGCGGGCGGTCGCGAGCCGCGACCCGGATCGCGCGGCGGCCTTCGCTGCGCGCTACGACGCGGAGGTCTCCGGCAGCTACGCGGACATCCTGGCGCGCGACGATGTCGATGCCGTGTACGTCGCCACGGTGCACACGACCCACGCCGAGCTCGCGATCGCGGCGCTCGAGGCGGGCAAGGCCGTGCTCTGCGAGAAGCCGCTCGCGCCGAGCGCCGCCGAGACCGAGCGTGTCCTCGCCGCCGCCGAGCGCGCGGGCCTGCCCGTGGTCGAGGCGTACAAGCACCGCTTCAGTCCGCTCGCTCGCGCGATCGACCAGCATCTGCAACGGCGCCAGGTCGCCGCCCCGATGCAGGTGCGCGCAGAGTTCGGCTTCGCAGCGGGCGGCAGTGACGGCCGGCTCTTCGACCCCGCACTTGCCGGTGGGGCGATCTTCGACGTCGGCGGCTACCCCGTCTCCTTCGCGGTCGCGGCGGCCGCTGCAGCTGGCGTCGCGCTCGAGGGCCTAACCCTCGAGGCCGCGCACGGGCGAGTCGAGAGGGGCGTCGACGTGGACGCCTCCGCACGGCTGGCGGCGGTGGGCTTCACCGCCCACGTCGACTGCTCCATCGGCACCCAGCTGTCCAAGCGGGCCGACATCGTCGGGGATGGGGGCTGGATCACGCTCGAGAACGCGTTCGGCGACCGGAACCACTCGCCGAAGACCCTCGACCACTTCCACGACGGGCAGCGGGACACGATCGAGGTGGCGCAGGTCCACCCGTTCGCGGCCGAGGCTGACGCGGTCTCCCGCGCCCTCAGGGACGGGCGGCTCGAGTCGCGCGCCATGCCGTGGGAGCAGACCCGCACGGTCGCGCGCCTCCTGGATGCCTGGCACGCGACCGTGATGGCCGGGGCCAGATAGCCGAGCCCTGGCCGATCCTCAGCCGTTGAGATCGAGCTCGATCCCGACCCCCCGCACGCGGGCCTCACGCACGAGGAGGTCCGCGATGGCGAGGTCCTGAGCGCCGATGCCGACGGAGTCGAACAACGTGATCTCGTCGGCGCTCGTCCGCCCGGGCCGCAGCCCGGCCAGCACCTCGCCGAGGGTTCCGACGAGGTCGTCGAGGCTGAGCGCACCCTCCGCGACCGCGAGCATCAGATCGCCCGATTTCGTGCGCGCCGTCGCCAGGTCGTCGACCCACACGGACGATCGCGACATGGTCAGCGCATCCACCTCGCGCTCGTCGGCTCGCGGCCTGGCGCCGACGACGTTGAGATGCTGTCCGGGGCGCAGCCACTCGCCTCGCACGATCGGGCTGATTGATGGGGTGAGCGTGCACACCGTGTCCGCCACCCCGAAGACACGCTCGCACGAGTCGACGACCTCGATGGCCCCCGACCAGTCGAGCGACTCCGCGAGCGCGACCGCCCGCGCTCTGGTGCGCGACCAGATGACGAGGCGATCCCAGTCGCGCACGCCTCGCAGCGCCTCGACGTGCTCCCGCGCGAGCCCTCCAGCGCCGACCAGGCCGAGGACGCGGCTGTCGTCGCGGGCCAGGGCCCGCGTGGCGACGGCACTCGCGGCTGCCGTGCGCACCCGGGTCGGCACCCCGCCGTGCAGCAGGGCGACCGGGGCTCCCAGCTCGCGGTCGAGCACGGTGATCATGGAACGCTGCGTCGGCAGCCCCCGCGCCGCGTTGTCGGGGACGTCGGCGAGCAGCTTGACCGCGGCGGTGCCGGTGGCCTCCGAGAGTGCCGACATGAGCACGTAGCGGCCGGTGCCAGCCTCCGTCTTCATGGAGGTGGGCGGCGGCTGGTCGGCGCTGCCTCGCGCGATCTCGGAGAAGATCCTCGCCACGGCACGCTCGGTGGCCGGTCGGTCGACCAGCGGCTCCAGCTGCGAGGCGGTGAGCACGATCACGCGGTGCCCACGAGTTCGAGCGCGTCTGCCACGACCACGCCGCCGAAGAGCACGGTGCGATCGGGGAGGCGGTCCATGATCGCGCTGGTCACGGTCTCCCCCTCGATGAGCTGCAGGTCGGCGGGGTCGCCGACGTCCACACCCGGCCTGTCGAGCGCGCCCTGCAGCGCTGGCGCGGTGCCGAGCACGGAGCGGCCGCCGATGGTGGCGATGGCGATGCAGTGCTCGATGTCGGCGTCGCGGCGGAAGCCGTTCGTGAAGGCCAGCTGCCAGGTGCGGTCCAGCATGTCGGCGTTGCCGTACGGCGACCAGTAGTCCCGCTGCCCGTCCTGGCCGAGGCCGAGACGGATGCCGTGCTCCGCCAGCAGGAGCGTCGGCAGGGGCTTGGCCGGTGCGATGGTCGCCCAGGAGATGTCGAGCTCGGCGAACTGCTCGACGAGGGGGACGAGCTGCTCGCGCGGCAGCTCGCCGAGGCCGTAGCCGTGGGAGATGGTCACTCGTCCGGTCATGCCGAGCGCGCGGGTGCGCTCCACGATGAGCTCGGCGGAGAAGCGAGCCAGCTGATCGGGCTCGTGCAGGTGGATGTCGATGGGGGCGTCGTAGCGCTCGGCGAGTCCGAAGACCAGGTCGAGGTGCTTGGCGGGGTCGCGGTCGAGCTGGCACGGGTCGATGCCGCCGACCACGTCGGCCCCTGAGCGCATGGCCTCCTCGAGCAGCTCGAAGGAGCCTTCCTCGCGGAGCAGACCGGCCTGGGGGAAGGCGATCACCTCCACGGTGGCGCGGTCGCGGTGCTGCTGCTTGGCGGCGAGCACCGCCTCGAGCCGCTCGAGTCCCGCATCCACGTCGACCTGCGCGTAGCTGCGGGCGCTCGTCGTGCCGTGGGCGATCATGCGCGCCAGCGTTCCGCTCGTCCGCTCTTCCATGGATGCCTCGGCCTCGCGCCAGTTGACGCGGTCGTTGAGCATCATTCCCCAGACCCCGGGGCTGCCTGTGTGCGGGCGGAACGGCAGGCCGATGCGCGTGGAGTCCAGGTGCACGTGCACGTCGGCGAAGGAGGGCAGCAGGATGCGGCCGCGACCCTCGATCACCGTCTCGCCCGGCTCCGGTGGCGTTCCGGGCGGCAGGATGGCGGCGATCCTGCCGTCCTGCAGCCGGACGTCGGCCGGCTCGCCGCCCCAGGGGCGGGCGTCGCGGATCAGCGCGGCGCTCAACGGAAGCTCGTCTGGGTGAAGTCGAACAGGCCGTCCGCGCGGGGCGTCCAGTCGAGGTCGGGGTCTGCTGCGTAGTTGTTCATGGGCACGTAGAGCGGCACGAAGTATCCCTGTTCGTTGCTGTAGTTGAGGAGCTCGGCGAAGACGTCGAGGCGTTCCTCGCCGGTGACGGCCCGCTGTTCTGCCGCGAGCTCGGCGGTGCGCGGGTCCTGCGCGTAGTTGTTGTTGCCTGCGGTCTCGTAGAAGTCGGTCAGCGGGAGGTCGCCGTCGACCGTCGAGGGCGCCCAGGTGTTGAGGTAGATGCCCTGCATCTCCTTGCTGCGGACCTTCAGCGTGTGGGCCTGCTGGTCTGCGCCGCGGAGCTCGACGGTGATGCCGACCTCGGCGAGCGACGCCTGGATGGTCTGCGCGACCTCCGAGGAGAGGGGGATGCGTCCGTCGGTCGCGTAGTCGAAGGGAATCGACTCACCCGCGTAGCCGGCTTCCGCGAGGAGCTCGCGAGCCCGCTCCTGGTTGTAGCCGGGGTCAGTCACGTCGTCACTGTAGCCTTCGACGGCTGGCGCGAGCATGGCGCTGGCGGGTTCGGCGAGGCCGCCGAGCAGCCCGCCGGTGATGGCTTCCTTGTCGATGGCCAGGGCGATGGCCTCGCGGATGCGCACGTCGGTGAGCACTCCGCTGGTGGAGTTGACGCCGAGGAAGACGACGCCGTTCGACAGGGCGGAGAACACTTGCGCGGAGCCCTGCCCGTCGACCGAGGAGACCTGCGTGGGTCCGATCGGCGCGACATCGAGGCTGCCGGAGAGCACCCCGTTGACGCGCGACTCGTCGGAGGAGACGGGCTGCAGCGAGATCTGCTCGATGGCGGGGGCCTCGCCCCAGTAGTCGTCGTTGCGAGCGAGGTCGTAGGAGACACCGGTCTGGATGCTGTCGAAGACGTAGGGGCCGGATCCGATGGGGTCCTGGGCGAAGGCGTCGGCGCCCGCCTCCTGGTAGGTGTCGGCGGGCACGATCGAGATGAGCGAGGTGTTGCGCGGGAACGCCGAGAACGGCGAGTTGAGGGTGAAGCGCACGGTGAGCTCGTCGACGGCCTCGACCGACGCGACGGAGCTGAGGTAGGCGAAGTTCTCGCCGGTCGGGTCGTCGAGGATCGTCTGGTACGAGAAGGCGACGTCTTCGGCGGTGATGGCCTCGCCGTTGCTGGCGGTGACGCCCTCGCGCAGCGTGAAGTCCCACTGCGTGAGGTCGTCGTTGGAGGTCCACTCGGTGGCGAGCTTCGGTGCGAGCTCGCCCTCGGCAGTGATCGCGACGAGCTGGTCGAAGGTGTGGAAGAACACCGACAGCACGACGAGAGCTCCCGAGCGGATCGGGTCCATGGAGCTCGGGTCGGTGGGGATGGCGGCGACGATCTTGGTGGGCGTCTCGCCTTCGGCGCTGGTGGGTTCGAAGCCACCTGCGCAGCTGGTGAGCAGGAGGGTGCCGGTGGCGGCGAATGCACCGGTCGCGAGGAGGCGACGTCGGAGGGCGTGCTTGGGCATGGAGTTCCTCAGTTCGGGGGGGTCGGTGGGTCAGGAGACGGGAAGCGGATGCGCTCCGCGGCGCGCCCCGTCGAGGCGGGGCACGGCGTCGAGGAGCTGTCGGGTGAACGGGTGCTTCGGGGAGGTGAAGATCTCAGCAGTCGGGGCCTCCTCGACGATTCGCCCCTCCTGCATCACGACGACGCGGTCGGCGATGCTTCGCACGACGCCGAGGTCGTGTGAGATGAAGAGGTAGCCGAGCCCGTGCTCGCGCTGGAGTGCGTCGAGCAGCTCGAGCACCTGCGCCTGGATCGACACGTCGAGGGCCGAGACGGGCTCGTCGAGCACGAGCAGCCGTGGGCGAAGCGCCAGGGCGCGTGCGATGCCCACACGCTGGCGCTGACCCCCGGAGAGCTGAGCTGGGAGGCGGGCGCCGTGCTGCTCGTCGAGGCCGACATCGGCGAGCAGGCGGGTCACGGTCCCTCGGTCGTAGGCGTGCCGGATGCGCAGGGGCTCGGCCACGAGGTCGTGCACGGTCAGTCGCGGGTCGAGCGCCGAGTACGGGTCCTGGAAGACGATCTGCGCGCGTTCCCGCTCCGCCGCGCTGCGCGCCGCGAGCTCGTTGTGCACTGCGACTCCGCCGAGCTCGATGCTGCCTGCGGCGGCGGGTTGCACGCCGAGCACGGCCTTGGCCAGCGACGACTTGCCGCATCCCGATTCCCCGACGACGGCGACCGTCTCACCTGCCGCGATCCGCAGCGAGACGCCGTCCACAGCCCGCACCGGCTGCCGGCGGCCGTGCACTCGGTACTCGACCACGACGCCGTCGGCGACCAGCGCGTCCGGCTCTCCGGGGCGCACGGCGCTCGCGGAGCGCTCGCTCTCGGCGGGGATGGCCGCCATGAGGCGCTTGGTGTAGTCCTCGGCGGGGTTGTCGAGCACGGCTCGTGTCACGCCGGTCTCCACGACCCGGCCGTGGTGCATGACGGCGAGCCGGTCGCTGTTCTCGGCGACCAGGCCGAGGTCGTGGGTGATGAGCACGAGCGCCGAACCGGTGCGCTCGCGCACTTCGGCGAGCAGGTCCATGACCTGCGCCTGCACTGTCACGTCGAGGGCGGTGGTGGGCTCGTCGGCGATGAGCAGGAGCGGGTCGTGGGCGATCGCCATCGCGATCATGGCTCGCTGGCGCATGCCGCCGGACCACTGGTGGGGTCGGGCGGCGGCACGCTCGGCAGCATCCCGCACGCCGACCGCGGTCAGCAGCTCAACGGCGCGCTCGCGCGCCGCGCGTCGGCTCATGGGCTGGTGCACCCGCACCGCGGCGGCGACCTGCGCGCCGACCGCGCGGAGCGGGTCGAGCGAGGACATCGGGTCCTGGAACACCATCGCGGCGGTGCGTCCGCGCAGACCGCGCAGCTCGCGCTCGCGCATCCAGATGTCGGCCTCCGTGTCGACGAGCACCGCGTCGTCGAGCAGGATGCGGCCGGCGGCGATGCGGGTGCCGGCGGGCAGCAGGCCGAGCGCGGCGAGCACGGTCAGGCTCTTGCCCGAACCGGACTCCCCGACCACTCCGAGCGATTCGCCGCGGTCGACCTGGAGCGTGACGCCGTCGACGAGCGTGCGTGGCGCCTCGCCTGTCGTCTCGATACGCAGGTCCTCGATGCGCAGTACCGGATTCATCGCATGCCTCCCTTCCGCAGCAGCGAGCCGCGGGTCTCTGCTGTGAACTGCTGGCTCAGGAACTGCACTCCGCCGACGGCGAGGAGCATGACGATTCCTGGGAGGAGCGACAGCCAGGGGTCGCTGCCGAGGTGGCGCTGGCCGTCGAAGATCATGCCGCCCCAGCTCGGCACCGGGGGCTGCACGCCGAGGCCGAGGTACTCGAGCGAGGAGGTGATGAGCACGATCGTGGCGAGGTCGGTGGCGGCGATGATGAGCGTGTGCGGCCAGATGTTGGGCACGATGTGGCGGGTGAGCACCCAGATGGTGTCGCCGCCCTGGGTCAGTGGCGAGACGACGAAGTCCTGGCGTCGCAGCGAGGCAGCGACGTTGCGCGTGACCCGTGCGTAGCCGACCCACCAGGTGCAGCCGAGCACCAGGATCGTGAGCCCAGCGCTCGGACGCAGGACGGCGCAGATGGCGATGAGCAGCAGGACGACGGGCATGGCCAGCGTCACGTTGCTGAGCAGCGTCACGAGCGCTTCGAGTCGCCCGCCGAAGTAGCCGGCGAGGATGCCGACGGTGCTGCCGATGAGGGCGTTCATCACCACGATGAGCACGGTCATGCCGAGCGTGACCGCCGAGGCGAGCGCGATGCGGTCGAGGAGGTCTCGGCCGAGAGCGTCGGTGCCGAGCGGATGCGCCGGATCGGTGAACGGGGGCAGCATCGCGGCGCGCAGGTCCTGCCCCATCGGGTCGAAGCCGGGCAGCATCGGCACGATGGCCGTGAGGAGCAGCACGGCGCCGATCATGATCGCGCCGACGACGGCGCCTGGGCGCAGGCGCAGGCGACGCGGCACGGGTGTGACCGGCGTGGCCGCGCTGACGGGGGTGACGGGGGTGATCTGAGCGGTCATGCTGCGGCCGTTCTCGTGTCGATTCGGCGGACGAGCACGTCCACCGCGGTGTTGACGATGACAAAGGCAAGCGCGACGAAGACGAGACCGGCTTGGACGATCGGGAAGTCACGCTGGCTCACTGCCGTGGTGAGGAGCTGGCCGAGTCCCGGCCAGGCGAACACGACCTCGACCACCACGGTGCCGCCGAGCAGTCCACCGAGGTTGAGACCCGCCATGCCGAGCACGGGCAGCGCCGCGTTCGGCAGCATGCGGGTGAACAGCACCGTCGAGCGCCGCTGTCCCTGCGCGATGGCGGTGCGCACGTAGTCCTGACCGGCCTGCTCGCTGAGGGACGAGTCGAGCAGGCGCAGGTACATGACGAACTGGCCAGTGGCGAGCGTGAGCACGGGCAGCACGAGGCTGGCGTAGCTGTTCCGCCCGAGCGAGGGCAGCGCGCCGAGCAGCACCGAGAAGACGAGCACCAGGAGCAGCGCGAAGAAGAAGTCCGGCACCGACTGGCGCACGGCGCCGGCCCACCCCACCACGGCGCGAAGGGTCCGGCTGCCGGTGAGCTGGATGGCAAGCGCTGCGGCGACGGCGAGCACGAGTCCGATGACGAAGGCCCAGAAGGCCAGCTCGAGCGTCGCGGGGACCCGCTCGAGGACAAGTCCGAGCGCTGACTCGTGCAGCCGGTACGAGCTGCCGAAGTCGCCGGTGACAAGACCGGCGAGGGTGTCGAGGTATTGCACGATGAGGGGGCGGTCGAAGCCGAGCGCGGTGTTGAGCGCATCGACCTCGGCCTGCGTCGCGTTGTCGGGCAGGAGCAGCGCACCGGGCTCACCGGTGGCGCGGCCGAGCGCGAAAGCGATGGTCACCACGGCGAGCACGGTGGCGACGGCGAGGGCCAGTCGGCGGGCGATAAACGGGAGCACGTCGGCGACGCTATGCGACCACCTGCGTGCTTCGGCACGAAGTAACACGCTCGTCACACAGTTCTTACCCTGGCGTCACGTTTGCATACCAAAACGTCAATTCAGCGCTGCCAGGGTCGCTTTAAGGGGGAATTGGCATTCCAAAATCGACATCGCGACCGTGCCAGAATGGTCCCCATGAGCCTCGAGCCGACCCCAGCACGCATCGCGCACGCCCTCCGCGAGCAGATCATCACGGGCGAGCTCGCGATGGGGTCGAAGCTCAACGAGCGCGAGATCGCGGAGCGACTCGAGGTATCGCGCATCCCCGTGCGGGAGGCGCTGCCGATCCTCGAGTCCGAGGGGTTCATCACCTCGCAGCCGCGTCGCGGCGCCGTCGTGCACATCCTCACCGTCACCGACGCGATGGAGGTGTTCGACCTACGCCGACAGCTCGAGCCGATGGCCTCCGCCTTCGCCGCCAGGCGGGCGCAGGCCGGTGCCGACGTGGGCCCGATGCTGGCGGCCCTGCAGTCGGCACACGGCGGGTCGATCTCCGACGCCCAGTCGGACGCACCGCCTTCGACGCGCAACTCCGACCTGCACGAGGAGATCATCGCGCTCGCCGACCACGCGCTCCTGCGCCGGGTCACGAAGCTGATGAGCGGACGCGTGCGCTGGCTCTTCCGCCTCACACCGCAGCGCGACACCGCGGCGATGTGGGTCGAGCACCGCGAGATCGTCGACGCGATCGTGGCGGGCCAAGCCGACGTGGCAGAGCTGCTGACGGCCGCTCATGTCGAACGCGGCCGCATCGAGTCCATGCCGCTCCTCGAGGCGCGGCTGCCGAGCGAGGCCCCGGCGACGAAGGTGCGCCGTCGACGCGCTACCCCCGCCCCCGCCCCTGCCGCCGAAAGCTGAGTTGTGGTCGTCAACACCGCCCGGAAGCGACCACAAGTCAGCCCTCGGCGGCAGGGGCGGGGGCGGGGGTGGGGGATGGGGATGGGGGAGGGGATGGGAGGGGGATGATCCCGGAGACGCAAATGACGCGAGACATCTCGAAGATGTCTCGCGTCATGGTGTTGGTGGCGAGTGAGGGATTCGAACCCCCGAATGCTGAGCAGTCTGATTTACAGTCAGATCCCTTTGGCCGCTTGGGTAACTCGCCAGTGCACAGCGCGAAGCGCAAACGTGCAGGCTAGAGACTACCGACTTCCACCCGGTTTGTCGAAACGACCCGACGAACCGCCACGCTCGCGAGATTGTCGGCGGGCCTCGCTACCATGGACGGCATGGCAGATTCCTCGTTTGACGTCGTTAACAAGGTCGACAAGATGGAGGCGGACAACGCCGTCAACCAAGCGCAGAAGGAGCTCGAGACGCGCTACGACTTCAAGGGCGTCGACGCCTCGGTCGATTGGTCTGGCGAGAAGCTCCTCCTCAAGGCCTCCAGTGAAGAGCGCGTGAAGGCGGTGCTCGATGTCCTGCAGACCAAGTTCATCAAGCGCGGCTTCTCGCTGAAGACGCTCGATGTCGGTGAGCCCTACGCCTCCGGCAAGGAGTACCGCATCGAGGCCTCCCTCAAGGAGGGCATCGACCAGCCGAGCGCGAAGAAGCTCACCAAGCTCATCCGCGACGAGGGCCCCAAGGGCGTCAAGGCGCAGATCCAGGGCGACGAGCTCCGCGTCTCCTCGAAGAGCCGCGACGACCTGCAGGCCACCATGGCACTGCTCAAGGCCGCCGACGTCGAGGTCGATCTCCAGTTCGTCAACCGCCGCTAGTGCCACCCGGGGTCGCAGGCGGCCGCGCCGGCTACGACCCGAGCACGGCCGTCGGGGCGCTCATGCCGTGGTACCCGGAACTCGGTCTGACCGGGTTCTGGCTCGGGCTCGTCGCCACCATCTACGTGCTCATCATCGTCACGGCAGTGGTGGTCATCCCCCGCAACCGACGGCCCACGACGGCGCTCGCCTGGATCATCACGATCGTCCTCATCCCCTACGCCGGGGTGATCCTGTTCTTCCTGTTCGGCACCAACCAGCTGCCGACGAGGCGGCGGCGAATGCAGGCGCAGGTCGACGGCATCATCCGCGATGCCACCGACCAGATCGCCCCGGCGGAGCGCGCCATCACGCACCCCTCCTGGTTCGAGCAGGTCACGAAGCTCGGTGAGCACCTCACCGCGATCCCCCTCGCCGACGGCAACCGCCTCGAGCTCCACGGCAGCTACAACCGCTCCATCAGGCGCATGGCCCGGGAGATCGACCAGGCGGAGAGCTACGTCAACGTGCTCTTCTACGCCATGAGCCACGACGACGCCACGGCCCCGTTCTTCGATGCCCTCGAACGCGCCGTGCAACGCGGCGTGAAGGTGCGGGTGCTCTTCGACCACATCGGCTCCATGCGGTACCGGGGCTACAAGAAGATGAAGCAGCGCCTCACCGAGATCGGCGCCGACTGGCACCGCATGCTCTCGCTGTACCCGTGGGAGGGCGGCATGCAGCGCGTCGACCTGCGCAACCACCGCAAGCTCCTCGTCGTCGACGGACGCACCGCGTACCTCGGCTCGCAGAACCTCATCTCCCGCGACTACCACCGTGGCCCCAAGCCCGGCACCGACGCCCTCAGATGGAAAGACCTCATGCTCCGCATGGAGGGCCCCATGGTGACGGGGGTCAACGCCGTCTTCATCTCCGACTGGTACGCCGAGACGGAGGAGCTGCTGACCGACGTCTTCGAGAACGACCCCGTCACTCCCGAGCCCGACGAGGCGGAAGCAGAGATCGAAGCGGGCGACCAGGAGGACGTCTTCCCCTGCCAGCTCGTACCGAGCGGTCCAGGCTACGAGAACGAGAACAACCTCCGCCTCTTCAACCAGCTGCTCTACGCGGCCCGAGAGCGCATCGTCATCGTCAGCCCCTACTTCGTGCCGGACGACTCGCTCATGTACGCCATCACGACGGCCGTGCAGCGAGGGGTGAGCGTCGAGCTCTTCGTCGGCGAGATCGCCGACCAGTTCTTCGTCTTCCACGCGCAGCGCTCCTACTACGAGGCGCTCCTGAGGGCCGGAGTGAAGATCATGCTGTACCGGCGCCCGTACATCCTCCACTCGAAGCACATCACCTTCGACGACTCCGTCACGCTCATCGGCTCCAGCAACATGGACATGCGCTCCTTCACCCTCAACGCCGAGCTCATGCTCATGGTGCACGGCGAGGAGTTCGTGAACCGGATGCGCGAGGTCGAGAACGGGTACCGGCAGCGCAGCTACGAGCTGACCCTCGAGGAGTGGCGGCAGCGACCGATCCTGACGCGCGCGCTCGACAACGTCGCCCGCCTGACGAGCGTCATCCAATAGGAACCCGCTCGAAGTCGCGCTTCTCGATCAAGGCCACCCGGACGATCGAAAGTACCTTCAGCCGACGGCGAGCTCCCCCAGTTTCGCGCCGCGGTCAGAACGACCGATGCGACGCGGCTCAACCGCCGGCTGAAGTCTGTGCCCCGGACTGTTCTCGCCCGGGAATTTCTTCCGCTCTCTGCGTGTACTCCGAGCGTACGAGGTGAACCGTCATTCCGCGATGGGGAGAACTCCCCTCCTCCTCAGATGGGAGTGGAACCCCTATTCACCGCGGGAAATGCGCGTCATCTCCTCGCGGTCCACGACCTTGATCCGCTCGCGACCAGCCGCTTCGCCGAGCGCGAGCTCGTGTGCATCCAGACGACGCCAGCCCTCGAGGTCAGTGAACCGCACATCACGTGACTCGAGGAGCTCGACGACGGAGGCTTCGCTCGGGTCGGTCGGAGTCCACCAGTTGCCCTGGTCGGCGACGAGGTGCGTGACGGTCTCGAGCGCATCCGACTTGGTGTGCCCGATGAGGCCGATGGGGCCGCGCTTGATCCACCCGGTCGCGTACATGCCGTTGACCTGCTGGTTGTCGTCGTCCCACACCTGACCCTCATGGTTCGGGATGACGCCGTGGTGCTCGTCGAAGGGAACCCCGGGAAGCGGCGAGCCGAAGTACCCGATGGCCCGGTAGACGGCCTGCACCGGGTGCTCGATGAACTCCCCAGTGCCCCGCACGCCACCCTCGGCGTCGGGCTCCGTGCGCTCGATGCGGATCGCGCGCACACGCTCGCCATCTGGCCCATCCTCGGTGAGCACCGCATCCGGCTTCGAGTAGAAGTGAAGGTGCAGGCGCCGCGATGCGGTGAGCTCGCGCTCGCCCCGCCACTTGCCCATGATCCGGCCGATCACCATGAGCTGCTTGTTGGTCTTGGCGAGCTCGGCCGCGGCTGGGTCGCGATCGAAGTCGTCCTCGTCGACGATGATGTCGACGTCAGGGATCTCCCCGAGCTCGCGCAGCTCCAGGGGCGTGAACTTCACCTGGGCGGGCCCTCGACGCCCGAACACGTGCACATCGGTCACGGGGCTCGCCTCCAGCCCGTCGACGACGTTCTGCGGCACCTCGGTGGACAGGAGGTCCTTGGGGTGCTTCGCGAGCATGCGGGCCACGTCGAGCGCGACGTTGCCGTTCCCGATGACGGCGACCTCCCGCGCCGCGAGCGGCCAGGTGCGCGGCACGTCGGGGTGCCCGTCGTACCAGTTCACGAAGTCGGCTGCCCCGAAGCTGCCGTGGGCGTCGATGCCGGGAATGTCGAGGGAGGCGTCGCGGATGGCCCCGGTCGAGAAGATCACCGCGTGGTAGTGCTGCTTGAGGTCGTCGAGTGTGATGTCCTTGCCGAACTCGACCCCACCGAAGACCCGCATGACACCCGACTCGAGCACCTCGCGGAGGGCGTTGATGATCCCCTTGATGCGGGGGTGGTCAGGGGCCACGCCGTACCGGACGAGTCCGTACGGCGCCGGCAGCTTGTCGAACAGGTCGATCGAGAGATCGAACTGCCGCTCCATCTTCTGCAGGATGTCTGCCGCGTAGATCCCGGCTGGTCCTGCGCCGACGATGGCAAGGCGGAGCGTGGTCACATGTCCTCCAGAGAAGGGGTCAGGGGGTGAGCTGTCTCGCGAACAGCTCGGTCAGCGGTCGCGGCTGACGACCTCCGCGGCGAAGCGCTCGAGGGCGTTCTTCGCGGGGCCGGCCTTGACCGGCCGCAGCGCCTCGACGGCGAGCGTCACCCAGTTCTGGGCCTCGTCGACCGTCAGCTGCGTCACGCGGTGCTCGCGGAGCTCGCGGATGATGCCCGAGATCTCCTCCTCGCTCGCGCGAGTCTCCTCGGGCTGCTCGTTGACGCCGGCGACCCTGGACCGGATGCGTTCCAGCAGGTCGCGGCTCGCCTCGTCGGTCGCGGCCTGGCGCTCGAGCAGCAGCACAGGCAGCGTCTCGACGCCGGCTCGCAGATCCGTGCCGGCCAGCTTCCCCGTCGCGTCCGGGTTCTGCTGCAGGTCGATGACGTCGTCGGCGAGCTGGAAGGCGACGCCGACGCGCTCACCGTACTCGGCGAGCGCCGAGACGACGGATTCCGGTGCGCCGGACACGATCGCGCCGAACTGGGCTGCAGCGGAGATGAGGGAGCCGGTCTTGTCCGCGAGGACCCCGACGTAGTGGTCGATACGGTCCACATCCGCGGCCGGCCCTGTCGTCTCGCGCATCTGGCCGAGCACGAGCCGCTCGAAGATCGTCGCCTGCAGGCGAACGGCGCGCAGGCCGAGCTCCGAGAAGAGGAGGCTCGAGCGGGCGAACAGCAGGTCACCGGCGAGGATCGCGATGGAGTTGCCCCACTGCAGGTGCGCGGCAGCGACGCCTCGACGCAGCTCCGCCTCGTCCATGACGTCGTCGTGGTACAGCGAGGCGAGGTGGGTGAGCTCGACCGCGGCAGCCGCGGTGATGACCTCGTCCGAACCGGGGGTGTCGCCGAACTGCGAGGCGAGCACGGTGAGCATGGGACGCAGGCGCTTGCCGCCGGCGTTGAGGAGGTATCGGGCGGTGACGTCGGCGATTTCGTCGGCGTACTGGACTTCGTCGCGGAGGCGGGTCTCGACCGCGGCCAATCCGGCGTCGAGGCGCTCGCGCAGCACGTCGGAGTTCGGACCGTCGAAGAGGTCGTCGGTTCCGCCCGGCACCACAGTGCTTCGCGCCTTCCGGCGCTGTTCGGTCTTGGGGAGCTCCACGCTCATGTCTCCTGGTGGTTCAGGTTCTCCGCTCGAGGGGGTGCCCTCGGGCGGACTTGGTTGGGGGTTCAGGCCGGCGCCCTGCCGGTGCCTGCTGGCTTGCTGCTCCCTAGCTCGGGACGCTGCCGGAGTCGGCGAGCGGGACGAATCCCTTGTGCAGGGCGACCACACCGGCGGTGAGGTTGCGGTACTTGACCCGCTCGAAGCCCGCCTCGCGCAGCCAGGACGCCAGCTCACGCTGTGCGGGCCAGGCGATGATCGACTCGTTCAGGTAGGTGTACGCCTCGGGGTCGCTGCTCACGAGCTTCACGATGGTCGGCATCGCGATCTGCATGTACGCGCGGTATCCCGTGCGGATGAGGGCCTGCGGCGGCGTGGAGAACTCGGCGATGACGAGGCGCCCGCCCGGCTTCGTGACGCGCAGCATCTCCTGGAGCGCGACCTTCGGCTGCTGCACGTTGCGCAGGCCGAAGCTCACCGTCGACGCGTCGAAGGTGTTGTCGTCGAAGGGAAGCTTGGTGGCGTCGCCCTGCACGAAGTCGATGTTCGGGTTCGCGCCGTGGATGCGCTTGCCCTCCTCGATCATGCCCGCGGAGAAGTCGAGGGCGGTGACCTTGGCGCCCGCGTCGGCGAGGACCTTGCTGACCGTGCCCGTCCCCGCTGCGACGTCGAGGATCTTCTCGCCGGGCTGCGGGGCGATGGCGTGCCGCGTCTGCACGCGCCAACGCGCTGCGTTGCCCATGCTCAAGATGTCGTTCGTCTCGTCGTATTTCTTGGAAACACGGTCGAACATCGACGACACTTGCTCGGGTCGCTTGTTCAGGTCGGCTTTTGTCACCAGATCATCCTACGTTGCGGCGCACGTCTCGCCCTGGCCGTGTTCCAGTGGATTGCTGGGGATAGTCTTGCCGTCGTGCCAGCTGTGATCCTTCCCCGCCTGCGCGCACGGACGATCGAGGTCCCCGATCCGGGCGATCTCCTCCGTTTCGCGTCGTCGACCTCCCCCCTCGTGTGGCTTCGTCAGGGCGATGGAGTCGTCGCGACGGGGAGCGCGTGGCGCGGCGAGTTCACAGGTGCGACGCGAATCCCGGACTCCGCCGCCGCCTGGCGGGATGTCGTCGGGGCGGCCGAGATCGACGATGTCGCCCAGGTGACGGGCTCTGGCCTCATCGCGTTCGGCGCGTTCGCGTTCGCCGCCGAGTCGGGGGCGCGCAGCGTCCTCGAGGTTCCCGAGCTCGTCGTGGGGCGTCGAGGTGCGCGGTGCTTCGTGACGGCGATCACCGCCGACGGCTCGACTCCGGAGCCGCGCCTCCCCGACGCTGCACCTCTCGGCGACATCGACGCCGCGGCGACGCTCACGGACGGCCTGATGTCCGGCGACGAGCACCGGCGCGCCATCGACCGAGCCCTCGACCTCATCCACACCGGTCACCTCTCGAAGGTCGTGCTGGCGCGCGAGCAGCGCGGCTCCCTCCCGGAGGGCGCCGACCGCCGCCGCCTGCTCGCGAGGCTCGCCTCCGCGTATCCGGAGTGCTGGACCTACGCCGTCGACGGACTCACGGGCACGAGCCCGGAGACGCTCGTGCGTGTGCTCGAGCGGCAGGTCTCGGCGCGGGTGCTCGCCGGTACGGCACCCCGCGGCAGCGACGAGGAAGCAGACGCGCGGGCCGAGGCGAGGCTGCGGCACAGCGAGAAGAACCTGGCAGAGCACCGCTTCGCCGTCGAGAGCGCGCTCACCTCGCTCGCGACCCTCGACACGCACGACGACCCGGGCACGGGCCTGACGAGCAGCCGCGTCCCCTTCACCCTCAAGCTCCCGAACCTGTGGCATCTCGCGAGCGATATCCGCGGCACCCTGCCTGCGGGAGTGACGGTGCTCGATCTCGTGGATGCGCTCCACCCGACGGCGGCCGTCGGCGGCACCCCGACACCCACGGCCCTTGACGCGATCCTCGCCCTCGAGCCGTTCGACCGACAGCGCTATGCCGGCCCAGTGGGCTGGGTGGGCGCTGGCGGGGACGGCGAGTGGGCCGTCGCCCTGCGCGGAGCCGAGATCGACGCGAACGGGTCGATCACGGCGTACGCGGGCGGCGGCATCGTGGCGTCCTCGGACGCCTCGGACGAGTACCGGGAGACGCAGCTGAAGTTCCGCCCCATCGTGGAAGCGCTCCGCGGCGACAGCACCGGCGGGCCGAACGAGGAGGACTCGCGATGACAGAGGCACCCAACAGCAACGCGGCCCTCGGCCGCACGGAGCTCCCTGAACTCGACCGCGCCGCGGCCGCCGCGATGTGGGACGCCTACCGCGCCGCCAACCCCGGTGCCGCCGCCGCCGCGCCCGAGTACTCGGTCGAGAACTTCGGCGACAGCGTCGAGCTCGCCGATGAGCTGCTTGCGCTGGTGACGCACGGACCGAAGCGCGCTACCGCCGCGCTCGTCGAGGAGTTCGCCGAGGAGGGCGAGATGCTGCCCCGCATCGGATCGCACTGGATCGCGTGCGATGGCCGAGGCAGGCCCGTCGTCGTCATCCGCAGCACGGAGCTGCGCGTCGGCCCCTTCGACAGCGTCGACGAGGCCTTCGCCTACGACGAGGGCGAAGACGACCGGAGCCTCGAGAGCTGGCGCCGGGAGCACCAGCGCTACTGGGAACGCACCCGGGCCGCGGTCGGTCGCGAGTTCACGCCGCAGCACGAGGTCGTCTTCGAGCGGTTCGGCGTCGTCTGGCCGCCCGAGCTCGCAGACTGAGCTACGCGCTCTCGGCGAGACGCCGCTTCTCGGCCTCGACGTCGAAATCGGCGGCGGGCCACTGCAGGTCGAAGCCACGCAGCGCATCGAGCAGCAGGCCCTTCACCACGAGGCGGGAGAACCACTTGCGATCGGCGGGCACGCAGTACCAGGGCGAGGTCTCCGTCGATGTGCGCTGCAGCGCGATCTCGTAGGCCTCCTGGTACTGGTCCCAGAGCAGGCGCTCGTCGATGTCTCCCGGGTTGAACTTCCAGTGCTTGTCCGGGCGCTCGAGCCGTTCCGCGAGGCGCGCGCCCTGCTCCCCCTTCGAGATGTGCAGCATGACCTTGATGAGCTTCGTTCCGGATGCGGCGAGCTCGTTCTCGAAGTCGACGATGGCGCCGTAGCGGCGCTCGATCTCCTCCGGCGGCGCGAAGGAGCGGACCCGCTGGATGAGCACGTCCTCGTAGTGGGAGCGGTCGAAGACGCCGATCTTGCCGGCGGCGGGCAGCTGCTTGCGGACGCGCACGAGGAAGTCCTGCTCGCGTTCCTCGGCGGTGGGCGCCTTGAATGAGGCGATCTGCACGCCCTGCGGGTCGACGCCACCGATGACGTGACGCACGATTCCGCCCTTGCCGGACGTGTCCATGCCCTGCAGGAGCAGCAGCACGGACGGCGCCTCGAGACCCGCTCGCGAGTTCGCGAACATGCGCTCCTGCAGCTCCGCGATCTCGTCGTCGTGCTCGGTGAACAGGGTGGCGGCGTCGGCTTTCCTGCCGGTGAATCCAGGCGTCGAGCGGGGGTCGAGCGCACCCAGATCGAAGTTCTCATCGACGCGCAGCACTGCAGCGTCTTCGGTGGTGAAGTGAGGCATGAGGACAGGCTAACGCCACCCGCCGACGCTATGCTCTGCTCGCGCGAACAGCTTTCGCGACGGAGCGGAAGCGGCGCCCAGCAGAGGAGAAGCACATGGGCATCGAGAACATCACCGGCAAGGCGCAGGAGTTCCTCAAGGACCCGCGAGTCACCGAGGCGCTCAAGAGCGAGAAGGCCGAGGACATCAGCGACAAGATCCTCGACGGCGTCGCGAACGCCGCCCAGAAGGCGACCGGCGACAAGTTCACCGATCAGATCAAGGGCGCACGCGACGCGGCGGACAAGCAGGTCGGCAACCAGTAGCCCGATGCCGCAGCGCCGCCGCCGCTCGGAGCGGCGGCGCTACTCCCCGACGCGGGGAACGGCGATCGTGCCGGTCTGCGGATGCGTGGTCGGCATCCGGTCGCGCGCGTACGTGATGCTCGAGTACCCGTGCGGCACGGGGTGCCCGTCATCGCCGAGGCTCACGAACACGATCTTCTCGATCGAGAGGATCGTGCGCCGTGTGATCATGTTGCGCACGACGGCGCGCATCGTCATCGACGTGCGACCGAAGTGCGTCGCCACGAGCCCCATCTCGATGAGGTCGCCCTGCTGCGCGGACGCCTCGAAGTTGATCTCCGAGATGTACTTGGTGACGCAGCGGTAGTTGCCGAGCTGGATGATCGCGTAGATCGCGGCCTCTTCGTCGATCCACCGCAGCAGGCTCCCGCCGAAGAGGGTGCCGTTCGCGTTCAGGTCCTCCGGTCGCACCCACTTGCGGGTGTGGAAGTTCATGTCTCCCTCGGCGGCGGCGCGCGTCTCGGGGTTGGGGGATGTAGGGGCCATCGTTCCTCCGCTGCTCAGGCCGGACAGTGCACGGCAAGCATATGTCCTGACATTTGACTCAGCCTCGCTGCAGAGGCACCTCGATGAGGACGCGCTCGTGCTCCCGAGAGACGAGCGCGCGCTCCAGCTCGGCACGTGTCTCGACGCGCAGGTAGCTCCAGCCGTAGGCCCTCGCGAGCGACTCGAGGTCGACCGCGGTCGGCGTGTACAGCACCCGTGCGTGCGCGGCGGAGGCGGCCGTGCGAGCCACCTCGAGATCGTCGAAGATCGTGCCCCCGCCGTCGTTGCCGACGATGAGCTGCACGCGGGGCGACCACTCGCCACCCTGTCCGATGAGCAGCGAAGAGGCGTCGTGGAGGAAGGTGAGGTCGCCGATGAGCGCACGTGTCACGCCACCCTGGGCTGAGACGGGGCCAGCGAGCTGGCTTCCAACGGCGACGCCGAGCGTCGTCGCGACGGTGCCGTCAATGCCGGCGAGTCCCCGATTCGAGTGCACTCGCACGGGCTTGCCCGGCACGTGGACATCGAGCACCCTGATGAGGGTGGATGCGCCGAGCACAAGCCGGTCGTGAGGCCAGGTGGCGCTCCAGACGGCCTCGACCAGCATCCGCCTGTCGACCTTCATACGCGCGACGGCGAGTTCCTGCCTGGCGAATCGGCTCCGCACGGCCTTGTCGCTCGATCTCGACGCCTCGAAGTCGGGCGCTGGCGGCTGCTCCGCTGAGGCCGTGACGATCTCCCGACTCGCGAGCACCCACTCGCGCAGCCAGGAGCGCGACTCGGCCCGGGACTCGGCGTCGCCCGCGGAGACGGGATGCACGCGCACGGCCTCGACGTGCGCAGCGACGGCGCGGCCGGGGTTGTATGGCTCGCCGCCCGTCGAGCCGACGACGACGGCGTGCACTCCCTCGCGGGCGATGAGCTGGGGAATCTCGCGGCTGAGCGTCGGATGCCCGAACACGAGGACCCGCGTGACAGCATCCCGGAGATCCGGCCGAGGGGAGCTCGCGCCGAGGAGCTGTCGGTACGCGAGCACGAGGTTGCGGCCGTAGCGCGAGCCGCTCGACGCCTCGGCGATGAGCGGCCAGCCGCCGGCGTGGGCGACCTCCTCGGCCACCGGGCCGGCGCCAGCCCCGGCGATGACCAGCGTGCGCTGCCACTCGGCCGCGTCGACGTCGAGGACGTCATCCGCATCGCTGGCCTGGCTGACCTCGGCGACGCGGTCGCCGCCGGGAGCTTCGCCCGGGTCGACGCCCTCGGCCCAGGCTTCGAGCGATGGGACGGCGACGCTCAGCGGGTCGCGGAAGGCGAGGTTCAGCTGCAGCGGTCCGGTCGTGGATGCGGCGCGCAGCGCGAGGCGCTCGGCCTCCGCCGACTCCGCGGGTGCACCCGTCGGCGCATCCACCGCCTCGTGCACGATGTTGGGCCCGAAGATCCCGGGCTGCGTCGTGGCCTGGTTCGCCCCGATGCCGAGCAGCTCCTCCGGCCGGTCTGCGGTGACCGCGACCAGGGGGACCCCGGCGTGGAACGCCTCGAGCATTGCGGGGAGCAGGTTGGCGACGGCGGTCCCCGAGGTGGTGATGACGGGCACCGTGCGGGCGGTCTCAGCGGCCAGACCGAGGGCGAAGAAGCCGGCCGAGCGCTCGTCGATGCGCACGTGCAGGCGAACGGCGCCGATTCGCTCGAGCTCGGCCGCCACGAGGGCGAGGGCCTGCGAGCGCGAGCCGGGGCAGACCACCAGATCGGTGACGCCGAAGCGGACGAGGGAGCCCAGGAATTCCAGGCTGAAGTCGACCGCCGGGTTGCCGGTGCGCGGCATGCTCGCCCCGGGTGCAGGCGCACGCGACTCAGCGCCCACTGTGGGGCGCTGGGAGTTGGAGGCTTCGGTGTGGGCGTGCCGCTCAGGCACGGGGCGACCCGTCGCCCTGAGTCCAGTCGTCTTTATGCTCGATGGGCTCTTCGTGCTCGCCAGGCTCGTCGTCGTTGGCTGCCGGCTTCTCGTGGCCCTTGCGGGACTTCTTGCCGCCAGACTCTGGCTTCGTGGACTTGTCCGACTTCTCGCCGGAGGACGCCTCGTCGTTCGCGTCTTCGAGGGCCGTCGCGACGCCACCCTCCGAGACCGGGCCAGTGGGGGCCGCGGCCGGGAAGTCGACGTCGTCGAGAGCCTGCAGCTCCTCCTCGAGCTTGCGGATGCGCTCATCGCTGTCGGACTCGATGCCGATCGAGCGCAGGAACGTCTCGTCGTCGTCCGGGGTGGTCTGCACCGGCTTCGCGGCTGCCGCGTTGCCGCGGACCTTGCCGAAGAAGAGCCAGAGGAGCGGACCGACGACGGGGACCAACAGCACGACGACGACCCAGACGGGCTTCGGGAGTGCGCGCGTGCGCTTTGCGTCCGTCATCGCGCAATCGACCACGGCGAAGATCGTCACCGCGACGACGATGACTGCGGCAGTAATGAGGAGGCGAGACATGGTCCCCCGAGGATACGCGACTTGCCTCCGCCCGAGCTGGTGATGCCTTCGCCCTCCGCGAACCGCGCTCGGCGCGAGTACTGGGCGGACACCGGGCGTTCAGGGAGTCGGTGAGGCGCGCATCCGCCTCGCTCGTAGAATTGCGGGATGAACTCGAAGCGCGCCTGGCTCGTCTACTCCGTCATCAGACTGCTCGCGTTCGCGATTCCGTTCGCGGTTGTCATGCTGGCCCTGCCTGCCTGGCAGTGGAGCTGGCTCGCGGGAGCTCTTGTCGGTGCCATCATCAGCGCCTGCATCTCGGTGATCTTCCTGCGCGGCACCCGCCAGAAGATGGGCGACGACCTGCAGCGCCTCAGCGAGCGCAAGGACGCGCGCACCGCTGACGACAAGCTCGAGGACGCGGCCCTCGACGGCGAAGCGGGCCCCACTTCGACCGCCGCTGCCAAGCCAGAAGTCGACGCAGCTCCAGACGCAGACGCAGACGCAGACGCAGACGCAGACGAGCTCACCGCACCCGAGCAGGCGGACGCCTCAGCTCACGCCGACGAGCCGGACGCTCCCGAGAGCACCCGACCGAGCGTCGGCTAGCGCACGTACCCGCTGAAGACGATGCCGAGGCCGAGCAGCAGGGCGTAGGCCAGCGTCGCGAAGCTCGTCAGCATCAGGGCGAGGATGAGCTCGCGCGGCTTGCGGGCCGTAGACGCGATGAGCACGGCCGGGGCCGCCAGCAGCAGGGCGAAGAAGGTGAAGACCGCGTTGCGGTACGCGATGGCGAAGAAGATCGCGAGGACAAACGGTGCAAGCGTGAAGACGCCGAACAGCCACCGCGACACGACCGGACCGACGAGCACGGCAAGCGTGCGCTTGCTCGCGAGACGGTCCTGCTCGATATCGCGGATGTTGTTGACCATGAGCACCGCGCACGCGAAGAGGCCGATCGCCGTCGCCATGATCCACACGTTCGTGGAGACGCTCCCGATCTGCACGAACGTCGTGCCCGCGGTCGCCACGAGACCGAAGAAGACGAACACGAACACCTCGCCGAGGCCCGCGTAGCCGTACGGACGCTTGCCGCCCGTGTAGTACCAGGCGGCGACGATCGCGGCGGCGCCGACGGCGAGCAGCCACCAGTGCCCCGAGGTCACCACCAGGAAGAGGCCGGCGAGGGCGCCGAGGCCGAAGAAGATGAACGCGACGAGCCTCACGCGCTTCGGCTCGACCAGGCCGGAGCCGGTGAGCCTGGCGGGGCCGACCCGGAACGCGTCGGTGCCGCGGATGCCGTCGGAGTAGTCGTTGGCGTAGTTCACGCCGATCTGCAGGCACAGCGCAACCGCAAGGCAGGCGAGGGCGCGGACCCAGTGGTACTGGCCGGGCTCGCCGTCGACGATGGCACCGGCCGTGCCGAGCAGCACCGGGGCGATCGCCAACGGGAGCGTCCGCAGACGTGCACCCGCGATCCAGGCGCGCGCATCCAGCTTGCGCACCTCCCTCGCCTTCGGCCGTGGCCGCTGCGTGGGGTTCGCCTGCTGCTGCTTCCGCTGTCTGTTCTTCTGTTTCTGCGCCACGGAGCGATTCTAGAGGGCGGTGCAGACCCGCATCCCTGCGACGACGGCTGGCGCACCCCAGAAGCGAGCTCCTCAGCCCGTTCCCCGGTCAGCATCACGGTGGCACTATGAGACCACCACCCCCGTCCCGATCGACATCCGCTCGACAGGAGAACCATGACTGCCCGATCACGCGTGCGCGCGGCCGCCATCAGCGCTGCGGCCGCAGGCATCGTGCTGCTCGCCGCTCCCGGCGCCCTCGCGACGCCCCTCGGCGATCCGGCGGTGAACGGAGGCACCCCGGCGCGCGCGTACGTTGCGCTGGGCGACTCGTACTCCTCGGGCTTCGGGCTCGTGCCGTTCAGCGAGGAGCCCGCCCCTGGCTGCTTCCAGGCACTCGCGAACTACCCGCACCGCATCGCCGACTCGCTCGGCCTGGCCCTCGACGACCGCACGTGCAGCGGCGCCGTCACCGCCGACATCCGCGATGCCGAGCAGGTCACCGCGTCCGGCGCGAGCGCACCGGTGCAGTCGGCGAGCCTCTCCGCAACGACCGAGATCGTCACCCTGTCGATCGGCGGCAACGACCTCGAGTTCTCGGATATCGCCGCTTCCTGCGTCGCCGCGAGCTCCCTCGGCCCCCTCGTCGCCGACCAGACCGTCCCCAACTGCCGATCGCAGTACGTCGTCGACGGAGGGGGTGTCGAGGTCGACGCCCTGAAGGACCGCATCGACTCGCTCATCGCCCCCGCGCTGGCCTCGACGTTCGCTCTCATCGCCGAGAAGGCTCCAAACGCCGACATCGTCGTCGTCGGATACCCCGCCATCACACCCGACCCCACGAACACTCCGGTCGGTGGATGCTTCTCCCCCGCCTTCACCTCGGCGGGCTACCCGGAGAACTCCTTCCCGTTCACCGACGTCGACACCGCGTACCTGCACGAGACGGAAGTCCACCTCGACGAGGCCATACAGACGGCGGCCGAGGCGAGCGGCGCCACCTTCATCTCCACATTGAAGGCGACTTCCGCGCACTCCGCATGCTCGACCACGGAGCCCTACATGAGCGGTATCACGCTGGAACCCGGTGAGGGAGGATCGACCACGCCAGGCGCATCTCTCAAGCTCGGCGCGCTCCACCCCAACGAGGCGGGCGTCGCCTACCTCGCCGAGACCGTCGGGGCGGAGCTGCAGGCGCTCCTCGAGCCGGGCACGCCCGAGACGACGACGCCCACGCCGACGCCGACAGCGACCGCCACCGAGCAGCCGACGGCCACAGCCGCGACCACGGCCACACCCGCAGCACCACTCGTCGTCGCCGGTGTGCTGGTCCTCGTCGGAGCCGGCATCGCCACGACGATCATCCTCCGCCGCCGCTCGGCCGCAGCCAGACGCCCACCGGAGCACGACCCCGAGGCCTGACACTGCCCGCAGGGTTGATCGGCAGCCCGGCGCTCAGCCCTCGCCGACTCCGCGGGCGAGCCCCGCGACCAGGCGCTCCAGCGATCGGCGGTCGGGCTTCCCGCTGGGCAGGTACGGGATGCGCCGTGCAAGCACGAGCAGCGCCGGGCGAGCCGCGCGGCCAGCGGCCGCCGTCGCCTCGCGAACAGAGCGCCAGCGCTCGTCGCCCGCGAGGGCACGTGCGTCCAGCAACGTCGCCTCGGCACCGGGCGGGGGGCCGTCAGGTGCCCAGCCGGAAGCCTCCACGACAAGCGCGGGCACCTGCCCCCACTCCTCGGACGGCGCGGGGACGACAACCGCGTCGGTGAGGCCGTGCAGCTGGCGCACGATGCCCTCGACCCGGTCGAGGAGCACCTTCTCACCCCCGGAGACGATGACGTTGTCGAGGCGTCCGGTTACCACGAGCCGCTCTCGGCCCGTGGTCTCATCGCGCTCGAGGCGTCCGCCGTCGCTCGTTCGATACCAGCGCTCGCCGCCATCCTCGATGAAGGCCTCCGCCGTGCGGCGCGGGTCGCCAAGGTAGCCGGCCGCGAGCACGGGACCGGCCAGCTGCACCTCACCGTCGCGGATGCGGATCCGCACCCCGTCGAGCGGCTCACCGTTGTAGAGACTCCCGCCGCTCGTCTCGCTCGACCCGTAGCTCGTCGCGACGTTCCAGCCGAGCGCCTCGGCCCGCGAGCGAAGCACGGGCGGCAGCGACTGCCCGCCAACGAGAATGGCATCGAAGCGAGCAACCACGTCCGCGATCGCAGAAGACGCATCGAGCAGGCGCGCCAGCTGAGCGGGCACCAGCGAGACGTAGCGCCGGTCGGCGGTGAGCTCCGCGGCGGCGCGCGCGAACCCGTCAGCCGTGAAGTGGTCATCGCCCAGCACGACGGGCTCCGTGCCGGCCAGGATCGACCGCATGAGCACCTGCGCGCCCGCCACGTAGGAGGCCGGCAGGGTCAGCAGCCACTGGCGAGTGGGCTCAGCTGCGCGCGCCCTCCCGAACAGCAGGTCGAAGCGCGCGTACGTCGCCGCGGCGGATGCGCGCAGCGCGTCTGCGGTGAGCATCACGCGCTTGGGCTCCGCCGTCGACCCGCTCGTCTCGATCACCAGCACGACGCCCTCCGGCACGGCGCCGAGCGCCTCGCCGGCCAGGCCGAACTCGCCTGACGCCAGCGCGCCTGCGGGCGGCTGCGTGGGCAGCACGGCAGGACCTGCACCGCTCAGCGCGCTCCGGAGCGCGGACGTGACCGCGGACGTGTCACTCGCATCCACGCGGACCAGCGGACGCGCGCCGCCGCTCCCGGGCTCAGCACCCACGTCGAAGCCCCCGCCCCAACGAGGCGCCAGGGATCCGCGACGTCAGAACTGCCACGGGAACGGCGACCAGTCGGGTTCGCGCTTCTCGAGGAACGAATCCCGCCCCTCGACGGCCTCATCCGTGCCGTAGGCCAGGCGGGTCGCCTCGCCGGCGAACACCTGCTGCCCGACAAGCCCGTCGTCGACCGCGTTGAAGGCGAACTTCAGCATGCGGATGGCCGTGGGCGACTTCGTCAGGATCGTCTCCGCCATGCGAACAGCCTCGACCTCGAGCTCCGCGTGCGGCACGACCCGGTTGACGGTGCCCATCTCCATGGCGCGCTCCGCCGAGTACTCCTCGGCGAGGAAGAACACCTCGCGCGCGAACTTCTGCCCGACCTGCTTCGCGAAGTACGCGGAGCCGTAGCCGGCGTCGAACGACCCGACGTCCGCGTCCGTCTGCTTGAACTTCGCGTGCTCGCGCGACGCGATCGACAGGTCGCACACCACGTGCAGCGAATGCCCGCCCCCAGCGGCCCACCCGGGAACGACCGCGATGACCACCTTCGGCATGAAGCGGATGAGCCGCTGCACCTCGAGGATGTGCAGCCGACCGTTGCGGGCCGAGTCGATGGTGTCGCGCGTCTCCCCGTCGGCGTACTTGTAGCCGTCGCGACCCCGGATGCGCTGGTCGCCGCCCGAGCAGAACGCCCACCCGCCGTCCTTCGGGCTCGGGCCGTTGCCCGTGAGCAGCACCACGCCGATGCGCGGGTTCATGCGCGCATCGTCGAGGGCGCGCGCGAGCTCATCGACCGTCTGCGGGCGGAACGCGTTGCGCACCTCTGGCCGGTTGAAGGCGACGCGGGCGATGCGGCCCGTCAGATCCTGGTGGTAGGTGAGGTCGGTGAGCTCCTCGAAGCCCGGGACGGTGCGCCAGCGCTCGGCGTCGAAGAGTTCGGAGACGAAGGCAGTCATGCCATAACGCTATCCGACGAGCGGGCAGGGTCCTGCGGGGCGTGCACCCGCCGAGTCCGGGCCTCCGAGCGTGGCGCCGCTACCAGAGGGGCGGCGCGACGGGGAGGGTGCCGCCGTTCGCCATCAGCTGGATGATCGTGTTGCCGACCAGCCACGCGGGGGGTGCCCCGAACGGCAGTCCGAGGATGATCGCGAAGATCGCCGCACCCCTGGCGCTGTTGAAGATGATTCCCCAGAGGGCCATCGCGATCGTCAGGAAGCCCGCGATGCCGGCCGTGAGCAGCCACATCTCGATCTCGAACTTGCGGTCGATGCCGAACAGGTTCGAGGCGTAGAAGAAGACGAAGACGTCGGCGAGCACCGTGATGAGCACCCCGAGGAGCGCCCAGTGGCCGGCCGACCAGCGGCGCGGGTTGAAGGCGATCTCGTACCAGGTGCGCTGCACGAGCGAGCCGTGCCGATACTGCGGCTTCCCGTACCCGAGCCTGCCACTGCCGCCCGTCGAGGCGACCCGTTGGGGGCGGTGCCCTCCAGAGCCGGAGCTGACGAGGGCGTCACCGAAGTCCTCGTCGGCCGGCGGAGGGCTGAAGCGAGGTGCGGGGCTGGAGAGGTTCGTAGACATAGGAGTTTGCGTCCGGCATGACCGATCGATGCCTCAGCCTAGCGCGATCCGCGCCGAACGTCCCCAGCCGGTGAGACCTTCCCGGGACCGCGCGAGACAATGGCGGCATGCAGCTGCCCGAGATCGACGAGCTCCTCGACCGCACGCACATCGTGACGCTTCCCCTCGTGACCCGGTTCCGAGGGGTGGATGCACGCGAGGTGGCGATCATCCGCGGCACCGTCGCGTGGAGCGAGTTCTCGCCGTTCCTCGAGTACGGCGATGCGGAAGCCGCGAACTGGCTGCGCGCCGCGATCGAGTTCGGCTTCGATGAGACCCTCGAGCGTCACGCGGAGGGCGAGATCTGGGTCAACGCGACCGTGCCCGCCGTCGGGGAAGCCGCGCTCGACGGCGTGCTCGCGCGCTTCGACGGCTGCCGAACGGCCAAGGTCAAGGTCGCCGAGCGAGGGCAGACGCTCGCCGACGACATCACCCGGGTGGCCGGCGTGCGCGAGCGCCTCGGCGCAGATGCGCGGCTGCGCGTCGACGCGAACGGCGGCTGGTCGGTCGATGACGCCGTCACCGCTCTCCGGGCACTGGCCCGCTTCGGCCTGGAGTACGCGGAGCAGCCCTGCGCGACGACCGCCGAGCTCGGCGAG
Source organism: Pseudoclavibacter sp. RFBJ3 (assembly GCF_002931375.1). Lineage (NCBI taxonomy): Bacteria > Bacillati > Actinomycetota > Actinomycetes > Micrococcales > Microbacteriaceae > Pseudoclavibacter > Pseudoclavibacter sp. RFBJ3. The sequence continues at coordinate 404,841 of NZ_PSXZ01000015.1, read as the reverse complement.
CTCAGGGGCCGCCTGCGGGACGCGGGCATCGAGGTGCCCATCGCCGCCGACGAGTCCATCAGGAAGGCCGATGACCCCCTGGAGGTCGCGCGCCTCGGCGCGGCTGACGTGGTCGTCGTGAAGATGCAGCCCCTCGGCGGGATCCGCCGCGCGGTCGACATCGTCGCGTCGGCGGGGCTTCCCGCGACCGTGTCGAGCGCCCTCGACTCCTCGGTCGGCATCGCGATGGGAGCACAGCTCGCCGCAGCCCTGCCAGCGCCTCGCCACGACGCGGGCCTCGGAACGGCGTCGCTGCTCGCGGAGGATGTCGTGATCGAGCCGCTCCGCCCGCGCGCCGGGCGCATCCCGCTCGCCCCCGTCACGGTCGACGAAGCCGCGCTCAAGCGGCTCGCCTCCCCTGCCGAACGGCAGGAATGGTGGAGGGAACGGCTCCGCCGCTGCCATGCCCTCCTCGCCGGAGGGTCTGCTCAGATCCCCGAGTAGGCGTGCAGTCCCTTGAAGAACACGTTGACGACGCCGAAGTTGAACATGACCGTCGCGAAGCCCGCGATGGCAAGCCACGCCGACGGCGTTCCGCGCCAGCCACGCGTGGCACGAGCGTGGATGTAGCCCGCGTAGACCACCCAGATGATGAAGGTCCACACTTCCTTGGTGTCCCAGCCCCAGTAGCGGCCCCAGGCGCGCTCAGCCCAGACGGCCCCCGCCATGAGGGTGAAGGTCCAGAGGATGAAGCCGATGATGTTGATGCGGTAGGCGAGGTTCTCGAGGCGCACCGCGTCTGGCAGCGCCGAGAGGAGCTTGAGCTTCGTGGGCAGACCGGCACGCACGCGCGCAACTCGACGAGTCTGCAGGAGCTGCGCGGCGCTGAGGCCCGCGCCGATCGCGAGGCAGCCGGTCGCGAGCGACGCGACGAACACGTGGATGACGAGCCACACCGACTGCAGGGCGGGAGCAAGCGGCACGACATCGACGTAGAAGCCGAGCGTGGCGATGCCAAGCGTGATGACGGTGAAGCCGGTGATGAAGGTGCCGAGGAAGCGCACGTCGGCCCAGAAGCGGGCGAGGAGGAAGACGAGCACGATGAGGAGCGTCGAGGTCATGGAGAACTCGAACATGTTCGACCACGGCACCCGGTCAGCGGCGATGCCGCGGAGGGTGGTCGCCGCGAGGTGCACGACGAACGCGGCGATGGTCAGCCACATCGCGATGCGCAGCGACGGCGTCGCGCGGGTGTCGCGCCAGGCGTCGCCCGACTCGGTGCGCGTGGACGCGAGAGACACCGAGCTCGCGGGGTCCTCCGTCGTGTAGCTGGCCGGCTCGGACACGTCGCGGTCTGCCGCGACGCCGTCATGCGCGGCTGCTCCTGCCGGGGCTGCCGCGCCGACGAGCGCATTGCGGCGCGCGGCGGTCGCTCCGACCGCCGACTGCCGTTCGGAGCGTTCGGCTGCGCGTGCGCTGCGACCGGCCAGGTCCATGGCGAAGGCGATGAACGCGATCGAGTACACCGCCATCGCGACGTAGAGGAGCAGGTTCGACCAGCTGGACAGCGTTTCGATCATGGAGCTTCCTGAGTGGGAGAAGAGGCGAGCGCCGCGCCTTGGCTGCCGGCGCCAGATGGTGAGCTTTGGGTGGCCTCGGGGCCTTGAGGTGCCCCGGCGGCGCGGGCCGGCGACGCAGGTTCCGCTAAGCCTACGATTTTTCTCGTGTGGGCGTCGAGGAGATCATTGACCGAGGCAGCCAGCTGCGGGTCGTCTCCACGTGCGAGGCCTGCGTACTCGACGAGCACGGTGCCGTCGGAGCGGGTCGTGGCTTTCACCCAGAGGCGGCGCCTCGGCACGAGCAGTGACGTGAAGAGGCCGCCGATGATGAGGATCGCGAAGATGAGCACCGGTATCTGCGTCGGGTCCTCGTGCACGTCGAAGGACGCGTAGCGAGGAACCTCGCCGAGCTCGATCGTGCCGAGGCCGTTCGGCAGCTCGGCGGTCTCACCCGGCCGGAGCTCGATGGGCTTGAAGTCGAGGTCGCGAGCCGCGATGGGCGTGAGCGTATCCGTGTCGAGCGTGTACACGGACCTCGGGACCCCGTCGTCGAGACCCAGGTCACCCGAGTAGACGTTCAGGGTCAGCATCGGGTCGCGGAGGTCGGGATGGTTCGAGGTGAGCGCACCCGACTCGAGTTCGACCGCTGAGGGGTAGAAGAAGCCGAGCATGCCGATCTGCTCGTCGAGCCCATCCGGGACCTTCACGACGCCCATGGAGGTCAGGAAGGCGTCCTGCGGAAGGAACGGGACGAAGTCGGAGAAGACCTCGTTGCCGTCCGGGTCGCGCACCGTGATCTCGGGGGCGTAGCCGTTGCCGAGGAGGTAGCTGTCGGTACCGGCGAAGCGAAGCGGGTCGTTGACGCGCACCGTCTCGGTCTTCGGCTCGCCGCCCGGAGTGTTGACGGTGACGTTCGCCGCGTAGTCGGTGGCCTGCCCGATGGCGTTCTGGTTCTCCTCCTCGTACGTGATGTCGAAGGAGTCGAGACGCATCGAGAACGGCGCGAGCACGTCTGGCGTGAAGAATCGTCCCGGGTTGAACGACGAGTAGCTGACGAGGCCGTTCACGAACGTCTGGCCCTCGACGAGCACACGCTGCCCGGACCAGGTGAAGCCGCCGCCGATACCGACGGCCACGATGATGCCGACCATGGCCGAGTGGAAGACCAGGTTGCCCGTCTCCCGCAGGTAGCCGCGCTCCGCGGACACGGAGATGCCGCGCTTGCCCTCATCGAAGATGACGGTGCGGTACTTCTTGTCGCGCAGCAGCTTGGCGGCCTCGTCGATGACGGCGCCGCGCTTCGGGTCGAGCGACGAGTCGAGGACCTGCGTGGAGTAGGCGTCGAGCCGCGAGAGGCGCGCGGGAGTCTTCGGCGGCTTGGAGCGCAGCGCATCCCAGTGGTGCTTGATGCGCGGGATGATGCAGCCGATGAGCGAGACGAAGAGCAGCAGGTAGATCGCCGTGAACCACGGGGAGCTGTACACGTCGAACATGCCGATGTCGTCGAGGAACGGGGCGATGTCCGGGTACGTGTCCTGGTAGACGATGACCCCGTTGGGGTCGCTCGAGCGCTGCGGCACCAGCGAGCCGGGCACGGCGGCGATGGCGAGCAGCAGCAGGAGGAGCAGCGCGGTGCGCATGCTCGTGAGCTGACGCCAGGCAGTGCGGAGCCAGGCGACGAGCGCGGATGCGCGGCCGGGCTTCTTGATGTCGCCCGGCTTGTTCGGCATGCTCGCGCGCGCGGCGCCCGATGCGGTCTTCTTCGGTTCGCGGTCGCGGGCTTCGAAGCCGTCTTTTCCCGCGTCGAAGTGGTCAGAGGGCCGGGACATAGCCGCCGATCGTCGCCGCGAACGTGGACATGAAGTGCTGCCAGACGCCGATCACCATGAGGAATCCGATGAGGATGAGGATGCCGCCGCCGACGAGGTTGATGGTGCGGATGTGCTTGCGCACCCAGTTGATGCCCGTCGTCACGCGGCCGATGCCGAGCGCCACGAGGACAAACGGGAGGCCGAGGCCGATGCAGTAGAAGAACGCGAGGAGCGCTCCGCGGCCGGGGGAGGCGAACTGGTAGCTGAGGGAGTTGATCGCGATGAGCGTCGGCCCGAGGCACGGAGCCCATCCGACGCCGAAGACGATGCCGAGAAGGGGCGCTCCGAGCAGGCCGGACGGCGCGAACTTCATGCGCGCGGTGCGCTGCATGAACGACACCTGGCCGATGAACACGACGCCCATGACGATGACGACGACGCCGAGCACCCGCATGATGACGCGCTGGTACTCCATGAGCCAGAATCCGAGCAGCCCGGAGGCCGCGCCGGAGAGGACGTAGACGACGGTGAAGCCGAGCACGAACAGCGTCGCGCCGAACGCGACTCGGCCGCGTCCGGTCGTGAGTCGAGCGAGCAGGCCCCGCTTCGCTTCGGGCTGGTCGGCGGGTCGCGATGCGCGTGAGGAGGACTCGGCTGCGGCTGCGGGACCCGAGTCCGCTCCGACGCTCTGGCGAGCGGGGACCTTGGCCGGCGCATCCTGTGCCACTGCGCCGACGAGCCCGAGGTAGCCGGGCACGACCGGCAGCACGCACGGGGAGGCGAAGGAGATGAGGCCGGCCAGGACGGCGAGCGGGATCGCGAGGAAGAGCTGGCCGCTCACGATCGTCTCGCCCACCGCGCTGCCGGGGGCGATCGCCGTCAGCGCGGAGGAGGCGAGCAGGGGGGTCGTCACTTGCTGCTCTCTGCGAGCGTGTCGGTGATCATCGAGTTCAGGATCGAGGGGTCGATCGGCCCGCGGATGACGGAAGCGACCCGACCCTCGGCGTCGAGCACGAGCGTGGACGGGATGGCCTGGGGAGGCACGTTGTCGGCGAAGGCGAGTCGCACACTCGCGTCGTCGACGTCGAGGATCGACGGGTACGTGATGCCCTGCGTCTCGGCGAAGGTCTTGGCGGTCGCCGCCTGGTCGTAGATGTTGACGCCGACGAACTTCACGCCGTCGTCTTCGTGCTCTTCCCAAGCTGCCTGCAGGTCGGGGGCCTCGAGGCGGCAGGGCGGGCAGGAGGCGTACCAGAAGTTGACGACGGTGACGGAGCCCGCGAGATCCTCACTGGAGAGCTCGTCTCCGAACTCGGTGACGCCACCGAACTGGATCGGGTCCTGTCGTTCGCCCGCCGGGAAGATCTCGTAGCTGCCGTCTCCCGCGACGTAGCCCTGATCTCCCCCGGCGGCGTAGTCCTGGGCGAGCGGCTCGTCTCCGGAGCAGGCGGCGAGCGCCAGCATGGTGGCGACGCCCGCCGTCGCGAGGGCTGCACGGAGGGTTCGGGGAAAGCGCGACGTCTTCACGCTCTCTGAGCGGATGGTCACACGGCTCCCTCATCGGTGGCGGCGCCGAGTTCGTGCGCCGCCGGTTCGCGGTAGTCGGCTTCCACGAAGCCGGTTGCGGGGTGGTACTCCAGCGTCGTGATGCTCGAGAGCGAGCACCGCCGGTGCTTCGGGTTGTGCGCGAGCGGCTCCTTCGAGAGCGCGCGGTGCACCATCCAGATCGGCAGCTGGTGAGAGACCACGATAACATCGCCGCCATCTGCGAGCTCGGCCCCGTCGAGCACCGCCTCTCGCATGCGGGCGACGATGGACTTGTACGCCTCACCCCAGCTGGGGCGCAGGGGGTTCACGAGCTTCGGCCACGAGCCAGGGCGACGCAGGGCTCCGTATCTGCCCGTCATCCGTCGCCCCTCGAAGGCGTTCGTCGGCTCGATGACGCGCTCGTCGATGACGGGCTCGAGGCCGAACAGCTCGGCGATGGGTGCCGCCGACTCGCGGGTGCGCTGCAGCGGGGAGACGACGAGGCGGGTGGCGGGCACGGCCCTGGCGTGCAGGTCCTCGGCTGTGACGCGCGCCATGCGCGCGCCGAGCTCGGAGAGGCCGAAGCCGGGGAGGCGCCCGTAGAGGAGCCCGTTGGGGTTTTCGACCTCGCCGTGGCGGACGAGGTGGATTCGCTGTGCCGCCATGCGCTCCAGTCTACGAACCGCCACCGACACTGCGGCACAGGATGCGCATCCGCACCCCAAGCTGTGCCTTGTTGTCTTCCCGCTCGCACGCGTCTGCGCCTCGGGTACCCTTGCGAGGTGACTGATCGCGCCCTCATCTCCTCCCTTTCCACGCTCGAAGACGGCCCCGTGCTTGTGCAGGGGTGGGTCGATACGGTTCGAGACCAGAAGAAGGTGCAGTTCGTCGTCCTCCGCGACGAGAGCGGCGCCGTCCAGCTCGTGAACCCGCGCGCCGAGGGCCGCGAGGCGATCTCCGACACGATCTCCGCGCTCGCCCAGGGCAGCTTCATCTCCGTGCGCGGCCAGAAGAAGGCCGACGAGCGCGTGAAGCTCGGCGGCCTCGAGGTCAAGGTCGACGAGATCGTCGTCGAGACCGCGGCGCTCCCCGAGACGCCCATCGCCGAGGACACGTCGATCGACAAGCGCCTCGACTGGCGTTTCCTGGACCTGCGCATCCCGCGCAACGCCCTCATCTTCCGCATCCAGACGACGTTCGCGCACGCGTTCCGCACCTACTGGGTGGAGAACGGCTACGTCGAGCTGTTCACCCCGAAGCTCATGGCCTCGGCGTCCGAGTCGAAGGCCGAGCTGTTCAAGGTCGACTACTTCGACACGAGCGCGTATCTCGCGCAGAGCCCGCAGTTCTTCAAGCAGATGGCGATGAGCTCGGGCCTCGGCAAGATCTTCGAGATCGGGCCGGTGTTCCGCGCTGACCCCTCCTTCACTTCGCGCCACGCGACCGAGTTCACGGGCATCGACGCCGAGGTGAGCTGGATCGAGTCGCACGAGGACGTCATGCAGATGCAGGAGCAGCTCATGGTTGCCGGCCTGCAGGCGGTCAAGGATGCCCACGGCGAAGAGATCAAGGCTCTCTTCGACGTCGACATCGTCGTTCCGTCGCTGCCGTTCCCGCGCATCCCGCTGCTGGAGGCTCGAGAGATCGTCGAGGCCCGCGGCCACAAGCTCGAGCGCAACGACCTGGACCTCGACCCTGAGGGCGAGCGTCAGATCGCGGCGCACGTGCAGGAGACGTTCGGCCACGAGTTCGTGTTCCTGACGGACTACCCGGCTTCGATCCGGCCGTTCTACCACATGCGCCACGAGGGCGACGAGTCGCTCACGAAGAGCTACGACCTGATCTGGAACGGCGTCGAGATCTCGACGGGGGCTCAGCGCGAGCACCGTGTCGACGTGCTCGAGGAGCAGGCGAAGCAGAAGGGCATGGAGGTCGACGAGCTCGGCTTCTACCTCGACTTCTTCCGCTACGGCGCACCGCCCCACGGTGGGTTCGGCATGGGCTTCGCGCGCATCCTGATGCTGATGCTGCACCAGACGACGCTGCGCGAGGTCACGTACCTGTTCCGCGGCCCGAACCGCCTGCAGCCGTAAGCCACCCGGCCGCCTGACCTGCCGAGTCTCCCCAGAGCCGTCCGCGCGTGATCGCGGGCGGCTCTGCTGCGTCCGGGGCGCGCAGCACCACGGTCGACTGAGCGCTAGCCCGCTTCGCGGACGCCGGCGTCCTGCGCCAGTTGCGACACGCGCTGGTGGCTGATGCCGAGGACTTCCGCGATGTCTCGCATCGTGAGCTGCTCGTCGCGAAGGCGGGCCACGGCCGACCGCATGCTGCGTGAGGCGACAGATTGGGCAGCAGCTGCTGCCGCCGCCGCGTCCTGCGCGCCGTGAACAACGCCATCCGTCGCAGTATCAAACACTGGTAGGAGCGCGATCTGCACGTCTGCCGCTGGCACACCTTCGAGGAGCTCGACCGCGTCCGCGACCTGCTGTCTGACGTGCTCGAGGCGCTTCACCTGCGTGAAGAGTCCTGGCACCTCTGGCACCTCGACGGCCCACCAGGAACCGGAACGGGTCGCCCGCGCCGTTACCTTCATCGTTCGATTCCCATCTGTCTCAGGATGGCTCTTGCCGTCCGCTCGTTGATCTCACTGTGACGCGGCACGACGGTCCTCGCTCCCCCGATCACGACCTTGGTGTGGCTGGCGCCTTCGGTGAGCACCATCTCGAGTCGCTGTTCGGCTGCATGTCGACGCAGTCGCCGGAGGAGGTCCAAGCGTTTCACATGTTTGTCCAGACGCAGAGACGAATATAGGCAATAGCTCTTGACAAGTCGCGGGCGGCTCTGCTGCGTTCGGGGCACGGGTCAGCGTCGTCGGGACACCTCGTGGCCGGGCGGTGGTGGCGCGCAGGGAAGGTCGTCGCCGCGGCGGCTGGTGCTCTCGCGGAGGTCGGGGCTCGCCTCGAAGGGTCCGTCTGGGCTGAAGAGCACGCCGAGGTGGTAGTCGGCGTGGTCTCGGAACCAGAGGGACGCACCTCCGGGCACCCCTTTCAGCTCCTCCCACGCCTGCCAGAGCCCACCAAGGCGGAGCACCGCTTCCGGGGAGTCCCACCAGCGCGCCGACCAGACGCGCGTCCGGCCGTCGACTCTGCGCGCGCAGCTCCGAGCGACGAACTCGCGCACGAAGTCGGCGAGGCACGCGAACTGCGGTCCCGGAGCCCGCGCGAGTTCGCTCGAGGTGCCACCCTGGCTCTGCTCCTGATTCACGGCAGTGTCTCCTCTCCGCGTTCTGCCTCGTCGCGGTCAGCCTCGTCGCGTTCCGCCCCGTCTCCTCCTGTGGCGTCGCCTCCTGGTTGGTGCGCGGTGATCGACGCGCGGATGCGCGCGGCGTGCGGGCCCTGCATCCACGACCTGGTCCTGATGAGGGTGGGGCGGCTGCCGGATGCGAGCACGAGCGCGCGCCCGCGCGGGAGCGCGCTGAGTTCGGCGACGTCGAGGATGCGCTCTCGATGCAGCTGCTTCGAGACGGTGCGGTGGCCTCGTCCATAGCTCAGCGAGGAGAGCTCGCGGTCGTGGTCGCCGACGAGCTTGGAGAGCTCGTCGAGGAAGGCCGCCTCGCTGACGCCTCCCCCGTAGATCTTGATGTTGGCCGCCGACCAGAGCTTGCGCATGCCGCCTTCGCCCCAGACCTCGGCGCCCTGCGACCAGGATTGGAGGATGGTGATGAGCACGATGCCCCGCGACCCGTAGTGGCTGTACAGGTCGGGGAGGCTTCGCCAGCGGCAGACGTTCGCTGCCTCGTCGAGGACGCCGAGCAGGGGCCGAGCGAGCCGCCCGGACAGTGAGGCGGCGGCGAGTTCCTCCGCCGCCTCGGCCACGGCGACGGTGAGGGCGGTGACCAGCGGGCCTGTGGTCCCCTGTCCTTCGCGGGACAGCGAGTAGAGCGTGTCGGTTCCGCGGACGAACTCGTGCGGGTCGAACCGCGGCCTCGTGTCGAGCTCCCCGGTCACGGTGATCCACGGGGCGAGGGCGCCATTGGTGAGGCAGGACGCCATCTGCTGCGCGGTGCCGTAGATGCCGCCGCGTTGGCGGTCGGGCGCGCTGATCACCCCCTCGAGCTGGTCGGCGATGAGGCGGTACCCCGCATCCCGCAGGATGCCGACCGCATCGTCGTCACCTGGCCGCGTCACCCACCGGTACACCTCGGTGATGCGGGTGCCTGCGAGGGCCCCTGCCAGGAGGAGCGCGGCGAGGAGATCCTTCGCAGCTGGGTCGAAGAACGCGTCTGCCCTCGAGCCCTGCTCCCGGGATCCGCTCGCGAAGTGCTCGGCGAGCTTCCCCGCCTGCACCTCGTCGGTGACGTAGCTGAGCGGGTCCCACCACCACTCTGCGGCGTCGCCTGCAACGCCCTGCGGGTCGAACACCCAGACTCGCCCGGCCTCGGCGCGCACGCCCCGGGTGGCGTCGACGACATCCCGCTTGTTGGACGTGACGATGACGGCTCCCGGCGCCTCGACGATTGCGGGGATGGCGAAGGCCGTCGACTTCCCGGTTCGCGGGCCGCTGATGTTGATCTGCATGTCCTCCCAGCTGCCGAAGACGGGTGAGCCGCCCGGCAGGCTCGTGCCGAGCCGCACGCCGATGGGGCCCGCGACGCCGAGGCGCTGGCTGCTCGCACGCGCCCCGCGGGCGCTGATGCCTGCGATCTCCCGGCCCCGCCCGAGGAGTGCCGCAGAGCGGTCGAGGCGTCGACTGCCGGTGCGATGCCCGCGAGCGAGGAGCAGCGTCGCCGAGACCGCGAGCGCCAGACCGAGCGCGAGCGCCATCGCGACCCCGGTCGCGGTGGCACTCCAGCGGACGCTCCCCCGCAGCACCCCGAAGAACAGCGCGAACACGTCGTCGGGCAGCGGCTCGCTCGGGCGTTCGACGTTCGCGGCGACCCGCACGGAGAGGTTGGTCCCGCCGATGGCGACCACGGCGGCGGTGAGTCCGATCCACAGCAGCACGGCCTCGGCAGCCATGCCGCCCGGGCCCCGCTTTCGCGGCGCGCTCATCGCCGTATCCGCTCCGGGTCGAGACCAGCTGACGGTTCCGGGCCCAGCCCGGCCACACGGCTCGGCTCGTGCCAGAGCTTGTTGGTGTCGTTGATGCTCGCCTCTGCGGCGGTGAGCTGCACGTCGACCGGGATGCCAGGCCTGCCGCCGACCTTGACGAGGAACTTGCCTCGCCCCGGTGGCTCGGCCTCTCTGCCGCTGGTCGCGTCCCAGGCTGGCGGGTCCTGCCATCCGATGAGAAGTTCCTGCTCTGCGAGCGACAGGGGCACCGCGGAGGTGAGGCGCGGCATCTCGGCACCCGGCAGTCCGCCGCAGATGACCATGCCGGCGCGTTCCACGAAGCCCTTCGCCTTCATCCGCTCTGACTCGGTGGGCAGCGCGAGCAGGTCGCTCATGGTGTGCGAGATCATTGCCATACCGACTCCGCGCTGGCGGTTGAGGCGAGTGAGGGCGTCGACTCTGTCGACCATTCCCTTGCCTGCTCGCAGCGCGCGCCAGAGCTCGTCGAGGATGACGAAGTAGTGCCGGCGGGGCTCGAGTCCCGCATCCGCGAGCACGTTCGCGACGTTGACGGTGCCGAACCCGGCCGACCAGCAGGCGAGGAGCGCCGCCGCCTGCAGGTCGACGTCGGAGTCGTCGATGGAGGAGACGTCGTACACGACGGGCGCGTCGCGTCGCATGGGGTTGGTGGTCTGGCGGGAGAACGTCTCGCCGAGCCTGCCCCCTCCGACGAGCCCGATGAGGGAGGCCTCGAGGTCCTCCGTGATGGCCTTGTACCTGCTGTCGTCTCCCCGGTCGAGCGCAACCGCGCGCACCTCCGGGGGGCCTGCACGCACGACCTCGAGGAGGTCGCCGAGAACGGGCACGCCGTCGTGGTGCTGGTCGAGCCATTTGAGTGCCCGGTCGAGGATCGTCTCCTCGCGATCGCTCGGTGGCTGAAGCCGCATGATCGTGAGGAGGGCCGACACCATCGTGTGCCTGCGGCCATGCGCATCGGCGAGCACTTGGCCAGCCTCGGCGTCGAAGCCGCTCGCCCTGAGCCGCCGCGCGGCGGCCGTCGCCTCTCCGGGGTCGAGCACGTTGAGGTAGCCGCGTCCGCGCCCGAGCGAGATGACCTGCCCGCCGAGGGCGGTGATCATGTCGACATGGTCGGGTTTGAGGTCGCCGAGCACGAGGGGCATGACGCCGTAGCCGGCGAGGCCTGTCGCCATGCGGCGCACGAGCGACGACTTCCCGAGTCCGGGCTTGCCGAGGATGAACGCGGAGGGGTTGCTGATGAGCTTCGCCCGCTGGAACCACGAGATGGGGTCGCAGCAGAGGGTCGCGCCGGTCTGCGTGTGCCGCCCGAGGGGCACCCCGATCATGGGAGTTCCCGTGCCGACGGCGAAGGGCCAGAGCCCGCACACCTGGACGGTGGTGCCGCGCCATTCGTCGGGTGCCTGGACGTAGGTGGATGCGCCCCGGCCGCTCCCGCTCCAGCCCCTGGGTCCCGGCCGCTCGGGTGGGCGCACCCGTTCCTGGGTCGCCTGCTTGCGTGACCTGGCGTGTGCTCGTCTCATAGCTTCTCTCTCAGTTCGCTCGGCACTCGCAGGTGCTTGCTGAGGACCAGGCCGAGCGGGAGCGCCGCGGCGAAGGCCGAGTCCTGGGATCCGTAGACGGGGCGCAGGCGGAGGCGTGCTGTCGCGGCGAGGTTGTCGACGGCCGCTCGTGCGTCGAGCTCGTGGGCGGCGTCGAGCACTGTCGCCGTGACGAGCACTCCGAAGTTGATGAGGCCAGCGCCGGATGCCTCCTCGCTTGCCGTCGCGGCGGCGGCGCGGACGGCGAGCGTGTCGCGCGCGGCGGGTTTCGAGGTGGAGGTCTGCCTGAACTGGGCCGCGCTGAGGTCAGCTTCGACGAGTGCCGCTGCTCTGGCTGCGTCGATGGGGCGGTAGAGCAGCGTCACCCGCTTGCGCGCGATGTCACGATGGGGCGCGAGGAGCCGCGCGAGGACGCTCGACTGCACGCTGCCCCTGGGTGCGACGGTCATCGCCCAGGTCGTCGAGTAGGCGGAGTCGTGACGGTAGCCTGCCCAGCTGGCGCGGGCCGCCGCCGGGCCGACGTCACTCCAGCTGAGCTCCGGGATCTCCCCTCCGGCGTGCGCCTCGTCGATCAGCACCGCGGCTGCCGGGTCGTAGGCGACTCGGACGATCTCGCAGAGCTCCTGCCCGGTGAGCGGTTGCGCCGCGCCCGCGCCGGTTGCCTGGAGCCCCGCGCTGAGACCGGGGAGCCGCGCCGCGAGCTCGCGCGCCATCTCGTCCGGCGCCCTCCTTCTGGCACCGACTCGGAGGGCCCCCTGGAAGGTGAGCGCGACGAAGGCCTTCACCGTGGAGGAGCCCTCCGGGTACCCCGCGACGGTCTCCTCGAGCACCGCCCGCGCGAAGGCTGGCGCGTTGGGGTCGATGTTCATGGCGACCTCTCGCCTGAGGCGAGAGCCGGAGTCGGGGGCCGTCTCGATCGTCACCGACGCCGCCTCGATGCCCGGTTCGTCGCCGAGGCTGGAGAGCCAGTGGCCCCACTCGGCGACCCAGGAGTCGATCTGCTCCTGGTCGACGAGCGCCGCGCCATCCGGGTCCGTGCCGAACACGACGGTGTAGCTGCCGACCGCGGGCGTCAGGAGCAGCGCGAATGGCCGGCCGTGCGAGTCGACGTGCTCGCTCAGCCTGGTCGGCGCTGCGATGCCCGGCAGCTGGAACGTCGCCCACGGCACTCGACCGACCGGACCGGACCGGTACGCGGATTCGCCCCTCGCCCGCGAGAGGCCCCAGCCTGAGTGGGCTCCGAGCCGCGACAGCGCGTTCTTGCCGTGCGCGTCGCGCACCACGAGCATCAGGAGCGCGACGCCGATCCCCGAGGCGACGATGAGCGCAGCGATGAGGCCCGAGATCATGACGGCCACGACGACGAGCACCAGTCCGCCCAGCAGGAGCGCCGTCCCCACCGAGCCGAGACCGAGCAGTCCCGCTGACGTCGGCTTCCGCCAGTTCCCGTAGGTTCGCGTCTGTCGTGTCATCGAGCTATCGACCACCGCTCGGGTCCTCTCCTGTTGTCCGTTCTGCGACCGCGATCGCGGCGTCAGTGCCGTACTGGACGGCTTTCTTCAACGGCTGAACGCCTGCGATCGCTGCCGCGACGTAGGGCCCAGCGAGGGCCTTGCCTGCTCCCGCTGCGGCTGCCGCACCGCCGGAGGCAGTACCCGTCGACGCGGCTGCGCGTGTGCTCCCCGGCGATGCCGCAGATGTTCCCGCCGCAGCGGGCACCGCCCGCGGGCTCGGTCCTGAGCCGCGCGACGCAGGGCCGCCGCCTGTCGAGGCACGCCCTCCGCCGCGCGGGACGCTGCTCCCCTGGGGTGCTGAGGCCGGCCTCGGTCGTGCGCCCTCTGGCACCCGATCCGCGACCGAGGTGGCGATCGCGGCACCGCCCCCACTCGAGGCGATCGCGCCCACCATGGGAGTGACGAATCGCATGAGCGCGGGGAGCGCGACGATGGCGAGCACGAGGATCACGATCCCCGTGTAGGTGGTCAGCACGGCGCCGCTCTCGGCGCTCGGGGCCGCCCCGGTCATGCGAAATCCGGCGGCGTAGACGATCGCCGCCGCTGGCTTGTAGAGGATGAAGGCGGTGAGCCAGGCGAGGCAGCGCTGGAACCAGCCCCGGCCGAGCTCGGTGTTCGTCGCCGAGGCCGCCAGCGGGAGGATTCCGGCGAGGATCACGAGCATCCCCCCTCGCACGATCATGAGGAGCACCTGGACGACGGAGACGAGGCCGACGATGACCCCGATGAAGAGGCCGTTCACGACCCCGGAGAACGCGGCGGGCCCGGCAGTCCCGCCTGCTGCGCCGGCGACACCGGCGATCGAGGTGCCGAGCATCACGCCGACGTTGTCCTTGAAGCAGTTCGGTGTTCCGTCGAGGTCGCATTCGAGCGACTCGTCGATGATCCAGGTCGAGAACGAATCGCCGGCACGGACGAGCAGCCACACGATCGTGAGACCGACGCTGGCGACGACCACCAGTGTGAGGAGGCTCTTCAGCAGCTCCTGCCCTGGCCTCGCGCGCTGCTCCCAGGCCATGCGAGCACCGCCGATCATGACCGACACGATCGCGCAGACCCCAGCCAGCCACCACGTCGACGACTGCAGGAACGTCGCAGTGTTGGTCGCCGCCGCTGGGGCCGTGGGGATGAGGGCCGACACGAGCGACGAAGCTCCCGCGATGAGCACCCCGCCAGCGAGCACCGCGAACAAGCGTCCGTGGAAGGGGACGCCGTCGCCTGAGCGGATGCGCAGCCCCACCATGACGGCCAGGAAGACGAGTCCGATGACCGCGACGGTGCCCGAGATCCAGCTCACGTAGCCGAGGACGGTCCCGAGGTGGGTCTCGATGTCGCCCGTCGGCGCTGCCGGCGCCGTGCCAGAGGGCGCACCGGTCGTCCCGAGGTCGGGCGTCGGGACGTCGACCCACATCGTGCCGAGAGTCGAGAGCTGCTCGGCCATCCACTCGTTGATGTCGTTCTGGAGGGCTTCCCGTGTTCGAGTCCACACCGTCGAGGCGATCTCCTTGGAGTAGCACTCGAAGTCCATGAGTCCGCAGTCGGCCATCAGGCGCTCCATCTCACGTAGCCGCCGACGTCGCCAAGCGACTGCAGGCGCACCGGAGCAGACTCATCGCTCGGAATGCGCCAGTCGCCGTCGACCCAGACGAGGTCGATGACGGCGGCGATGAAGCTGGTCGTCCCGTCGACGCTCACACGCTGGGCGACGTCGACGCGCGCGGTGTCCCCGTCGAACGCAAGCAACCGGTAGCCCACGATCTGGAGTCGCACGCCGGAGCCTCCCGAGCCCGAATCGGCGAGCAGGGACTCCCGATGCTGGCCTGCGGCGAGTGCGTAGTCGAGGAGCGGCGCTCGAAGCGCGGGAGTGTTCGACTGCACGAGGAAGTTCGCGGCGGCGAACAGCGCCCCCTCGGCTGAACGTTGGAAGCAGTATCCGAAGCCGTCCTCGTGCAGTGCCGCCGGGCCCGCTTCCGGTGAGCTCGGTGCCAGGTTGACGTCGACGTCGCGCCAGCTGGTCGCCCGTGCGATCAGGAGCTGCCTGTCGGCGGGAGGCGGTGAGGTCTGCTCCGGTTCGCGCAGCCCGCAGCTGCTCGGAGAGGCGGCCGCGACCGCGCCGGCATCACCGGGCGCGGGCTCGGGACCCGCAGGCGTGGCACCCGCCGAAGCGGATGCCCGCTGGCCGTCGCCCACTGTCATCTCGCCTCCGGATGTGCCGCCACCGAAGGCGGCCTGGATGGAGACCACGACGCCGGCCACGACAAGCAGGGCGACGCCCAGCGCGGCGACGATGAACCCTGGCCGGCTCCCGGAGGAAGCCCTCCGGCGCTGCGCTGACCGCCGTTGGAACGATCCGCCGCTCGGCATGATGCTCGCCCTCCCCGCATCAGACGAAGAAGCCGACGAGGCTGGTCGCCGCCGAGATGATGATGACGCCGCCGAGCGCCATGCCGATCTTCCCCGCGTGCTCGCCGCCCTCGCCTCTGCGTGACTGGATCGCCATCATCGTGCCGGCCGCGATGAGGCCCAGGACGCACACGGCGAGACCGATCCACTTCACCCAGCCGAGCAGCGTCGTGAGCCCCTCGGTGCCTGGAGGCTGCACGGGGTCGGGGTCGGGGAGCGTCGTGAGGTGCGCTGATGCGTCGAGCAGCAGGTCGGTGAGTGCGGCGATCGTCATGGTCGGTGGTCTCCTGTCGAGATGAACGCGGGAACGCGCGATGAAGGGCAGCCCCGCTCACGGCGGGCTCGAGCCGTCGCCGGGCAGTCGAACCGCGAGCGCTCGAGTCAGCTCGCCGTGGGCCCACCGGGGACATGAGCCGGCAGGTCGACGACCTCAGACGGTTCGTCGGCGTGTGCACCGGCTCGGTACAGGAATGGACTCTACGCACGGTCGAGGGGGCTGCGAGGAGTTATCCACAGCCACGATCTGGGGCCTCCCGAGCCACCTAGATTGGTCCTCGCCGCAGCCGGTCTGCGGCGAGAAGGGGGTGCTCCATGCGCCGAAGAATCGCTGTCGCCGGGCTTGCCGCCATGGCCCTCGGTGTGAGCGCAGGCGTGAGCGGCTGCTCGCCCGCCGAGGTACCGAGGCACGCTCCAGCCACCGCTCCAGCTTCGCCATCGGTGCCGACGCAGCTCGCCCGCGGACCGCAGGATGAGCACGTCGACACGCACCTCCCTGGGCCGTCTCCGACGCACGACGAGGCCTCGGATGCGGAGGCTCTGGCCGTCGCATCTGCCGCCATCGAGGCGTACCTCAGCCGCAAGACCGAACGACGCGCCTGGCTCGAAGCGCTGGAACCGCATCTCACGGCGTCGGCGATGGCCGCGCTGAGCTCGGTCGACCCTGCCACCATCCCCGGAGCCTTCCTGACCGCCGCGACTCACCTCGAGCGCCACACGAGCGGGTACCTGGCTCACGTCACCGCACCGACCGAGTCGGGTTCCTACCGCCTGCTGCTCGTGCGCGACGGCAGCTCCGGGCCCTGGCTCGTCGCCGAGATCACGGCCATGGAGTCGAGCTCGTGAGCACCCGGAACGGCCTCTGGTGGGGCGTTGCGATCGCGGTCCTGCTCACGCCGGGTCTGCTGCTCGGCGCGCTCGTGGTCGCGGCCATCGCGAGCACCGCGCTCGTGGGTGTGGCCGCCTGCGCGACGCCCGACTTCCCGTTGCCGGGCGTCTTCTCCGACGCTGGGCCCGAGGCGAAGTCGAGCGTGGGCATGGAGGCCGAGCCGAATTCCGCGGCCGCGCTCGAGGTGAGCACCATGATCGGGGCAGATCAGGTCGAGTTCGCCGGCGCGCAGCTGTCGAATGCGGCCCATATCCTGCTGGCGGGCCGCGCGGCTGGACTCGGCACGCGCGATCAGGTCATCGGTGTCATGACCGCGATTGGCGAGTCGACACTGCTGGTCATCGACCACGGCGACGAGGCTGGCCCTGATTCACGTGGCCTGTTCCAGCAGCGCGACAACGGCGCATGGGGCAGCTACTCCGACAGGATGGACCCGCGCATCAGCGCGGACCACTTCTTCGCAGCACTGCTCGCGGTGACCGAGCGAGACGCGCTCACCCCCTCCGAGGCAGCTCACCGCGTGCAGGGCAACGCCGATCCGGCGCACTACTCGAAGTACTGGCAGGCAGCCGTCGCAGTCAGCGAGACGATCAGCGGGTCCAGCACAGGCCTCGGCGACGGAGCACTCGCTTCCGGTGCCAGCGCGATCGGCTCGGATGGCGATGGATGCGGCGCGGCGGGAGCAGGAGCATCCACCCCTGACGGCGGCAGCCGCACGGCGGTGAGCCCGGGCGGCTGGGCAGCTCCCGGTCTGGGCGGCATCACCGACACGTTCGGCAACAGGTTCCACCCGACCGACTTCGAGTGGCGGATGCACAACGGCATCGACCTCGCCGCCGGCGGCTGCGGGGGCAAGATCTGGGCCGCGCAGTCGGGCACCGTCATCGAGGCCGAACCGGACAGCTCCGGCAACGGGACGATCGTCGTCGACCACGGCGGGGGGCTCATCACCAAGTACCTGCACATGGAGGCGGACGGCTACCTCGTCGGGGTCGGGGCCACGATCACCGCGGGGCAGCAGATCGGCATCACCGGCACCAGCGGGCAGTCGACCGGCTGCCACCTCCACTTCGAGGTGGTCGTCGACGGCAGTCGCGTCGATCCCCTCCCGTTCCTGGCGTCCCGCGGGGTGAGCTTCTGATGGCGAGGAGGCGACGGCCCGACCCAGTGGAGCCCGGCATGGCGGTGCCCCGCTGGCCGCGGATCACCGCGCGGCTCGGAGTCGAGGGCCAGGGGGAGCTGTCCTGGAACTCCGTGGTGCACCGGATCTCCGCGTCGGATCGCGAAGCGGCACGCGCCGACATCGTCGCGCGGTGCACGCGCATCGCGCAGACGATCGCACGCCCCGTCCGACTCGAGCTGCACGAGCGCGACCGGATGCGTGCGCTGGTGGTGCATCCGTCTGGCGCCGCTGAGCCCGGAGACGCCGAGGACGGGCCAGGCCGCACCGAGCCGGACCTGCCAGCGCCGGTGGTGGTGACCGGCACGTGTCGCGCGTGCGGCTGCACCTCGAGCGCCGCCGAGACGCGGTGCCAGGAGTGCGGTGCCCTGGAACCGCTGAGTCGCAGCGCCGAGACTTCGACCAGGGCAGCGAGGGCGGTTCCCGCGGAGGACGGTGCGGGCGAGCGTCGACGGACCGGCAGGCGCGAGCTCCGTCGAGAAGCGCCGCTGCCACAGCCACAGCCACAGCCGCTCGCACCATCGCCCACGCTCTCCCGAAGATCCCGAGAGAGATCCAGGCAGCAGGGGGCGGGTCGCGCGTCTGCGCGACCGCTGCCGTCGCCCCGAGCCCTCGTCATCGAGTTCGACGACAGCTCACGCGCGGTCCTCTCGGGCAGCGCGGCGCTGGGCCGCAACCCGTCGCCCGTCGACGGCCGCATCCCGGTTCGCGTCGACAGCCGAGACAGCACGGTCTCCCGCACCCACGCGCTCGTCGACGTCGACCACGCGGGCCGCATCCTCGTCACCGACTACCACTCGACACACGGCGTGCACCTCAGCGGGAGACGCACCTCGACGTTCGAGCCGGGCGTCGTCTACCGCGTCCCCGACGGCGCGCAGCTGCGGCTCGGCGACGTCCTCTGCCGGGTGAGCACCGAGACCGCCGGCGCTCGCTGAGTGCCCTGGCAGCGACCGGCAGCTCCTACGTGCGGGACGCAGCCGCGAGCGCGACATCCAGCCGCTGGGCCTCCACGAACCACTGCGAATGCTGCACCCCGTCGACGAGGACGACCGGGATGAGCTCGCCGTACTGCCGCTGCAGGGCCTCATCGTCGAGGATGCTGAGCACCGACAGCGCGGCGCCGTGACGGGCCGTCACCTCCCGCACCACCGGCTCAGCCTGCTCGCACAGGTGACAGCCCGGCTTGCCCAGGAAGGTGACCTTCGGAACGCGCGCATCCGTCATGCCTCGAGTCTCGCAGACGAGTGCCCCGAGACGGCAGGCGCGCAGGTCACCGCCGGTCGAGCACTCGACCGGCGAACCGGCACCTTAACGCAGAAAACGCCTGACCCGAGGGCCCGGCGCTCTGCGTCGTCGCGACTACTTCTTGTTGCGACGCTGGTGGCGAGTCTTGCGAAGCAGCTTGCGGTGCTTCTTCTTCGCCATGCGCTTGCGGCGCTTCTTGACTACTGAACCCATAGGAACATCCTTTATCTACAAGTACGAGGTGTGCGCAGCGGTGGGCTGCGGCATCGCTCGCGTCAGCTTACACGTCACCTGCCGGTAACCCTGTGTCCAGCGGAACTCAGGCAGTGTGCTGGTCGAGCTCATCTCCGCGGCCGGACTGCTTGATGGCCTCGGAGACCGCCGACTCCGGCACCCGGAACGAGCGGCCGAAGCGCACCGCGGGAAGTTCACCGGAGTGCACGAGTCGGTACACCGTCATCTTCGAGACCCGCATGAGTTCTGCCACCTCGGCAACGGTCAGGAACCGCACATCAGACAGGTCGTTTGCCATGTGTTGCAGCTCCAAGGTGACAGATGATCCGCGCGTTACGGAAGTGAAGTGAGTGTCAATTGAACACCTTATGGCCCAGAGCACTGCAGAAACAAGGTCCAGAGCGAATCATGCGGTGCCACGGATTCGCGATTCCACCCGCGAGGAGTAGCATGACCGACGCCTCGCGCACGCGCGGCGTCGTCGACGGTGCAGTGAATTGGGGATGGGATGCGCACTCCGCGGGCCTCGAGCATCCCCGCACCCGTGGACA
Organism: Pseudoclavibacter sp. RFBJ3; assembly: GCF_002931375.1. Taxonomy (NCBI): domain Bacteria; kingdom Bacillati; phylum Actinomycetota; class Actinomycetes; order Micrococcales; family Microbacteriaceae; genus Pseudoclavibacter; species Pseudoclavibacter sp. RFBJ3. The sequence continues at coordinate 385,042 of NZ_PSXZ01000015.1, read as the reverse complement.
CGGATGGGCTGCTGCGGCGCATCGTCGCGGCCGTCGGCCGGAAGATCGACGACTTCGCCCACCACACGCCGTCCCGGTTCGCGGTCATCATCTTCACGAGCATCATCCTGCTGTGGACGACGATCTACATGCTGCCGATCTCCTCGGCCGACGGAACCATGACTCCGTTCCATGAGGCGCTCTTCACCGCCGTCTCCACGATCTGCGTCACGGGCCTCTCCGTGGTCGACATGGCCACCCACTGGTCGGGCTTCGGCCACTTCATGGTGTGGCTCGGCATGCAGGTCGGGGCCATCGGAGTGCTGACGCTCGCGAGCATCATGGGCGCGATCGTCACGCGGCGCCTCGGACTGCGGCAGAAGCTCGTCGCGGCGAGCGACAGCAACGCGCTGCGCACGCACGCCGGCCCCGTCTCCGAGTCGCAGGCGGTGAAGCTGGGCGACATCGGCGGGATCCTCGCGACCGTCGCGATCTCGCTCGTCATCATCGAGACGATCATCGCGATGCTCATCATCCCTCGCCTCCTGATCGCGGGCGAGCCGCTCTGGGACGCGATCCTCGACGGCTTCTTCTGGGCGACGTCGGCGTTCACCAACACGGGGTTCATGCCGACGAGCAGCGGCATCGCGCCCTTCGCGACGGATGTGTGGATGCTCACGTGCCTCGCGACGGCCGTCTTCCTCGGCAGCCTCGGCTTCCCCGTCATCTTCGCTCTCACTCGCTGGGTGAAGACGAAGCAGCGCATCTCGGTGCACGTGAAGCTGACCCTCTCGACGACCGTGCTGCTGTTCGTGCTCGGCGCGGTCGCGATCTACTTCCTCGAGGGCGACAACCCCCAGACGATCGGCGCGCAGGACCCGTGGTTCCGGCCGGTGACCTCTGGCTTCATGTCTGCCATGACCCGCTCTGGTGGCTTCTCGACGATCGACCTCGCCGACGCCGACCCCGCCACCATGCTCGCCATGCAGATGCTCATGTTCGTGGGTGGCGGCAGCGCGTCCACGGCGGGTGGCATCAAGGTGACGACGCTCGCGATCCTCTTCCTCGCGGCCTTCGCCGAGGCGAGGGGCGTGAACGACATCCAGGCGTTCGGCCGCCGCATCCCGAACGATGTGCTGCGCCTTGCCGTCAGCGTGACGCTCTGGGGGGCGACGATCGTGGCGGTCTCCTCGATCTCCCTCATGCACTTCGCCTCGGTGCCCTTCGACGAGGCGATCTTCGAGGCGATCAGCGCATTCGCCACCTGCGGCCTCTCGACGGGGCTCACCGGGGACCTGCCAGAGCAGGGCGCGTACATTCTCTCCATCACCATGTGGCTCGGCCGCGTGGGCACGGTCACCATGGCCGCCGCGCTCGCTTCCAGCGAGCACAAGCAGCTGTTCAGGCTGCCCGAAGAAAGGATCATCGTTGGGTGAGCCGATTCCACACAATGCGCCGGTGCTCGTCATCGGCCTCGGCCGGTTCGGCGCTGCGACCGCGGGCCAGCTGCAGCGTCAGGGCCGGGAGGTGCTCGCGGTCGACACCGACGAGGGACTCGTCCAGAAGTGGGCGGAGCGGGTGACGCATGCCGTGCAGGCGGATGCGCGAAACATCGAGGCCCTGCGGCAGATCGGCGCGCACGAGTTCGCCGTCGCCGTCGTCGCCGTCGGCACGTCGCTCGAGTCGAGCGTGCTCGTCACGGCGAACCTCTCCGACCTGAAGGTGCCGCAGATCTGGGCGAAGGCGATGTCGGCGACGCACGGCAAGATCCTGGGCCGCATCGGCGCGCACCACGTCATCTACCCGGAGCGGGAGGCTGGCGAGCGCATCGCGCACCTGCTCTCGGGGCGCATGCTCGACTTCATCCAGTTCGATGACGACTTCGTGCTCGTGAAGCTGTACCCGCCGAAGGCGATCCGGGGCGTCCCCCTCATGGAGTCCGGCGTTCGCACGAAGTACCGGGTGACGGTCGTCGGGGTGAAGAGCCCGGGCAAGCCCTTCACCTACGCGATGGCGGACACGGTGGTCTCGAACCACGACCTCGTGATCGTGTCCGGCTCGGCCTCCGACGTGGAGCGTTTCGCGGCGCTCACGTAACCGCCCCGGCGATCCACGGCACGTGACCGGTCCTGCGCTGCTCGCTGTCGAAGACGTGCCCCATGCGCTTGCTGTAGTGGAGCATGATGCTGCGCTCGACGACGCGCACATCGCCGTCCTGCACGATCTGCATCTCCACATCCGGCGCCTCAGCGAGTGAGCTCAGCCAGACGATGGCGTACAGGTTGGCGCTGCCTCCCGCGAGCGCCGCGCAGGCACGCACCGACTGGCGCTGGCTGATGCGGGCTGCGGCGCTGTAGAGGCGGCCGGCCGGCACGACCATCCACAGCACGAGCGAGTAGGGCCAGCGTGGCTGCTCGAGCTGCACGTCGATGCGCTGCACGATGTGCCCGGACCGCACGGCGCGGTGCACGAACCTCCTGGCGTGAGCTTCCGAGACGCCGAGTGCCGATGCCAGCTCGCTGCTCGGCGCTCGTCCGTCGCGCTCGAGGACGCTGATCGCCGTCGCGAGCGCGGGTGAGAGCGGAGAGGGCGCTGACGTGCTTCCGTCCCTGGGCTCGGCAGGCCGGGATGAGACTCCGAACCCGGACCGCCAGTGCGAGCCGTCGAGGAACATCCGAGTGACGAGCATGGTGCGCATGCGCGCGACATCGGCGTGGGAGGTGAGGCCGACACGCAGGAACCGGCGCAGCTCGTGCACGTCGGGGACGAGAACGGTGAGCATGAGGTCGTGATCGCCGGTGATCTCGGCGATGGTCACGACCCTCGGGTGGGTGACGAAGGCGTCGATGACGGTCTCGACCGACCCCGGCCGACATTGCACCGCGACGATGGCGGTGACGACCCCGGAGTTCCAGCCGACGTGCGTGGTCACCCAGGCGGAGTCCTCGGCGTGGAGACGTTCCCATCTGCGCCGGGCGGTCGGTGCGGAGACTCCGATCGTCTGCCCGATCTGCGCCCATGGAGCGCGCGGATCCTCCTGCATGACGTCGATGAGCGCGAGGTCCGATTCGGACAACACCGGGGAGAGTTCTCGCGGCCTGAGATCCATATCGAACATCTTGGACCAAGTTGGTGACCGATGCGACCGATGTAACACCGCCGTAAAGCACAATCAGAACACTCAGGACAGCGAAGTCCCCTCGAACATCGGAGTGCCCATGACTCGGACTGACACCACGGAGCTCACGCTCGCGGAGGCGCCAGGACTCAGCGGAAGGATGCTGCGCGGCGTTGAGCGCGTCGGCAACCGACTCCCGCATCCGTTCTTCCTCTTCCTCATCCTCGCCGGCCTCGTCGCCATCGCCTCGGCCATCGCGGCGGGGCTCGGGGCGACGACAGTCGACCCGGCGACCGGCGAGGTCATTCCCATCCGAAGCATCCTCTCGGCGGAGGGCCTCGTCTACGCGGTCTCGACGGCGATCGAGAACTTCATAACGTTCCCGCCGTTCGGCCTCATCATCACGGTCATGCTGGGCATCGGCGTCGCCGAGCGCACCGGCCTCCTGAGCACGTTCATGCGTGCCACGGTGCTGTCCGCACCCAAGTGGGCCGTCACGTACGTCGTCGTCTTCGTGAGCCTCATGGGCAACCTCGCCTCGGACACCGCCGTCATCATCCTTCCCCCACTCGCGGCAGCGGCTTTCCTCGCCGCGGGCCGGCACCCGCTCGCCGGGTTCATCACGTCGTACGCGGCCGTCATCGCAGGGTTCAGCGCCAACGTGGTCCCGGCGGGCACCGACGTGCTCATGTCGGGCATCACGACGAGCGCCGCCCAGATCGTCGAGCCGGGTGCCGAGGTTTCGGTGCTGGCGAACTACTACTTCTTCGCCTCTTCGACCGTGATCCTGTCCATCACGATCACGTTCGTCTGCCAGCGCTTCCTCGAGCCGAAGCTGGGCACCTTCGAGCCCCCGAAGAACACGCTCCTTCCGAGCGCGCTCACCCCCGACTCCGAATCAGGACCGGCGACCAGCAAGGAGCGTCGCGCGCTCCTCATCGCCACGGTGGCGATCGTCGCCTACCTCGCGGTCCTCGTGGTCCTCCTCCTGCTGCCGGGTTCCGCCCTGCAGGGTGAGGGTGGCGCGATCCTGCGCTCGCCGTTCATGTCGAGCATCCCGATCTTCATCCTGTTCATGTTCCTCGTCGGTGGCGTCACGTACGGCATCGCTGCCGGAACCCTCACCAGCTGGGCGCAGGTGCCCAGCATGATGACGGAAGCGGTCAAGGAGCTCGTGCCGTTCATCGTCGTCATCTTCACGGCGGCACAGGCCATCGCGTGGTTCTCGTGGTCGCAGATCGGCCTGCTCCTCGCCACGGGCGGTGCTGATGCGATGGAGGCGACGGGCCTCGGCGGCATCGGCGGCCTCATGATCTTCAGCATCTTCGTGTTCGTCCCCGCGCTGCTGCTCACCAGCGGTTCGGCGCTCTGGACCCTGCTCGCGCCGATCTTCGTGCCCATGTTCATGCTCAACGGCGTCGACCCCGCCTACGTGCAGGCGGCGTTCCGCATCACCGACTCCGCCTCGAACCCGCTCGTGCCGATGAACCCGCTGCTGCCGGTCGTCCTGGGCCTCATGCAGAAGTGGGCGCCGAAGGGGGGACTCGGCACGCTGTTCAGCCTCGTCATGCCGTTCACGATCGCGATCTGGGGGGTCTGGCTGCTGCAGCTGCTCGTCTGGGGGATCTTCGAGCTTCCCGTCGGCCCCGGCCACTCCCTCATGATGGGCGGCTGATGTGCACGCCTGACCACTCGACCCACACCCCGACCCCACTGGAGGAACACCGAGCATGAACATCAGCACCGACCACGTGCCCGCGATCGTCGACGAGCTGAGCGCACAGCTGCCAGCGCGACTGCCCCTGCTGGTCGACGTCGCCGCCGACCTGCACGCGAACCCCGAGATCCGCTTCACCGAGGTGCACGCCGCGGCACGGCTCACGTCCGAACTCGAGTCTGCGGGCTTCGCCCTCGAGCGTGGCTTCGCCGGCCTCGACACGGCCTTCGTGGGCCGCTGGTCGACCCCGGATGCGGATGAGGACACCCCGACGATCGCCGTGTTCTGCGAGTACGACGCCCTCGAGGGCATCGGGCATGCGTGCGGGCACAACATCATCGCGGCGAGCGGACTCGGCGCGGGCATCCTGCTCAAGGACGCACTGACCGCCGCCCCCGGCACCCCCGCCCATGTCGTCGTGATCGGAAGCCCTGGCGAGGAGGGAGCCGCGGGAAAGGTCCCGATGATCGAGGGCGGCGTGCTGGATGGCATCGACCTCGCGATCATGGTGCACCCGGCGGCGACGAACACCGTCGGCGGGTCGACGCTGTCGCGGGTGGCCCTCGACGTCACGTTCACTGGGCGTGCCAGCCACGCTGCCGCGAGCCCCGAGACGGGCATCAACGCGCTCGACGCCTCCACGCTGTCGCTGACCGCTATCGGATTGCTCCGGCAGCAGCTGACCGACGACGCACGTGTGCACGCCATCGTCACCGATGGCGGCCAGGCGCCGAACATCATCCCCGAGCGCTCGTCGCTGCGCATCTTCGTGCGCGCCAATGAGCGGGACCACCTGCTGGAGAACATCGTGCCGAGAGTCCGCGCCTGCTTCGAGGGGGCCGCGATCGCGACCGGGTGCACGGTGCTGATCGAGGAGAACACCCCCGCCTACTACTCGCTCATCTCGAACCCGGTGCTCGCAGGCATCGCCGGCACAGCGTACGAGAAGCTCGGCCGCGCGGTGACGGAGGAGCCCATCACTGGCTCCACCGACATGGGCAACGTCAGCCACGTCGTGCCCTCCATCCACCCGATGATCCAGCTCATCCCCGACGGGGTCACGCACACGAGGGAGTTCGCGGAGGCAGCGGACGGCCCGAACGCCTCGGTCACGATCGCGGACGGCGCGGCCATGCTCGCCGCGACTGCACTCGCCGTGTTCCGCGAACCGAGCCTCGCGGTCGAGGCGAAAGCGGCGTTCGACGCACGCTGATCGATCCTGCGGCGGGTCCTGGACGCTGCTGCGACGAAGCCCCTCGGATGGACACTGGGCCCATCTCGAGGGGCTTTGTCGTGCCCGGCCATTCGAGCCGAGCGGCGGGCGCTACTCGCGACCCCGGTTCGTGTCGGCTGGTGGCGCCCAGTCCGACTGCTGCTGACCGTGGTTCGGAGCCTGTCCGTCGCGCTGCGGCGGCACCTGGCCGTACTGCTGCGCCGGAGCCTGCCCGTACTGCTGGCCGTACTGCTGCGCCGGAGCCTGCCCGTACTGCTGGCCGTACTGCTGCGCCGGAGCCTGGCCATGGAACTGGCCGGCTGCGTCGCCGTAGGTCTGCATCGGCTGCTGCGCAGCCTGCTGGGCGAGCTGCGCCTGCTGCTGCGCGTGCAGCTCGTAGGCGGCGCGCGCCGCTTCCTCCTTGCGCTGCTTGGCGGTCACGAGCGGCGCCGTCGTCGTCTCGATGCCTTCCTTCTTGGCACGCCAGATGACAAACGCCGCGACGATCGCGAGGAACGCGGCAGGGAGGAGCATGATCGGGCCACCCGCACCCTCCGAGCGGTCGATGCCCTCGCTGAGCTGCCCCGTGAGCACGGAGGGGATGAACAGCATGACGTTGTTGGCCGCGTGGATGAGCACGGCGCTCTCGAGCCCACCCGTGTACTTGACGGTGACCGACATGATGACGCCAAAGAAGAAGTAGTACCCGATGAGCCACCAGTCGCCGGCACCGTGGGCGAGGCAGAACAGCGTCGCGGAGACCGCGGTGCCGATGATGAAGGAGAGCTGCGGTGAGGCGAACCAGGAGCCGGCCGCGCGCTGGAAGCCGCCGCGCGCCACGTACTCTTCCGACGCGGCCTGGAAGGGCGTCGTCAGCAGCACGAACACGAGCATGAGCATCGCCGTGCCGTCGATGTTGACCTCGGCTGGCTCGAGCAGGAACAGCCCAGCCGAGTAGACCGCGAAGACCGGGACGATGACCAGGGCGAGCTTGCGGAACCACGCCCACCGGAAGCGGCCCGTGACCGACGAGATCGTGCCGGGCCGGACGCCGAACAGCATCCGCTGGCCGAGGTACGCCAGCGGGAGGAGCGCCGCGAGCGCCAGGTTGTTCGTCACGAAGATCGCGGGTGTCATGGGGACGATGCCGCTCTCGACGGCGTCCATGAGCTGCTGCTGGCTGATCTCCCCGGTCAAGGTGGAGATCAGGATCCCGAGACCGCCGATGGTCATGGAGCTGATAAAGAAGCCGACGACGAGGAACGCGATGAAGAGGAGCCCCCTCCACCATCCCTTGCCGCGGCCGATCGGGCTCAGCGCATGGTCGTACGTGAGCCTGCTGCTGCCGGTCGCGGGTTGCTCGGTGAGCGGTGCACTGCCGGTCGGGGTCGGAGTCATGCCGTGGTTGCTCATGCTTCGACGCTACCGACGAGCGGATGCCCGGGGATCAGCCGCACGATTGATTCCTCATCCGATCTCTCCGCTGCGCGAGGGAGGCCCCAGGGGTGCGGCTACGTCAGCGCTTGTGGGCGACGAGGTCGCGCAGGAGCAGCCGGTCGACACGATTGCCGTCGCCGGCCAGCCAGTCGCCGACCTCGCGCAGCAGCGATTCCGTGGTGGCGAGCCTGACTCGCTGCCAGGTGAGCGCGTTGTCGACCTCGAGCGCCCCCTCACGTTCCGCGACGACCGTCATCCACCCCCGAACCACCGACATCTCGCCGAACAGCTCGTGGAATCGCTCGACGGCGTGCGGGAACTCCGCCGCGGGCGAGGAGAAGGCGACGCCATTGTGCGTGAGCTCGCCGTCTGCCGAGATGCCGTAGGTGCCCGGCGCCCAGAGCTCGTCGTTGATGAGCGCCACGCGGCGGCCGCTGATCACGGCGTGCGCGATCGATCCGGTGCCCTGGCCTGGGACCCGGAGGCCATGCACGATGCGCACGCCTGGGATGCGGAGGAGCTGGGCGAGGGGCTCGCCGACCGAGCGCTGCGCGAGGAATGCCCGCATGGGGTTCGTGCCGCCCGCGGTTCCGCCGGCGTCCATCGCCGTCTGGCCTGGTTCACCCCAGACTCGCCTGCCGTCACCCGCCGGGGGTGCGGACTCGTTGGCAAGCTGGACGAGGAGTCGTTCGCGGGTCACCGCGACGCGGCGCTGCGTGAGGCCGGACCAGGCGAAGTAGCCAGACACTGCAGCTGCGAGGTAGATGGCGGCCTGCACGAGCAGGCTCGCGAACGCCGGGTTCTGCATGCCTGCAGTCGTCGCGAACAGGGACATGACACCGAGCGTCGCCGACAGCACGCCAGCGACGACGGCCACCACGAGTGTCACGAGCCACAGCACGAGAGCCCAGCGCTGGGCTCGGACACGCAGTCGCAAGGTCAGCCAAGCCGCGCTGACCGCCACGTAGGCGAGCACCGCGGGCCACATGGTCGGCTCCTCCCCTGGCCCGAACGTGGGAACCGTGAGGCGCACGAACGACGCGTCGATCAGGAGCAGGAGCGCACCGATGACGACGATCGCAGCGTGAATCGAGACCGCCATCAGCTCACGGCGCGTGTACGGACGCTTCGCGGCGACCGCAGGCGGCCAGTAGGCGGGCTGCTCGGGCCAGCGCGTGCGGAACCACGCCATGCGCCGCACGTCGAAGACCTGCGCGGGGATGCGCGACGGCGGCGGTGCGTCCCGCGTCGCCGGCTCTGCGTGGGCGCTGCGACGAGGAGCGGAGGCGGCCGAGTCCCGCTTCGTGCTGGCGCGAGGGGGCGTGCGGAATCGCCCGCCGCCACCGGCTGAGCGCCTGCTCGTCGGAGCCCATTGCGCGCGCTGCTGGGTGCGGACATGACGCGAGCCGCCACCGGCGAGCCACGCATCGTGCTCCCGCCGCGTCGTCTCGTCGGTCAGTACCTCGACCGCCAGTCGCACCCTGACGAAGTCGTCGGAGCTGCCGCCGAGGTCGGGGTGGGACTCTCGCTGCCTCGCACGCCCGACGCGACGGACCTCTTCGAGGGACGCCGTTCTGGAGACGCCGAGCACGAGGTAGAGGTCTTCTGTGAAGACGTGCCGTCGACCGCTCATGGCCGTCCCTCCCGCTCCTGGTTCAAGTGCCCAAGCCTACGCAGTGATCGCCTCGTCGCCCGTCGCCGTGCGGGCGAGCGCGAGTGTGGACTCAGGAGTTCTCTGCGGCCAGCTCGGCGGATCGGCGCCGGTTCGCGTCGAACGCACGCTCGAAGAGGTCGGCGAGGTCGGCGTCCTGCAGCACCGCGACGGAGCGCTCGGTTGTTCCCTTGGGGCTCGTCACCCGCCGACGCAGCTCGGACGGCTCGGTCTCGGGATCGCGGACGACCATGCCGACTGCGCCCTCGAACGTCCCGACGACCAGCTGCCGCGCGAGCTCCTCGTCGAAGCCGAGGCGCCTGGTCGCCTCGAGGTACTGCTCGATGAGCAGGAACACGTGCGCTGGCCCCGAACCGGAGACCGCGGCAAGCGCATCGATGCGGTCCTCGTCGATGGTGGCCACCCTGCCGACGCTCTCGAAGAGCGCGACGGCGACCGCGAGCGCGGCCTCGCCTGTCGAGTCGTTCGCCGCGAGGCCCGTGACGCCGAGACCGATGCTCGCGGGCGTGTTCGGCATCGAGCGAACGATCTGCGCGCCGTCGGGAAGCCGTGCCGCCAGGCTCTCGAGACGCACGCCTGCCGCCACGGAGATGACAACCGCGTCCGGCTTGAGCGCCGGCGCGATCTCGTCGAGCAGCTCGCCGATCAGGTAGGGCTTGACGCCGAGGACGACGACGTCAGCTTCTTCGACCGCGGCGAGGTTCGCACGCGCATCGGACTCGAGCGCCGTCGTCGTGACCCGGTCGTCGCTCTCGCCTGCCGCCGCCGATGCCGCGGACCTCGTCGTGACGTGGACCCGTGCCCCTTCGCCGAGGGGCGCATCCAGCAGCCCGCGCAGGATCGCGCCGTTCATGTTGCCGCCGCCGAGGAACGCATAGGTGAGTGCCGTCATACCGGGATTGTACGGATGCACCACCGACATTCGCCCGCCGTGCGCCCTCGCGCGCCGCCTCCCCGCTGCCCGAGGACAGGGTCGGTCGAAGCCGCGTCGGCATCGCGACTGTACGGATGCACCATGAAGGACGCCGCGATGCAGCACCTGCTCTGAGACGCGCCAAGGTGGCCTCGGTATGCTGGCCGTTACTCGTCACCGTCGAAGGGGAACTCGTGCCGAATCAGGAACTCGCCGCTCACATCCGCGAACTGCTGCTCGAAAACGTGCACGTGGGCGAGGTGCTCCAGGTGCGCAGCGTGGAAGTCGATGACCGCGTGACGCTCGTGGGAGTCCGCGTCTCGGTGCTGAACCTGCCGCAGGTGCTCGATCTGCCTCCCGTCCTCGCTCAGCTCCGCGCGCTCGTGCGCGAGGCCGCCCCGCACGCGGAGTCGATCTTCGTCGAGCCCGACGTGACCGAGCGACACAACGTGCACGTGAGCACCGAGTCGATCGTCATCCGCTCCGTCGATTGACCAGTGCGGGCACCGCGGCGCTCAGTCGCGGAAGAACCCGCGCACGAGCGCCGCGCATTCCGCCTCGCGTACCCCGGCGATGACCACCGCACGCTCTGGCAGCCTCCGGTCGCGCACGAGGTCGTAGCGCGAGCCGACGGCGCCTGCCTTGTCGTCCCAGGCGCCGTAGACGAGCGTGCCGACCCTCGAGGAGAGGATCGCCCCAGCGCACATGGCGCAGGGTTCGAGCGTGACGACGAGCATGCATCCGTCGAGCCGCCAGCTGCCGAGGTGCTCGGCCGCGCGCCTGAGCGCGAGCACCTCCGCGTGCCCCGTCGGGTCCCCGGTCAGCTCCCGCTCGTTGTGCGCCGTGGCGATGACCTCGCCCGCAGCGTCGGTGACGACTGCACCGATGGGGACGTCTGCGCTCGCGAGCGCCAGCTCGGCCTCACTGAGAGCGATTCCCATGAGCTCGTGCAGGCGCTCGTCGACGTGGAGTGACACGCCGCCCATCTTCCCATCACGGCCACGATCTCATCGACCGGATGTCACCGGGACGCCTCCAGCATCGTTACTCTGTATTTCATGCGCCTGCACGTAGCCGACCACCCGCTCATCACCCACAAGCTCTCGGTGCTGCGGGACGAGAAGACCTCGTCGCAGCAGTTCCGCTCGCTGGTCGAAGAGCTGGTGACCCTCCTCAGCTACGAGGCGACCCGCGACGTCCGCACCGAGTCGTACGAGCTGCAGACCCCGGTCGCGAAGACCACTGGCCTGCGCATGACGGACCCCGTTCCCCTGGTCGTCCCGATCATCCGCGCGGGCCTCGGCATGCTCGACGGGTTCCTGAAGCTCGTCCCCAACGTCGAGGTCGGCTTCCTCGGCATGCGCCGCAACGAGGAGACGCTGCAGCCGGAGACCTACGCCAAGCGCCTCCCGGAGAACCTCGCGAACCGCCAGTGCTTCGCCCTCGACCCGATGCTGGCGACAGGCGGTTCACTTGTCGCCGCGATCGACTTCCTGTTCGACGCGGGGGCAGTCGACGTCACGGCCATCTGCATCGTCGCATCCCCGGAAGGCATCGAGAAGATGCGTGAGGCGTTCGCCGACAAGAACGTCACGGTGGTCGTCGGAGCCCTCGACGAGGGGCTGAACGAGGACGGCTTCATCGTGCCGGGACTCGGCGATGCGGGCGATCGCCTCTACGGCGTCGCGGAATAAACTTCGCGTCATCTGTTGACATGTGCCGTCACGGGGAAAGATACTGGCGGCATGACGAACATCTCGCGACCCCTGACCGCCATTTCGGCGACGGGAACCGCTGGCATGATGATGCCCAGCAGCGTGATGTGCTGTCGAATGTGCCGCTGACTCCGGAACTCACCCTCCGTCGAGTCGCCGCATTTCCCGCCCCCTTCTCTCATGACGGCCTGTCCCATGGAGAAGGAGCCCTGCGCCCCTTGGGCCAGCGTGGTCGCGCTGCTCTCTGCACCCGACCGCATCCCGCCGAGGCTCCAGCCCCTCGGCACCGTCCGCGAACCGTTGCGGGCAGCACCCGCCCGCAGGTGGGTGCCATGAGCATCATCACCTCGAAGGACTTCCTCCCATGTCGCTTGCTACCGACTTCCGCCGCCCTCGCACCCTGAATGCCGTGACCCAGATCCCAGAAACTCCTCGCCCCGCCTACGTCCAGGCGGTCCCCGCCGCGCCTGAAGCGCGCGGTTTCGTCCTCTACGTCGGTCTCGACGAAGCGAAGGCCAACCTCGACGGAACGACGCTCACCGAGCTCGTCGAAGCGCTCAAGCGCGTCACCGCCGAGGTCGCCCCGCACGCCGAGACGCACGCAGCCGTCGCCCTGGCTCCGAAGGGCGCCGGCGGTCGCGACGTCGACGTCGTCCGCCTCGCACTGCAGGACCCTCAGGCGCTCGCTGCCCGCGGGGTCGAGGAGGACCACCTGCCGGACTCCGCTGAGGGGGTCACGATCGACACGACTCGCAAGCGCGTGAGCGTCTCCGGCGAGAACGCGGGCCTCACCTACAAGGAGTTTGAGCTCCTCCAGGCGCTGGTGCTGCGCGAGGGACGCACCGTCGACCGCACCGAGATCATCGACATCCTGTGGCGCGACAGCGACGAGGAGCGCCCGAACGAGCGCACCATCGACGTGCACGTCCGCCGCCTCCGCTCCAAGCTCGGTGCCTACGGAGACATCGTCCGCACGGTCCGCGGCACCGGCTACCGCTTCGACCGTCACGCCGACGTCGAGGTGCTCTACCCGAACGCACAGTCACCCGACCGCCTCTGATCGGCCTGGCCCCATCCCCCGCCGGGACCGGGCCTCTGCGCCGCATTGCGGCGAGTGGATGCGGCCTCTCGCGCCGCGTGGTCGCGCCGGATTCCGTCGCCTGATGTACTGGCCAGTACACTGCAACGGAAGCTGACGAGACGACGAAGCTGGAGGCCGGATGCCGACGACGAGCAACCCAGTGGAGGCTTGGGAGTCCCTCTTCCGAGCCCAGGTCTCGATAATGCGGGAGCTCCGCAGCGAGTTCTCGAGCAATTCCATGTCGATGAACGAGTACGACGTGCTCTTCAACGTCGTGCGGGAGCCGCAGGGACGCATCCGGCTCCGCGACCTGAACCGCAACGTGCTGATCACGCAGTCCTCGGTGTCGAGGCTCGTCGATCGGCTGGTGCAGCGCGGGTTCCTCGTGAAGATCGACGACCGGCTCGACCTGCGATCGACGCTCATCGAGGTCACGACGGAGGGCCGCGCCGAATTCACTCGTGCGGCGCGCACGCACATGCGCAACATCCAGGAGCGGATGACCAGCTCGCTCGACGCGGACGAGCTCCGCACCCTGCAGCACCTCTGCACGAAGCTCCGAGTCGGCCAGACGGGTGGTCGCGGGCGTGACTTCGGCGCCTGATTTCGCATGGGCCGGTGCTGCTTCCGCCGCACCGCTCGATGCGGCGACCGCCAACACGCTCGCCCACGGACTCCAGGTGCTCGCCGACCCGACGCGACTGCGCATCCTGTCTCTCGTGGCCGCGAATCCGGACCGTCCGACGACCGTGACGGAACTCGTCTCAGCGCTCGGATGCGCGCAGTCGACGGCCTCGCACCACCTGCGGATCCTCGTTGACGGCGGGTATCTCACCTACGAGCGCAGCGGCACATGGGGGCTGTATCGCCTCGAGGCGACGAAGCTCCAGGCGACCTCGGCAAGCATCCGTCCCCGCTGAGCCCGGCGCCGAGCCTCCCGAGAGGCGAGAGCCTCGAGACGCAGGCCGGGACGGGCCGACAGCCCCGCCCTGTCCGCCTCAGCCCTCGAGGTGGCGCTCGTCGACGCCGTTGTAGACGGCGAGCGGGCGGATGAGCGAGTTGGCTCCGGCCTGCTCCATGATGTGAGCCGTCCATCCCGTGATGCGCGCCGCAGCGAACAGGGGCGTGAAGGTCGGGGTGTCGAAGCCCATGAGGTGGTAGACGGGACCCGCCGGATAGTCGAGGTTCGGCTTGATGCCCTTCCGCTCGCCGAAGCTCCGCTCGAGCGCCTCGGAGAGCTCGAGCAGGTCACGTCGGTCGTAGTGCTCGGCGAGGCTCTCGAGGGCGGCGTGCATGGTGGGAACGCGTGAGTCGCCGTTCTTGTACACGCGGTGCCCGAATCCCATGATCTTCTTCTTGTTCGCGAGCGCGTCATCGAGCCAGGCCTCGACGTTGGCCGCGTCGCCGATCTCCGCGAACGTGTGCATGACCGCTTCGTTCGCGCCACCGTGCAGGGCGCCCTTGAGCGCGCCGATCGCGCCCACGACCGCCGAGTAGAGGTCTGCCGTGGTCGACGTGATGACGCGTGCCGTGAACGTGGAGGCGTTGAAGGAGTGCTCGGCGTACAGCACCATCGAGACGCGGAAGGCATCGACGACCTCGGGGGCGGCCTCCTCCCCGAACGTCATCCAGAGGAAGTTCTGCGAGTAGTCGAGGTCGTCGCGAGGCTCGACGAGCTCCAGGCCGTGCCTGCGGCGCTGGTCGTAGGCCACGATCGCGGGGAGCGCAGCGAAGAGGGCCTTCGCCTTCGCGAGCTCCGCCTCGGGCGACGGGTCGTCCGCGTCTGGGTCATTGGCGCCGATGACGCTCACGGCCGTCCGCACGACGTCCATGGGATGCGCCGTGACGGGCAAGACATCGATGATGGAGCGCACGTTGTCGGCGAGCGCCCGGCCCGAGCGCTCCTGCGCTACGAACTCGGCGAGTTCCGCCTCGCTCGGCAGCTCGCCTCCCCACAGCAGCAGAGCGACCTCCTCGAAGCTCTTCTGCGCCGCGAGCTCCTGCACCGGGTAGCCGCGGTAGAGCAGGGAGTTGGTCTCCGGGTTGACCTTCGAGATGGCGCTGTAGTCGACGGGCACCCCTGCGAGGCCCTTGTAGATCTCCTGCTCAGTCATCGTTGACCTGCCCTTCCTTGTGTGCCGAACGCTGCTGTCGTCAGCGCTTGACGGTGAAATTGAACACTCCGCTGTCGAAGTGGTTATACCCCTCGTAGTCGACAAGCTCGTACAGCTCCGCGCGGTGCTGCATCTCGTCGAGCTTTCCCGTGAGCGTTCCGTGGCTGATGAGCTCGTCGAGCGCCCCTGCCGTCGCGCCCATCGAGATGCGGAGGGTCGAGACGGGCCAGATGATGAGGTTCATGCCGACGTCGGCGAGCTGCTGCACCGTGAAGAGCTCGCTCTTGCCGAACTCGGTCATGTTGGCGAGCAGCGGCACGTCGATGGCCGCGCGCATGGCCGCGAACTCCTCGAGCGATGCCATCGCTTCGGGGAAGATGGCGTCGGCGCCCGCGTCGACGAGCTTCCTGGCGCGGTCGATGGATGCGTCGAGCCCGTCGACGGCGCGGATGTCGGTGCGCGCCATGACGAGGAAGTTGGGGTCTCGCCGCGCATCCACGGCCGCCCTGATGCGCTTGAGCGCCGTCTCCTCGTCGACGACCTGCTTGCCGTCGAGGTGCCCGCAGCGCTTCGGGTTGACCTGGTCTTCGATGTGCATGCCCGCGAGGCCGGCGTCCTCGAGCTCCTGCACGGTGCGGGCGACGTTCATGGGCTCCCCGAAGCCCGTATCGGCGTCGATGATGGCCGGCAGCTCCGTCATGCGGGCGATCTGCCTGCCACGCCCTGCGACCTCGCTGAGCGTCGTGAGCCCGATGTCGGGCAGGCCGAGGTCGGCGGAGAGCACGGCCCCGGAGATGTAGACGCCCTCGAAGCCCTTCTGCTCGATGAGGCGAGCCGAGAGCGGGTTGAAGGCGCCAGGGAAGCGCAGCAGCTCCCCGCTGGCGAGACTCGCGCGGAACGCCGCGCGCTTCTCGGCGGGGCTGGTCTTGGCGTACAGCATCAGAAGATCCCTCCGCCTTCGTTGAACTCGATGACGCCGGGCGACGCGACGAAGCCGAGCTGGCCCAGCTCACCTGGGGCGAGCTCGGGGAGCCGCTGCACGGTGTCGAGGAAGCGCTCGATCTCGTGGTCCTCGACGACCTCTGCGGCGAGGGTGCGGAACTTGTGGATGTACTCGGCCCTCGCGAACGGCCGCGCGCCGAGCGGATGCGCGTCGGCGACGGCGATCTCGTCACGGATGACGGTTCCGTCGGCGAGCAGGATCTCGACGCTCCCGCCGAACGCCTTCTCGGCGATGTCGAGCGAGTGGTAACGGCGGGTCCACTCCGGGTCCTCCTCGGTCACGACGCGCTTCCACAGCTCGACGGTGTCGGGCCTGGCGGCTCGCTCCGGCGCGTAGGAGCCCACGTGGTGCCAGGCACCGTCCTGCAGCGCGACGGTGAAGATGTACGGGATCGAGTGGTCGAGCGTCTCGCGGCTGGCGGTCGGGTCGTACTTCTGCGGGTCGTTCGCGCCGGAGCCGATCACGAAGTGCGTGTGGTGGGAGGAGCGGATGAGGATGCGCTCGATGCGATCGGGCGCAGTCGCGAGCTGGGGGTGCTCGTTGTGCAGCTTGCGCGCGAGGTCGATCCAGGCCTGCGCCTGGTACTCGGCGGAGTGCTCCTTCGTGTAGCTGTCGAGGATCGCGAGCTTGGACTCTCCTGCGGCGGGGAGGGGCACCTGGTAGCGCGCGTCCACACCTCCCAGGAGCCAGGCGATGACGCCGTCCTCGCCCTCGTAGATGGGGGTGGGGCTGGTCTGGCCGCGCATGGCACGGTCGACGGCCTCGACGGCCATCTTCCCCGCGAAGGCCGGCGCGTGCGCCTTCCAGGTCGAGATCTCGCCCTTGCGCGACTGACGTGTGGCCGTGGTCGTGTGCAGCGCCTGCCCGACGGCCTGGAAGATGCTCTCCGCGTCGAGCCCGAGGAGCGTCCCGATACCGGCCGCCGCCGACGGGCCAAGGTGGGCGACGTGGTCGATCTTGTGCTTGTGCAGGCAGATGCCCTTGGCGAGGTCGATCTGGATCTCGTAGCCGGTCGCGATGCCGCGAACGAGCTGCTCACCGGAGATGGCTCGCCGGCCCGCGAGGTGCTGGGCGACCGCCAGGATCGGCGGAATGTTGTCGCCAGGGTGCGAGTACTCGGCAGCGAGGAACGTGTCGTGGTAGTCGAGCTCACGTACCGCGACGCCGTTCGCCCAGGCCGCCCACTCCGGTGAGGTTCGCTGCGCGTCTTCGAGCCCGAAGAGCGTCGAGCCGGCGCCGTGGCGGGAGACGCCGTGCGCGAGTGCCTGGTCGCGGGCGGCGACGATGGGGGCTCTGGTGAGCGAGGCGGCCGCGACTGCGGCGTTGTCGATGACGCGGTTGATGACCATGTCGGTCACCTCGGCCTGGACGGGGACGGGGTCGGCGGCGACCTCGGCGATCTTCCACGCCAGCTGGTCGCGGCGCTCGAGGTTCTCGTCGCTGCGGTGGACTCGGACGTCGTGGAGATTCACGTGTGGAGGATCCCTTCTGGAGGAGTTGGTCGTGGAGCGCTCGGCTGCAGGGAGGAGAGCGCGTTCGTGAGGCTGCGGTGCAGGTGGACGTGGGTCGCGTGCGAGGCGAGGCGAGGGTCGCGGGCGAGGATCGCGTCGACGACGCTGAGGTGCTCGCTCGCGGCTTCGCGCAGGCGTTCGGGGTTGTGGCTCGCGAGCCTGCGCACTCGCGAGGAGTGGAGGCGGCACGATTCGAGCGCGACGCTGAGGTAGTCGCTTGCCGCGGCCTCGTCGATGGCGCGGTCGAGAGCGTCGACGAGTTCGAAGTAGTCGGCGATGCCGGGCTCGCCGAGCTCGAGGAGCTGGGGTGCGTGCAGCAGGCGGATGCGGATGGACTCGAACGGCTTCTCGTCTCGGCGCATCGCCGCGAGCGCGGCGGCCTGCGTCTCGAGCGCCTCCCGCAGCTCGTAGAGCTGGACGACACGTTCTGGGCTGATCTCGGAGACGAGCAGCACTCTCGGCGACTGGCTGCGCACGAGACCGTCGGCGAGGAGTCTCGTGAACGCACCGCGGACCGGCGTGCGAGACACCTCGAGGCGGCTTGCCTGCTCGACCTCGGTGAGCACCGTCCCGGGCAGGAGCGCACCCGCGAGGATCTCCTCACGGAGCACCGCGTAGACCCGGTCGCTGGCGAGCATGGTTCCCCCTCGTTTGGACACCCCTCAATGTATGCACAGTCGGCCCATTGAGCAACGATTCTGCCCAAACTGCCAGGCTATGCATACATAGGTGCATCCCCGTTCGTGCCCGCAGCAGCCGAGGCCACTTGACCGCTCGCCGCGCCGAGTCGTGCGGAGCCGCTCGTGCTCTAGCCTTGGAGGAAATTCCCTCAGAAGAAGGCCTTTTGATGCCCGATATTCGCAGCACAGCGACTGATCTCTTTCGCCGCAATCCCGTCATGTGGGCCTTTTCCGTGGCAATCGGCCTTCTCCTGGCTGCGCTTCTCGCAACCACCGTCATTCAATTGCAGTCGGTGGTCCTTTCCGTCTTCATCGCATTCTTCATCACCCTCGGACTCGACCCGCTGATTCGTCTCCTTCAGCGCCTCGGGCTCAAGCGAGGAATGGCGATCATCTCCGTGATAGTCGTCTTCATCCTCATCGTCGCAGGGCTCATCTGGATCGTCGTGCCCATTCTGGTCAACCAGATCACCTCCCTCGCGACGACCATTCCTCAAGAGATCACCAGGATCAACAACGAGGGCTGGTTCGACACCGTCAACAAGGCCACGAACGGTGCCGCCACCAACGCCCTCGACTGGGCGCAGAACACGGCGACCGACCCGAACACCTGGGCGACCGTCGGCGGCGGCGCCCTGAAGGTGGGGACGACGATCGTCAACGGCGTCAGCACCGGACTGTTCGTCTTCATCCTCACCCTGAACTTCATCGCGACGCTCGGCAGCATCAAGCAGGCGGGCTACTCGCTCATCAACGCCTCGGTCCGCCCCCGCTTCGAGGAGTACGCGGAGCGGATCATGGCCTCGGTCGGCTCGTACCTCAACGGCATGGTGGTGCTCGCCTTCATCAACGCGGTGTTCAGCGGGCTCCTCCTCTGGATCGTCGGCGCTCCGTACCCGTTCATCGTCGCGGTCATCTGCTTCTTCATCACGCTGATCCCGCTCATCGGAACCATCATCACCACGGTCTTCCTGACCGTGATCGCCCTGTTCGCCTCGCCCGTCGCGGCGCTCATCGTCCTCGTCGCGATGCTCGTCTACATGCAGGTCGAGGCGTACATCCTCACGCCGCGCGTCATGTCGAAGGCCGTGCAGATCCCCGGTTCCCTCGTCCTGATCGCCGCCCTCGCGGGTGGAACGCTGCTGGGCCTCGTGGGAGCCCTCGTCGCGATCCCGCTCGCCGCCGGCATCGTGCTGCTCGTGCGCGAGGTCGTCATCCCCAAGAAGGCGCGGAGCTAACCGAGTCGCCTGAGGCTATCGATGCCTTTCTTCGATGTACATATACCGCCACAATGGCGGACTCTTATCCCACCTCTTTCATCCCCTCCCTCACCCGCGAATAGGATATTCAAGGGCTCACCGACGGGGAATGCGAATACCGCCCGCTGATCTCAGTGGTGGAAGTGCACGCCGTGGCCCGCTTCGCGCGGCAGCGGCGTCTCGAGGGAGTCGAGGTACTCCACGTCACCTCGGATGTCCGCGAGGAGGGACGACGCGAGGTCGCGGCTGAGGCCGACCTTGACGACGATGCGCTGGAGGATGACGTCGCCCATGTTGTCGGCCATGGGGTAGGCAGGCACGAGCCAGCCCTTCATGCGGAGCCGGTCGGCGAGGTCGTAGAGACTCCAGTTGCCGGTGTGGCCGTCTTTCAGCACCCAGGCGAAGACGGGGATCGTGTCTCCGCGGCTCACGAGCTCGAACGGCCCCATCTTCTCGATCTCCGAGGAGAGGTAGGTGGCGACGTCGATCGAGTTCTGCTGGACGAGCCGGTAGCCCTCGCGACCGAGGCGGAGGAACTGGTAGTACTGCAGCAGGACCTGCGCGCCCGGGCGGGAGAAGTTCAGGGCGAGGGTCGGCATGTCGCCGCCGAGGTAGCTGACGTGGAAGATCATGCTCTCGGGGAGCACCGCCGTGTTGCGCCACACCACCCAGCCGACGCCGGGGTACACGAGCCCGTACTTGTGGCCGGACGTGCTGATCGAGTTCACCCGGTCGATCCCGAAGTCCCAGCCGAGGTCCGGCTGGCAGAACGGTGCCACCATCGCGCCGGATGCGCCGTCGACGTGGATCTTCACGTCGTTGCCGGTCGCGGCCTGGATCTCGTCGAGTTTCGCGGCGATCGCCACGACGTCGTCGTAGAGACCGGTGAAGGTCTGTCCGAGGATCGCGACGACACCGATGGTGTTCTCGTCCACGTACGTCTCGAGCTCGTGGCCGTCGAGCACCAGGTGGTCGGGCGACACGGGCACGTACCGCGCCTCGACGTCCCAGTAGTTGCAGAACTTCTCCCAGACGACCTGCACCGCGGCCGACATGATGAGGTTGGGCTTCTCGGTCGACTTCCCCTCCGCCTTCCGCTTCTCCTGCCAGAGCCGCTTGAGCGCCAGGCCGCCGAGCATGCAGGCCTCCGACGATCCGATCGTGGAGGTGCCGATGGTGTCGGCGACGTCCGGGACGTTCCAGAGGTCGGCGAGCATCCGCCAGCAGCGGTCTTCGATGGCCGCCGTCCCCGGGTACTCGTCCTTGTCGATCATGTTCTTGTCCGCGGCCTCGGCGTAGAGCTTCTTCGCCTCGTCGTCCATCCACGTCGACACGAACGTCGCGAGGTTGAGGCGCGAGTTGCCATCGAGCATGGCCTCGTCGTGCACGATCTGGTAGGCCGTCTCCGGGAGGCTCTGGTCCGCCGGCATCTTGAACTTGTCGAAGACCGTCGCCTCGCCGGGCCGGACGAAGACGGGGTTGATGTCGAGGTTGGGGTTGATGTTCGTCGGCTGGCGGGCGCCGCTCGTGTTCTTCTCCATGGAATATCTCTCTTCTCACTCGAACGGGGACTTCGTGGAAGTGCTCGGGGCTCATGGTGATGCTGACAGAGTCAGACTCCCACCGATTGAGACAGGCGGACGATCGGTGCCACGAATCGGACGGACGGTCACACGCTCGACCGCGAGTTCGAGGATGCTTGGCACATGACCACAGGAACCATCCCCACCGTCGCTGCGACGCAGACTCCTCCAAAGACGGCGTGGGCCGCCATCGCGGCCATGATGGCGACGAGCTTCGTCCTCGTCGTCGCCGAGTTCCTCCCACCGAGCCTCCTGCCGTCCATGGCCGCTTCCCTCGGCATCACGGAGGGGCAGGCCGGGCAGACCGTGACCGTGACGGCCTTCGTCGGGTTCCTCACGGCCCCCACGATCGGCATCCTCGTGCCCCGTCTCGACCGCCGCACGCTGCTCGTGGTGCTCGCCGGCGCCGCCGCACTCTCGAGCGCGGTCGTCGCCGTGGCTCCCGGGTTCGTGCTCCTGCTCATCGCCCGGCTCCTGCTCGGCGCGGCACTCGGCGCCTTCTGGGCCATGTCCATCGCCATCGCCGCGAGCCTCTCCCAGCCCAAGCACCTGGGCAGGGCCATCATGCTCGTCAACACGGGCACCACGGTCGCGACCGTCGCCGGCGTGCCGCTCGGCAGCTACCTTGGCACGATCATGGACTGGCGCCTCATCTTCGCGAGCGTCGCCATCGTGACCGTCGTCGTCGCGATCGCGCTGCGACTGGCCCTCCCGCACGTTCCCCCGACCGCATCGAGCGGCGGCTTCCGCTCGCTCGTGGAGACGCTCCGCGTCCCCGGCATCCGCGTGGGGCTGACCGGACACATCCTCACCGTCCTCGGCCACTTCGTGGCCTTCACCTACATCCGTCTCGCCATCGACCGAGTGCCCGGACTCGACGGGGTCGGGGTCGCCGCGCTGCTCGTCGCATTCGGCATCGGCGGTGTCATCGGCAACTTCGTCGTGGGCCTGCTCGTCGACCGGCACCTCGCCGTGCTCCGCTTCGCCGTGCCCCTCCTCATCGGCGTCTCGATCGGCATCGTGGCGCTCGCACCCGGCCAGATCTGGCTCGTCGCGGTCGCCGTCACCACGTGGGGCATCGGGTTCGGCGGCTGGCTCACGACGCTGGGGACGTGGATGGGTCGCCTGGTCCCCGACCGCATGGAATCGGGTGGCGGGCTCTCGGTCGCCGGCTTCCAGCTCGCCATCACCCTCGGTGCCGGTGTCGGCGGCCTGCTCATCGACCTGATCGGCGTCACACCCGCACTGGTCGTCGCGTCCGTATCGGCGATCGTCGGCGGCCTCATCTTCGGCAGCGCGCGCTTCCCCGGCCGCACCAGCTGAGCAGCTCGACTGCCCAGGTCGAGCGGATGCGCGTCAGGAGCTGGCGCGCATCCCTCGCTCCGACCGTGCTCTCGCCTCGGCACGCCAGCGTCCAGGCGTGGATCCCGTGTGCCGCTGGAACGCGCGGCTGAAGCCCGCCTGCGACTCGTAGCCGAGCCCGCTCGCGACCGCCCCGATCGTCAGCTCGCTCCGCAGGAGCAGTCCCTTGGCCGTCTCGATGCGCACGCGTGTCAGGTATCCGATGGGCGTCTCGCCGACGGACTCCTGGAACCGCGCGGCGAAGACCGAGCGCGACATCCGCGCGACGCGGGCGAGCTCGTCGAGCGTCCACGGGTCGCCCGGCTTCTGGTGGAGGGCCTCGAGGGCGGCCGCGAGCTGCGGCTCGGCGACGTCACGCAACCAGCCCGCAGGCGCGCATCCCGCCTCGTTCCAGGCACGGAGCGCCGTCGACACGATCGTCGTCGCGATGCGGCTGCAGATCACGGCGTCACCCGGCCGAGGGTGAGCGCCCCCGAGACTCCAGGCGCACGCCATGCCATCGATGAGCGCCACCATCGAGGGCTCCTGCGCGGCGAAGTCACGCACGATCAGGGAAGCCGGCAGCGCCTCGGCCGCGGTCTGCGCCTGTGGTGCCTCCTCGAAGCCGACGTCGATGAACTCGGCTTCGACGCTCGCGAGCACCGACGACACGTGCCCCCTGGGGAAGAACACCAGGTCACCCGCCACGAGGTCGACGACCGGTGCCCCCAAGGCCGAGAGTCGGATGGCGCCGCGGAAGACGAACACGAACCCCGGACCGGCATGGCGGCGCACAACCGGCTCCCCAGCAGCGAGCTGGTGGCGGTGCGATCCGATGAGCGTCCACTCCAGGGAGGCGAGGGCGCGGTCGAACGCATCACTCGGGGGCGCCTGCAGCATCGTGGTCGTCACACTGAGTCGAACACCACGGACCCGGCGCTTGTTCCGCGCCTCACCGAAGCGCGCGCTCGTACCTCCGCCTCGCCACGATCTGCGCGACTCGGAGGAGCGGGAACAGCAGGCGCCAAGGTCCCGATGGCGCCGGTCGGGTCAGCGAGCGGATCGTGAACTCGACCCGAGCATCCACCCGCCGGACGATGAACGCCTCCTCCCCGCACACGGGATGACCCGGCAGGGTCCGGTAGGCGAACCCCACCCTCGTCGGCTCGTCGACGACGGCCACGACCTCGACGGGCTCCTGGATGCGCACCCCACCCCACCCGGCGATGATCGTCGGCCGCGCCCCCAAGACTGCAGGGGTCCCGTCCGGATGCACCTCAAACCCGCTGCGCGTCTTCACTCGCCAGAGAAGCACGTCTGCCGCGGCCCGCTCCCACAGCGCATCCCCGTCGCCGAGGGCGACCGTCTTCTCGAAGCGTCGGAGCCGCCCAGCCTCAGGGCGCCACACGTCGAGGTGCGGTTGCGTGAGCGCCTGCGGAACGGACGTGGCCATGCCCCCAGCCTGGCATCCGGCTGACTCCTCGGCGAGCTCGAGTTCCGAAGCGCTCGGTTCCTGCACCGCAGGTCGCCCGTTGCCGGTTCCCGCTCCCAGTCGGGACGGTCAGTCCAGCAGGTGCGTCTGGCCGAACATCTCCGCGGTCGCGCGCGCAGTCGGCGTTCCCGCGTCGAGGTCCGCGCCCGCGTCCCGGAGCAGGCGCACGATCTCGTCCTCGCCCTTGAAGAGCGCCCCCGCGATGGGCGACTGGTTCCGCGCGTTGCACAGGTCCACGTCGGCTCCGTGACGGATGAGCGCCTGGACGGCCCCCGCGTGGCCGCTGTACGCGGCGAGCATCAGCGCGGTGTTGCCTGCTGCATCCTGCAGGTCGACGGGCATGCCCTGGTCGATGAGATCCACCAGCGTCTTGCTGTCACCGCGGCGAGCACAGCCCATCGCGAGCTCCGTCAGCGTCTCGACTTGTTCTGGCGTCAGTTCGGGCATGGCAACAGGGTATCCGCCGCTCCGGTTTGACTCGCTACGATGTGGCCACCCCAAGCATCGGAGCCCTCGTGAAGACCATCGGCGTCAGCATCGCAGTCATGGCAGCAACCCTCCTCTTCCTCAGCGGATGCGCGCAGACAGCCGCGCCGGCGGCCGGCACCTGGGGCACCCCCGACTCGAGCGGCCAGGGCGAACCCGGCCTGCGCCTCTCCGACGACGGCAGGGTGACGGGCAACGACGGCTGCAACCGGCTCATGGGCGACTGGAGCGAGACCGACGGGAAGATCGAGTTCGGAGCCCTCGCGTCGACGATGATGTTCTGCGAGGGCGTCGACACCTGGCTCATCGGCGCCGCGTCGGCCTCGGTCGACGGCGACTCGCTCCTGATCTACAACGACGCCGGCGATGAGATCGGCACGCTCCCCCGAAGCTGACGCGCACCCCGGGCGACTCCGTTCGATGCGGCAATCCGGGCGACGCGCACGCTCCGAATACCCCCACAGAGACCAGCACTGACCGGAGGGTAGGATTCTGCGTTGATCATGCTTTCCTTTCCCCAGCCTCAGCCAGTGCACTCGCGCATCGTCGGAGTCGGCTACGAGTCGCCGGAGCGCATCGTGACGAACGATGAGCTCTCGCAGACTCTCGACACGAGCGACGAGTGGATCACGTCACGCGTCGGCATCCGCGAGCGTCGACTTGCCGCAGACGGGCAGAGCGTCACCGACCTGGCCGCAGCGGCCGGCGTCAAGGCGCTCCTTTCCGCGGGCGTGGAGGGCACGGACATCGACATGGTCATCGTGGCGACGATGACGGCCATGGACCGTTCGCCATCGACGGCCGCGCAGGTCGCGACCCGCATCGGCGCGACGCACCCCGTCGCCTTCGACCTCAACGCGGCATGCGCTGGCTTCTCGCAGGCGCTCGCCGTCGCCGACCAGGCGATCAGCGCAGGCTCCGCGAGCCGCGCCCTCATCATCGGCGCCGAGCGCATGAGCGATTTCATGGACTGGACCGACCGCACCACCGCCATCCTCATGGCAGACGGCGCCGGCGCGGTCGTGCTCGAACGCAGCGAGACCCCCGGTGTCGCCCCCGTCGCGTGGGGTTCGCAGCCGGAGCTCGGCAACCTCGTGCGCATCCAGCAGCCGTCCGGCCGCTTCGAGCAGGAGGGCCGCAGCGTCTTCCGCTGGGCAATCACGCAGGCGCAGCACGTCGCGATCGATGCGCTCGCGAAGGGCGGGGTACGAGCGGACGAGCTCGTCGCGTTCGTCCCGCACCAGGCGAACCTGCGCATCATCGACGCCCTCGGCAAGCAGCTCGGCCTCGCCGACGACGTGGTCGCTCGCGACGTCGTCTACTCGGGAAACACCTCAGCCGCCTCCATCCCCATCGCCCTCGCCAAGCAGGTCGAGGCTGGCGTCGCCGAGCCCGGTGGCCCCGCCCTCCTGCTCGGCTTCGGCGGCGGCTTCTGCTACTCGGGTCAGGTCATCGCGTTCCCCGAGGTCCGCAACCCCGCGTAGACGCCGCAGGCTCTGGACGCATCGGCCCGAACGCACACATGCGGGGGCCGCGCCTGAGGCCCCCGCATGCTCCGCACCCACGCCTGACGGCGAGGAGTTGCCCTACCGCCTCGCCGTTCGGCTGCTACTGGTAGGTGTCGACGAAGGTGTCGTGCTTGACGGGAGGTACCGGTTCGAGCGTCTGCGATGTCTGCGGGCTGTACGGGTGGTTCTTCGCAGGGGCTGGCTCGTCGGCGGGCGGCATGAAGACCGGCTTGCCGTCGTCGCCGAAGTACATGAGGTCGAGGTCGAAAGCCCCCTGGTTCTTCAACCCGAAGCTCACCCAGTTCTCCTCGAACGGAGCGCGCGCAAGCTCATAGCAGCGGAACTTCCAGAACTTCCACTCGCCATCCTGCTTGATGAAGTCGATCGCGTACTTGCACCAGACCCAATGTGCCCAGACCTTCTTGCCGAGCACTTCTTCCGGCGAGTACATGTCGGGGAATTCCTCTGCGACCTTCGGGTCGGTGAGGCCTGACTCGCTGCCCGCCATCATCCAGACGCCCGTTGCGGTCTTCCCGTCTCCTGCGACCTCGATGACCGGTGTGTTCGTCGTGTGCAGGATGAGCTTGCCTTCCGGGCGCGGCCGTCCACGGTGATAGTCGGTGATGCTCTGCCAGCTCGTGTACTGCCCTGCGTTGGTGTACCTGGCGCGGAGGCCTTCCGTTCCTTCGTGTGCCCAGAGTGGGATGATCTGCTCGTCTTCGAAGGCATTGTGCAGGTACATGTAGCGGTTGAAGAGGTTCTCGACCTCACCGCGGTCGTTCGCGCGGGTCGCGAGTGCACGCAGCTCAGCGAGCTCCTCACGGAGCTGCTGGATTTCGGCGGTGGTCGTGTCAGTGGTGTTGGTGAGTGCAGTCATAGATTTCTCTCTCCTTCTCTTCCCGGGCAGGCGCCGTCGCCTGCCCGAAGCTTGGTTGGTCTGATTCCTGGTTCAACCCCAGGCGGTATCCATGGCCGCCAGGACCTGGTCGACCGTTCTCTGACCGGTCAAGAGGCCCTGGACGCCCGTCCCGAGTTCCTCGTAGACCTGCGCGTTCGGCCACATGTTGTTCGGCAGTGGGGCGAAGTCGCCCGCCGCGAGGATGTCCGCCACGGGCGCGTAGATCGTCGACGAAAGATCGAGCTGCTCGTAGCCGGTGACCGGGAGCGCACCGGAAGCGTCGGCGAATGCCTGAGCCTGCGCTGGCTCCGCGACCCAATCGAGGAACGCCTTGGCGGCGGCGCCCTTGTCCGACGCCGCGTTGATGGAGAGCGCGTAGTTGGAGCTCGCAAGCACGTACTGGCTGGCTCCGGCATCGACCGGCCACGGCTCGACGGCGAACACGGAATCGGGAACCGACCGCTGAATCTCGGCCGCCGTCGCGGAGGGGACGATCGCTCCGAGAGCCGTACCCTGTCCCAGGCCATTCGTGATCACGTCGAAGCCACCACCTTCGACGCCGCCCTGGAAGCAGCCCGCGTCATTCAGGCTGATGATCGTCTCCAGCGTCGTCTCCCACCCCTCGCTGTCCGCGAAGGAAACATCGCCAGCGGTTCGCTGGTCGTTCCAGTCAGGAGTCTGCGCGTACACGCGGGACGCGGACAGCGACATCGCCAGCATGCCCGTGTTCGGCGGCGCGGCCCCCGCAACGGCGAGCATGGATTTGCCTTGACCCGCGACGTCGGCGCAGGCCTTGAGGTAGGCGTCGAAGTCGTCGGGGAAGGAGGAGACACCGGCCGCGTCAGCATTGGTCGTGCTGTAGACCATGCTCGTGACGGTGAGCTCCATCGGCTGCCCGTACGTCGCTCCCTCGATACCGAAGAGGGACTCGCTCCCGGCGGGGACGATGCCTGCCGCCGTCTCATCGAGTTCGGCCAGGAACCCCGCCTCGGCGAGCGCGACGACCGAGTTCGGCTGGCCCCGACCCGGCGCCGTCTGGACGATGTCGGGAGCGTTGCCCGCGTTGAGCTGCGTGCGCAGGTTCTGCCCGTACGTGTCGTTCGGCTGCGGGTTCAAGGTGATCGTGACGTTCGGGTTCGCCTCCATGTAGGCCTTCGCGAGCACCTCGTAGGGGCTCTCCATGTTGTTGGCGGCCTGGTAGGTCATCGAGAACTCGACGGCCCCATCTTCGGCACCGGTTTCTGAGGTGCCCGAGGAGCAAGCGGTGAGGATGAGGGCAGTGGCGGCCAAGCCGGCCACTGTCCCGGTTGCGCGAAATCGTGAGCGTCGTTGCTCAGTCATATCCGGACCTTCCTTGACATCGTTGTCGTGACCCGAATGCCGAACCGATTCGTCGAATCGTCCTCGGCACGCCGTGTCGATGGGATGCAGATATGCCGCAGGAGGGGAGGCGGCACCAGAGGGCAGACGCGAGACCCGGTCGACTTGATGACCCACGTAGCACTGCGGCCGATGGCCAGGTGCAGATCTCGCTCGAGCAGCATCGTTGCATGCTCACCCTGCTTGCGTCCCACACTACGCACTTCAGTCGGTTTCGCACATAGAAGAGACCGATGGGGCTCTTCAGTCGCGTGGATAGAGCTCACGACCTCCTCGCGGCACGAG
Source organism: Pseudoclavibacter sp. RFBJ3 (assembly GCF_002931375.1). Lineage (NCBI taxonomy): Bacteria > Bacillati > Actinomycetota > Actinomycetes > Micrococcales > Microbacteriaceae > Pseudoclavibacter > Pseudoclavibacter sp. RFBJ3. The sequence continues at coordinate 356,657 of NZ_PSXZ01000015.1, read as the reverse complement.
TCCCTCAGCGCGGAAAACACCCGTTGGGCTCGCGAAGAACGCCCAGGGTTGCCCCATGTCATCCTTCGCTGCGCGCAGGGCGCCCTGCTCGACCCTCGCTTCGCTGGGGGCTAGCGGCGCAGGTGGGCGCGTTCGATGAGCGCCTGGAACTGCAGCTCGGCGGCGCCGATGAACAGCAGGTCGCTGCCGAGCCCGGCCCGCACCACCTCGACCTCGCCGTAGTTCGGGGCGAGCGTGTGCTCGGCGAGGATCTCGAGGAAGTAGTCGCGCTCGAGGTCAAGCAGCACGCCGAGGAACCCGCCGAGCACCACCCGCTCGGGGTTCAGGATGTTGATCATGTTGCGCACGCCGACGCTGAGCACCCCGAGCTGGCGGTGCGTCTCGAGCTTCACCGCCGGGTCGATGTTCTGCTGCAGCATCCGCTCCAGCTCGTCGTCGCTTGCACTCTTCGTGCCGAGGGCGGCGAGCAGTCGGCGCCTGCTGACGACACGCTCGAGCTCGTCGTCGCCCGAGTTGCCGAGCGCCGCGGGAGTCGCCACGAGGTTGTGCCCGAACTCGCCCGCGTAGCCGGCGACGCCGTGCAGGAGTCTGTCGTCGGCGATGATGCCGCCGCCGATGCCGCTCGCGCCGCCGTTCATGTAGAGCATGTTGCTGATGCCGCGGCCAGCGCCGAAGATGTGCTCGGCGACCGCGCCGAGGTTGGCGTCGTTCGCGGCGAGCACCGGCAGGCCCGTGGCCTTCTGCAGCTGGTCGGCGAGCGGCACGTCGCGCCACTCGAAGTGGGGCACCCAGCGCACGAATCCGTCGGAGGCCCGGACGAGTCCTGGCACGGCGACGCCGATGCCGACGCATTCGTAGAGCGTGTCGAGGCTCTCACTGAGGCCCTCGACGAGGGCCTTCACGATGGCGACCGCTTCTCTCGCGGTCGGCGGCTTCTCGGTTTCGAAGCGGATGCGCTTCAGCAGCTCGCCGCGGAAGCTGACGACACCCACGTTCAGGGCGTCCACCTCCGGCACGACCGCGACGGCGACGATCTTGTCGCAGACGCCGACGACGGGGCTCGGCCTGCCGACGAGATTCGTCGCGACGGGTTCGTGCTCCTCGACGATGCCGCGGTCGGCGAGCTCGGAGACGAGCGCAGCGATGGTGGAACGGTTGAGGCCGGTCTCGCGGGTCAGCTCCGCTCTGGACGCCTGCCCACCGCGGTGGAGGCGTTCGAGGATGAGGGAGAGGTTCGAAGAGGCGACACGATCGGTGGCCATGCCGTCCTCTTTCTCTCGCTCGTCACGGCAGTGCGTGTCTGGTTCTGGTTCTGGTTCTGCTTCTGCTTCCGGGCAGGCTGGCGCTCGGCCGAGCCGTTCCGTCGCCCGCGCTGGGTTCAGCGCGGGCGACGGAGATCGATCAGCTGCGTCCGCCTCGGCGCTTGCCGAGCACGTCGATCGCCACGGCGAGCAGCAGCACGAGGCCCTTGATGACCGACTGCCAGGCCGAGTCGACCGAGAGGATCGAGAGTCCCATGTTGAGGACACCCATGATCATCGCGCCGATGACTGCGCCGATAACCGTACCAACACCACCGGTCACGGCCGCGCCACCGATGAACGCCGCCGCGATGGCGTCGAGCTCGTAGGTGTTGCCGGCTGAAGCGACGGCGCCACCTGCGCGGGCCGTCGTCACGATGCCGGCGAGCGCGGCGAGCACACCCATGTTGACGAAGATGAGGAAGTTGACGCGCTCCGTGCGCACACCGCTCATCTTGGCCGCGAAGAGGTTGCCACCCATGGCGTAGACGTTCCGGCCGAAGACGGTGCGCTGCAGGATGAACGTGTAGAGCATGATCAGCACGGCAAGGATGATGAGGATGATCGGCAGGCCCTTGTGTGCCGAGAGCAGCCACGCGAACGCGAGAACTGCGATGGCGACGATCGCGAGCTTCGCGATGAGGGCGGCCCCGGGCTCGACGGGGAGGTCGAGCTTCTTGCGGCGTGCGCGGGTGCGGAGCTGGCTTCCGATGACGGCTGCGACGACGACAAGCGCGATGAGCATCGTGACGACGTCGTGTCCGCCGAGCATCGTGCCCATCGATTGCGGCAGCGAGCCCTTGCCGATGGCGACGAACTCGTCCGGCAGCGCGTTGATCGTTCCACCCGTGAGGAGCACGAGCGTGAGGCCTCGGAAGAGCAGCATGCCCGCTAGCGTCACGATGAACGCCGGTATGCCCACGTAGGCGATCCAGAATCCCTGCCAGATGCCGATCACCGCCCCCGCCGCGAGGCCGATGAGCACCGCCGCGAACCACGGCAGCCCCCATTGGGTGATGGCGATGGCCGTGATGGCGCCCACGACCGCGACGACCGAGCCGACCGACAGGTCGATGTGGCCAGCGATGATGACGATGATCATGCCGACCGCGAGGATCAGCACGTACGCGTTCTGCTGGATGAGGTTGTTGATGTTCGCGGGCAGCAGGAGCTTCCCGCCGGTGAGGATCTGGAACAGGATGATGATGACGGCGAGTGCGCCGAGGATCCCGTACTGGCGGACGTCGACCGACATCCTCACTTTCCGGGTGCCTGCTTCGTTCGCGGCCTCGGTGTTCGTGGTGGTCACGACTCGTCCTTTCCAGCGGTCATGTACTGCATGAGCAGTTCCTGTGTTGCGTTCTCCTTGGAGACCTCACCCGTGAGGCGTCCTTCGGAGATCGTGTAGATGCGGTCGGCGAGGCCGAGCAGCTCGGGGAGCTCGGAGGAGATCACGACGACCGCCCTGCCCTGCTCGACGAGCTTGTTGATGAGCCCGTAGATCTCGTACTTCGCGCCGACGTCGATGCCGCGGGTGGGCTCGTCGAGGAACAGCACGTCAGGGTCGGTCTGCAGCCACTTGCTGAGCACGACCTTCTGCTGATTGCCGCCGGAGAGCTTGCCCGTGGGCGTCGCGACGCTCGCCGTCTTGATGTTCATGGACTTGCGGTAGCCCTCGGCGACGCCGTTCTCCTTGATGCCGTCGACGATGCCCCAACGGGCGACCTTCTTCGCGGCGGCCGCGGAGATGTTGGCCTGGATGTCGCCGATGAGGTTGAGGCCGAGGTGCTTGCGATCCTCGGTGGTGTACGCCAGGCCGTTCTTGATGGATTCGTTGATGGTCTTCGTGGAGATCAGCTGTCCCGACTTGTACACCTCCCCGGAGATGTTCGTACCGTAGCTGCGGCCGAAGATGCTCATGGCGAGCTCCGTGCGGCCTGCGCCCATGAGGCCGGCGAAGCCGATGATCTCGCCGGCGCGCACGTGGAACGACACGTCGTCGACGACCTTGCGGCTCGGGTCGGCCGGGTGGTGCACCGTCCAGTTCTCGACGCGCAGCTTCTCCTCCCCGATGACCGCCTCGCGGGGCGGGAACATGGAGGAGAGCTCGCGGCCGACCATGGCGCGGATGATCCGACCCTCGGTCGCATCCGGCTCGGTCATGTCGATCGAGTCGATCGTCGCCCCGTCGCGGATGATCGTGACGCGGTCTGCGATGCGCCGGATCTCCTTGAGCTTGTGGGAGATGATGATCGACGTGATGCCCTGCTCGCGCAGCTGCTCGATGAGGCCGAGCAGGTGCGCGGAGTCTTCGTCGTTGAGGGCCGCGGTCGGCTCATCGAGGATGAGCAGCTTCACGTCCTTCGACAGCGCCTTGGCGATCTCCACGAGCTGCTGCTTGCCGACGCCGATCTCGCGGATGACGGTTGCGGGGTTCTCGTTGAGGCCGACCCGCTTGAGCAGCTCCGCCGCACGGCGGTTGGTCTCGTCCCAGTCGATGACGCCGAAGCGCTGGATCTCGTTGCCGAGGAAGATGTTCTCCGCGATCGACAGGTAGGGGCTGAGGGCGAGCTCCTGGTGGATGATGACGATGCCGTCTTGCTCGCTGTCGTTGATGGTCTTGTACCGCACCTCGCGGCCATCGAACTCGATGGTCCCCTCGAAGGTGCCGTAGGGGTAGACGCCGCTCAGGACCTTCATGAGCGTCGACTTGCCCGCGCCGTTCTCGCCGCAGATGCCGTGCACCTCGCCGCGACGGACTTCGATGTCGACGCCCGCGAGGGCTCGCACACCGCTGAATTCCTTCACGATGTTCGACATCTTCAGGATTGTGTCGTCTTGCACCATTGCTCCGTCTCACTTTCCGAGCGTCACCGCTCGGCACTGCTGCGCCTCGAGGGCGCGAGCTGCAACAGAAGCGCGCTCGGGCTGGTGTGGGGGCACAGCCAGCCCGAGCGCGTTCAGTGTGGTGTCGGTGACTCGTTAGAGTCCGACGTCCGATGCCTTGAGGAAGCCACTGTCGATGAGCTTCTCCTGCACGGTGTCCTTCGTGACGACCTCGGGGTCGAGGAGGTACGAGGGGACGACCTTGACGCCGTTGTCGTAGCTCTCGGTGTCGTTGACCTCGACCTCGGTGCCCGCCTTGAGCGACTCGACCATGGCGAAGACCTGGTCGCCGAGGAGGCGGGTGTCCTTCCAGACCGTCATCGACTGCTTGTCGGCGAGGATGTTCGTGACCGATGCCTTGTCAGCGTCCTGACCCGTGAGGATGGGCCACTCGGAGCCGGGCGTGTAGCCGGCGGAGACGAGCGCCTCCGCGATGCCCTGGGCGAGGCTGTCGTTCGGCGAGAGGACGACGTCGACCTTCTTGTCGGCGTAGTTCGAGGCGAGACGGGTCTCCATCTCGTCCTGAGCGCCGGCGCTCTCCCAGCCCTGGATGCCGACCGAGGCCCAGTCGTCGTTCGATGCCGGCGACTTGCCGGAGCCGACGACGAGCTTGCCTTCGTCGATGTACGGCTTGAGGACGTCCCAGGCTCCGGAGAAGAAGAACTTGGCGTTGTTGTCGTCCGGGCTGCCGGCGAAGGGCTCGAGGTAGAACGGGCCGGGCTGGTTCTCGAGGTCCAGGCTGTCGACGATGTACTCGCCCTGGAGCTTGCCCACCGCGTAGTTGTCGAACGTCGCGTAGTAGTCGACGTTCTCCGTGTCGTTGATGAGGCGGTCGTAGGCGATGATCGTGACGCCTTCGTCAGCCGCATCCTGCAGCACCGGTGCGAGCACCGAGCCGTCGATGGCGGCGACGACGAGCACGTCGACTCCGGATGCGATCTGGTTCTGGATCTGCGAGATCTGCGTGTCCGGGTCGTTCTCGGCGTACTGCAGGTCGGTCGTGAAGCCGGCCTCGTCGAGCTTGCTCTGGAGCTGCGCTCCGTCGTTGATCCAGCGCTCGAGCTCGCGGGTGGGCATCGAGATGCCAACGCTCTCGACCTCGACTGCTGCTCCTGCTTCGCCGGTTGCTGCTGGGTCTGCTGGCGCGTCGCATGCGGTGAGACCGAGTGCGAGGCCTCCAACGACTGCGAGACCGAGCAACTTCTTCGTTGCTGACATGACGGTCATTTCCTCTCTGAAATGTGTTGCCCTAAGTTGTCGCGCCAAACATATACCCACTTGGGTCAGGTTGTGCAACCCCGTGTCAGATTCGTGACAAAACTGGCCCCAGGCGCCATCCGAACCCCGTCTCATCCGGAACTCGTGGTGGAAGTGACACAACGAAGTGCTATATGTTGCTCTCTGGAACTTATCAACGACGATACCTAGAACGGACTCCCATGTCTCTGACTCCCACCCCCGCAGACAAGTTCTCATTCGGTCTGTGGACCGTCGGCTACAACGGGACCGACCCGTTCGGCGGCCCGACGCGCGCCGACCTCGACGTCGTGCACGTCGTCGAGAAGCTCGCAGAAGCCGGCGCTTACGGCCTCACCTTCCACGACGACGACCTCTTCCCGTTCGGCTCGAGTGACGAGGTCCGCGACTCGCAGATCTCCCGCCTCCGTGGCGCACTGGATGCGACCGGGCTCGTCGTTCCCATGGTCACGACGAACCTCTTCTCCGCTCCCGTGTTCAAGGACGGCGGCTTCACCTCCAACGACCGCGACGTGCGCCGCTTCGCGCTGCGCAAGGTCCTCCGCAACCTCGACCTCGCCGCGTCGCTCGGCGCCGAGACGTTCGTCATGTGGGGCGGCCGCGAGGGTGCGGAGTACGACTCCGCGAAGGACATCCGCCAGGCCCTCGAGCGCTACCGCGAGGCCGTCAACCTCCTCGGCGACTACGTCACCGACAAGGGCTACAACATCCGCTTCGCGATCGAGCCGAAGCCGAACGAGCCCCGAGGCGACATCCTGCTCCCCACGGTCGGCCACGCACTCGCCTTCATCGAGACCCTCGAGCGCCCGGAGCTCGTCGGCGTGAACCCCGAGGTCGGGCACGAGCAGATGGCCGGCCTCAACTTCGCGGCCGGCATCGCGCAGGCCCTCTACCAGGGCAAGCTCTTCCACATCGACCTCAACGGCCAGCGCGGCATCAAGTACGACCAGGACCTCGTGTTCGGCCACGGCGACCTGCAGAACGCGTTCGCGCTCGTCGACCTGCTCGAGAACGGCGGCCCCAACGGCGGCCAGACCTACACGGGCCCCCGCCACTTCGACTACAAGCCCTCGCGCACCGAGGACGAGACGGGCGTCTGGGAGTCGGCGGCAGCGAACATGCGCACCTACCTCCTCCTCAAGGAGCGCGCGGCGGCCTTCCGCGCCGACCCCGAGGTGCAGGAGGCCCTCGCGGCATCCCGCGTCGACGAGCTCTCCACGAACACGCTCGGCGAGGGCGAGACCTACGACGACTTCCTCGCTGACCGCTCCGCCTTCGAGGACTTCGACGCCGACGCGTACTTCAACGGCAAGGGCTTCGGATTCGTGCGCCTGCAGCAGCTCGCGCTCGAGCACCTCATGGGCGCACGCGGCTAGCACACGCCCAACGACTGACGGGCTCCCCCGTCCCCGCGCAGAGCTGCGGCGGATGCACTCACCACGCGCGTGCATCCGCCCCAGCTCTGTCGTGCATGCTCGACCAGCACCTGAACCTCAACACAGCGCTCGCCCTACAGAAAGCAGACCACAATGCTCGTCGCCGGCTTCGACTCGAGTACGCAGAGCTGCAAGCTCGTCATCCGCGATGCGGAGACGGGTGCGCTCGTCCGCCAGGGGCGCGCAGCTCACCTCCCCGGCACGGAGATCGACCCGGCGAACTGGTGGGCTGCCGTCCAGGGCGCGACCGAGGCCGCCGGCGGGCTCGACGATGTGGCGGCGATCTCCGTCGCCGGCCAGCAGCACGGCATGGTCGCCCTCGACGCCGAGGGCCGCGTCGTCCGCGACGCCCTCCTCTGGAACGACACCCGCAGCGCAGGCGCAGCACGAGACCTCATCGCCGAGTTCGGCCAGGATGCGCTCGTCGAGCGCACGGGACTCGTGCCCGTCGCCTCGTTCACGATCACGAAGCTGCGCTGGCTGCGGGATGCGGAACCCGAGAACGCGGCGCGCGTCGCGGCCGTCGCACTCCCCCACGACTGGCTCACGTGGCGCCTCCTCGGCTACGGCCCAGCAGGCGAGAGCCCCCTCGGCCCGGACCTGACGAAGCTCACGACCGACCGCTCCGACGCGTCGGGGACCGGCTACTGGTCGCCGTTCACGCTCGACTACGACCGCGAGCTGCTCATCGCGGCGCTCGGCCACGACGCCGTCCTGCCCCGTGTGCTCGGACCGGACGAGGTCGCTGGGAAGACACCGGCCGGCGCACTCGTCGCCGCGGGCGCCGGCGACAACGCTGGTGCGGCGCTCGGTCTCAACGCGCGCGCGGGCGACGTCGTCGTCTCGATCGGCACCTCAGGCACCGTCTTCTCCGTCGCCGACCGGCCGGTGGTCGACCCCCGCGGTGGGCTGGCCGGGTTCGCGGACGCGACGGGAGCGTTCCTTCCCCTGTCCGCGACGCTCAACGCCGCTCGCGTCATCGACACGACCGCCGAGGTCCTCGGCGTCGACCACGAGGAGTTCGGTCGGCTCGCCGCATCGGCACCCTTGGGCTCTGGTGGTCTCGCGTTCGTGCCGTACCTCGACGGCGAGCGCACCCCCGACCTGCCGGATGCGACCGCGTCGCTCCTCGGCATGACCCGCGGCTCGTTCACCCGCGAGAACCTCGCCAGGGCCGCAGTCGAGGGCATGCTCGGCAGCCTCGCGCAGGCACTCGACGCCCACCGTGCGCTCGGTGTCGAGGCGAAGCGAGTCATGCTCATCGGCGGCGCAGCACTGAGCGAGGGCGTCCGCGCCGTCGCTCCGACGCTCTTCGATGTGCCTGTCGAGATCCCGGCACCCGGTGAGTACGTCGCCGACGGCGCGGCCCGCCAGGCCGCCTGGGTGGCGACCGGGACACGTCCGGACTGGCCCGTCGAGACGATCGCTCACCTCGAGCCCGCCCCCGACGCGGCACTCCGCAGCCGCTACGCCGCGGCCGCGAGGCTCGCCCGCGAGACCGAAGAGGCAGGAACGGGACTCCACGCCGCCTGACGCGAACGAAGGTGCGAGCGCGAGTCGAGGACAAGCGCAGAGACGCACAGCCCCACAGACGCGGGGACACGCAGAGAGGGGCAGCGCCGGCCGGCGCTGCCCCTCTCTGCGTCACAGGGACCGCATCACGAAGCGGTGATCACCGGGCCGCTCAGGCCTGGATGGTCTCGACCTTCGTGCCGCTCTCGACCTCGATCTTGCGTGGCTTCGCGCGCTCGCTGACCGGCACGGTCACGGTCAGCACGCCGTGCTCGTAGCTCGCCGCGATGCGCTCGGTGTCGAGACCCTGGCCGAGCGTGAACTGGCGGAGGTAGCTGCCGCCGTTGCGCTCACGGACGAGCCACTTGGCGCCCTCGGCGTTGACGGTGCTGCGCTCGGCGCGGATCGTCAGCTGCTGGCCGTCGAGGTCGACGTCGATCGAGCTCGGGTCGATGCCGGGCAGGTCGGCGGTGAGGATGTAGTGGTCGGCCTCGCGGTAGAGGTCGATGGGCATCGAACGCGGGCTGTTCGGTGCTCCCTGGAAAAGGCGTTCCATCTCCTGGAACGGATCGAAGACGCGTGCCATGTCGTTTTCCCTTCCTTGTACGCACGCTCGTCAGCGCGAGACGGTGCGGTGAACTTGAGTCGACTGGTGTCAACTTCCTTGAGCAGAAAATTAGCACTCTGCCCCATCGAGTGCCAGAAAGTTTGCTGAAAACCCCGTCAGCCGTGGGCGAACGCCCCCCCGAAAAGGTCAGCGCACGTCGACGCCGGGCGCAGAGCTCAGTGGGAGCGGTGGTCTTGCACGGTCATACGGGGGCCGTGCTTCGGGCGCGGGTTGCCCGCGAGCTTGATGAGCCGCACGACCCGCTCGCGGTGTCCGCGCCACGGCTCGAGCAGCTCCCGCATGCCGTCGTCGTCGACGTCGCAGCCCGCGAGCGCCCACCCGACCATGTTGGGGATGTGGTAATCGCTGAAGCTCGGGGCGTCAGGGTCGCCATGCGAGCGCTGCACGGTCTCGTTGGCCGTCCACACGCCGACCCCCACGATCGAGCGAAGACGGCGGAGCGGCTCCTCCGACCCCGTCGGCAGGCCGCTCGTGCGCTCGAGTGCCGACGCGACCGTCGCCGAGCGGATCACCGTTCCGGACCGCGAGTAGTCGACGCCGGCCCGATGCCAGTCCCAGCTCGGGATGCGCCGCCACTGCTCCGGCGTGAGCGGCAGGCGCAGGTGCCGCGGCACGAGACCGGCCGGCCCTGGCGCCGCGTCGGCGTGGTCGCGGTGCAGGATGTCCCAAGCGCGATGCGCCTCGAGGCCCGTGATCTTCTGCTCAATGATCGCCGCGCTCAGCGCCTCGAACACCGCGCCCGACTTCGGGAGCCGCAGCCCCTCGTTCCGTCGCCGCACATCCGCCAGCTCCGGCAGGGCGTCGAGACGGAGCTCGCTCCAGTCGTCGTCGCGGCCCAGCAGCGTGGGAGCCTCGTCGACCGCGATCTCGGCGGCCGCACCCCACGACACGACCCGCACCCCCTCCCGGGCCTGGCGGAACACCGTGGTCGCGCCTCCCGCCAGCGTGTGGGACGTGCGCCACACGTCCCGCGACACCGGATGCACCCAGCACGTCGGATCTCGCCTGCCCCGCATGAGGGGAGACAGGGTCTGCTGCACATCGACCGGTGACACCGGCCGATAGAGCGACATGACCCGATCTGGCATGCGGCAAGGGTACGCAGACCCACGGACATTCGGCGTGAGCCCCTCACCTAAAATCGTCCTCATGGCTGTCCCCAAGATCGTGCTCTACTACGCCTTCGCGCCCCTCGCCGACCCGGAGGCGATCCGCCTCTGGCAGCGCGACCTCGCGGCGTCCCTGGGGCTGCGTGGGCGCATCCTGATCTCCAAGGACGGCATCAACGGCACCCTCGGCGGCGAGCTGAACGCGCTCAAGCGCTACGTGCGCACCACCCGGGAGTACGCGGCCTTCAAGGACGCCGACTACAAGTGGTCGGCGGGCACCGGCCTCGACGAGCAGGGACAGAGCCTCGACTTCCCACGCCTCAGCGTGAAGGTGCGCGATGAGATCGTCAGCTTCGGGGCGCCGGGCGAGCTCGAGGTCGACGAGCACGGCGTCAAGGGCGGCGGCACCCACCTCGCACCCGACGAGCTGCACGCACTCGTCGAATCGCGCGACGAGATCGTCTTCTTCGACGGCCGCAACGCGATCGAGGCGCACATCGGCCGCTTCGAGGGCGCCATCGTTCCGGAGACCGGAACCACCCGCGACTTCATCGCCGAGCTCGAATCGGGCAAGTACGACGACCTCAAGTCGAAGCCCGTCGTCACCTACTGCACGGGTGGCGTGCGCTGCGAGGTCCTCTCAGCGCTCATGCTCAAGCGCGGCTTCAGCGAGGTGTACCAGCTCGACGGCGGCATCGTCCGATACGCGGAGCAGTTCGGCAACGAGGGGCTCTGGAAGGGCTCCCTCGCGGTCTTCGACGCTCGCGAGCACCTCGAGTTCGGCCCCGACACCGACGTCCTCGGCCGCTGCCGCGAATGCGAGAGGCCCACGCACCGCACCCAGAACTGCAGCGACCCCTCCTGCAGGGAACGCTTCGTCGCCTGTGCGGACTGCGGCGAGCGCGCACTCCACTGTCCCGAGCACACGCCCGCGGGCCTCAGTGCCGCGGCGGGGGCACCATCCGGTCGGTGACACGCCGGAGACGAAAGACATCTTCACAAATCGGAGATCTTGGATGTGGCGGCACACTGTGCCGTGCTGAGGCACCACAATTGTGGTGACGTAGAACAAAATTGCGCGCTGAGGCTCCTGGCTGCGAGCAGAGCCTCTTCCGCACGGCTATCGTGTGTAGCGGCAGTGAAACATTGCCGATACAAACCATCCGTAGATTCGCAGAGTGGCGAATCCTCGCTTGCAGAAATAGCAGTTCCAGAATCTCGTTCAGTCGTCGTGCCCAGCCCGACTCGCACTGGAGGTACTCCGTGCCCCTTCTCCCCAGTCCGCTCACGCCAGCCGGTTCGCGCTCAGCGACCGCCCGGCGTTCCCGGCTCACCCGAACCCACCGAATGCTCGCAGCACTTGCGATGTCGCTCTTCGCGTTCCTCGGCGTCTTCGCGATGGCCGGCCCCGCGAACGCGGCAGCCGACCCCGTCGATGAGGAGTCGCCGTACTCGATCAGCGGCATCCTCAACTACGAGGGAGAACCCGTCGCGGGCGTCTCGCTCACCGTCGACGGCGACGGCTACTCCGAGACGGTGGAGTCGGGTGAAGACGGCCGCTGGCGCGTGCCCGTCCCAGGCCCAGGCAACTACACGGTCACGCTCGACACGGAGACCCTGCCAGACGGCATCGACCTGCGGAACGAGGACGGCGCCACCGCAGAGGTCACCGAGGACGAATGGTCGACGACCAACGTCGGACGCCTCTTCGCACTCGGAGAGGACACGAGGCAGAGCAGCAACTTCGGCTCGCAGCTCATCGAGCGCCTCGTCGCCGGCCTCAACTTCGGCCTCCTCATCGCGCTCGGCGCGATCGGCATCACCCTCATCTTCGGCACCACCGGGCTGAACAACTTCTCCCACGGCGAGCTCGTCACCTTCGGCGGACTCATGGCCTGGCTCTTCGCCGTCGTCATGGGGCTCAACATCTTCGTCGCCATCATCGTCGTCGTGATCCTCGGCGCCGCCTTCGGCTGGCTCCAGGATGCGACCCTCTGGAAGCCGCTCCGCAAGCGCGGCGTGCGCCTCGTCCCGGCGATGATCGTGAGCATCGGCCTCGGCCTCGCACTCCGCTACCTCTACCAGTTCTTCTTCGGCGGGGCGATCCTCCCGATGAGCTCGGTGGGCCTCAGCGGAGCCGTGGAGTTCGGCCCCGTGCGCATCACGACGGGCTCGCTCCTCAGCATGGGCATCTCGATCGTCACGCTCCTCCTCGTGGCCCTGTTCCTGACGCGCACCCGCGTCGGCAAGGCCACACGAGCCGTGTCCGACAACCCGTCGCTCGCAAGCGCATCCGGCATCAACGTCGACCGCATCATCCGCATCGTGTGGACCACGGCAGGTGGCCTCGCCGCCCTCGCCGGCGTCATGCTCGCCCTCTACCGCCAATCCTCATGGGACATGGGCTTCCAGGTGCTCCTACTGATGTTCGCCGCCGTCACCCTCGGTGGCCTCGGCTCCGCCTACGGCGCCCTCGTCGGCTCGCTCGTCGTCGGCATCTTCGTCGAGCTCTCGACCCTCTTCATCCCCGCCGACCTCAAGTACGCGGCGGCGCTCCTCATCCTCATCCTGGTCCTGCTCGTCAGGCCCCAGGGCATTCTCGGCCGCCGCGAGCGAGTCGGCTAGGAGACGAACCATGGACTGGTCAAACATCCTGAGCAACGCCATCGGCGAGCTCCTCAGCCCCACCACCGCTGCCTACGCGCTCGCCGCGATCGGCCTCGGCATCCACTTCGGCTACACCGGCCTCCTCAACTTCGGCCAGGCCGCGTACATGCTGCTCGGCGCGTACGCGTTCGCGATCCCGACGATCAGCCTCGGCTGGCCCATCTGGGCCGCCGTGCTGTGCGTCATCGTCGTCTCGATCGTCTTCTCGTTCATCCTCGGCGTCCCGACGCTACGGCTGCGCGCCGACTACCTGGCCATCGTCACGATCGCCTCCGCCGAGATCCTGCGGTACATCGTGACGACGACCGGCCTCACCCCCGTGACGGGCGCGGCCAACGGCCTGAACGGCTTCAAGGGCACCTTCGCGGCCATCAACCCGATCCCCGACGGCACCTACGGCTTCGGTCCCTTCACCTACAACGCCTACGACTGGTGGACCCGCATCGTCGGCTGGGGCCTCGTCATCCTCGCGACCCTCCTCGTGTGGGCGCTCATGCGCAGCCCGTGGGGTCGCGTCGTCCGCGGCATCCGCGAAGACGAGGACGCCGTGCGCAGCCTCGGCAAGAACGTCTTCGCCTACAAGATGCAGGCCCTCATCACGGGTGGCCTCCTCGGCTCCCTCGCCGGCATCATCTTCATCCTGCCGAGAGCCGTGCAACCCGCGAACTACACGACGGGTCTCACGTTCTTCATCTGGACGATCATGCTGCTCGGAGGAGCCGCGACGATCTTCGGGCCCATCGTGGGAGCGATGATCTTCTGGGTCGTGCTCTCGCTCACGCAGGGCATCCTGTACGGCGCGATCGAATCGGGCGCGATCACCTTCCTCTCGACGACGCAGGCGGGCCAGCTGCGCTTCATCATCGTCGGAATCGCGCTCATGCTGCTGGTGGTCTTCAGACCCCAGGGCATCTTCGGAAACAAGAAGGAGCTGAGCTTCAGTGCCTGAGCAGACGAGCCCCCCAACGGGCATCCTCCCCACCCACGAGTTCGTCGACGGCAAGGTCGGCCCCGGCTGCAAGAAGGTCGACCCGATCGTCATCGCCGACGGCGTTACCCGCCAGTTCGGCGGCAACACGGCCGTGGATGTGCAGCACCTCGAGATCCCGCGCGGCAAGATCACGGCGCTCATCGGCCCCAACGGCGCCGGCAAGACCACCATGTTCAACCTGCTGACGGGCTTCGACAAGCCCAACACGGGCACGTGGTCGTTCGACGGCACCTCCCTTGCCAACGTGCCCGCCTTCAAGGTGGCCCGCTCCGGCATGGTCCGCACCTTCCAGCTCACGAAGTCCCTCGGACGCATGACGGTGCTCGACAACATGCTCCTCGGCGCCGACCAGCAGGGCGGCGAGGGCATGCTGCGCGCGCTGTTCAAGCCGCTGTGGCGCGACCGCGAGAAGGAGATCACCGAGAAGGCCGACGAGCTCCTCGCCCGCTTCAAGCTCGACGCGAAGCGCGAGGACTACGCGGCGTCCCTCTCCGGCGGACAGCGCAAGCTCCTCGAGATGGCCCGCGCCCTCATGAGCAGCCCGAAGCTCATCATGCTCGACGAGCCCATGGCCGGCGTCAACCCGGCCCTCGTGCAGTCACTCCTCGGCCACGTCAAGGAGCTCAAGAACGACGGCACCACGGTGCTGTTCGTCGAGCACGACATGCACATGGTCACGAACATCTCCGACTGGGTCGTCGTCATGGCCGAAGGCCAGATCGTCGCGGAGGGCCCGCCTGAGACGGTCATGAAGGACCAGGCCGTGATCGACGCCTACCTCGGCGCGCACCACGACCAGGACCTCGGCGACCTCGACATCCAGGAGCTGGAAGTCGAGCGCATCGCCGAGGAACAGGGCGTCGAAGCGGCGGCCGAGTACGAGGCCGAAGTGCTCGGGACGACCACGATCGCCGAGGAGATCGCCGAGACGAAGCCCGGGACCGAGACGACGGAGAGTGACAGCAAATGAGCGAGACGACGCCAAACGCATCCGGTTCTGCGACAGCGACGACCCCCAGAAGCGACGCTGTGCTGTCGACGATCGACCTCGTCGGCGGCTACCTGCCCGGCGTGAACATCCTCAACGGATGCTCGATCGACGCCTACCCCGGCGAGCTCATCGGCATCATCGGGCCCAATGGCGCCGGCAAGTCGACGGTGCTCAAGGCCATCTTCGGGCAGATCAAGATCCGCGGCGGCAGCGTCATGCTGAAGGGCGAGGACATCACGGGCCTGCGCGCCGACAAGCTCGTCGCCAAGGGCGTCGGGCTCGTGCCGCAGAACAACAACGTCTTCCCGTCGCTCACGATCGAGGAGAACCTCGAGATGGGGCTCTTCCTGCGGCCCAAGGTCTTCAACGAGCGGTTCGAGTTCGTCGCCGACCTCTTCCCCGAGCTCGGGAAGCGCCGCAAGCAGCGCGCGAGCTCGCTCTCCGGCGGTGAGCGGCAGATGGTCGCCATGGCGCGGGCCCTCATGATGGACCCGTCGGTGCTGCTCCTCGACGAGCCGTCGGCAGGCCTCTCCCCGGTCCGTCAGGACGAGACGTTCCTGCGTGTGCGCCAGATCAACCGTGCCGGCGTCTCCGTCATCATGGTCGAGCAGAACGCGCGCCGCTGCCTGCAGATCTGCGACCGCGCCTACGTGCTCGACCAGGGCAAGGACGCGTACACGGGCACCGGACGCGAGCTGCTCAACGACCCGAAGGTCATCGCCCTCTACCTCGGCACCCTCGCGGCCGACGAACAGGCGAAGGACGGCGACGCGGCCCACTAGCCGCGAGCATCCACCCAGCCGCCCCGGCCCCCGGCCCGGTCCCCCGCGAAGCCGAAGCCGATCACTGCCCGGCGTTTCGCCCCCTGCCAGACTGCGCAGAGGGCGAAACGCCGGGCAGTGTTGGTTGCCTTCGCGGGCAGCGATGCGCGGGCAGCGGGGGGCCTCCCCACGCCCAGGTTCTGCAGAAGGGCCCCCTCCCCCAGGGGGGGGAGGGAGAGGACGGCAGCGGGGGGCGGATGCTCGGCTCGGGCATGCGATAGGGCCAAGCCCAGCCCCGCCAGGGCACGCGAAAGGGCCCGGGATGCGTGCATCCCGGGCCCTTCGCTCAGCGGGTCAGCTTAGAGCTGGCCAGCCTCTTCTCCGATGTTGGAGTAGGTGTTGCCGTTGCCGTACTGGTAGATGCCGATCGTTGCCTCTGACGGGTCGCCGTTCTCGTCGAACGAGATCGGTCCGGAGACGCCGTCGTAGTCGATGTCGGTTCCAGCTTCGAGGAGCGCGACGCAGTCGGCGTAGGTGGTGCACTTCTCACCCTCTACGGAGACCTTCTGCATGTTGTCCTTGATCGTCGCCGGGTCAGCGGCACCGCCGGCCTGTGCGGCGAGTGCTGCCAGGATGACCGCGTCGTACGACTCAGCGCCGTACGTGAAGTCCTTCAGGTCCGGGTCGATACCGAGCAGCTGGGCGCGGAAGTCGTCGGAGGCGACGACACCGGGGATGGTGCCCTTGGCGCAGTTCAGCGTGCCCTCTTCGAAGTCAGCGGAGTAGTCGGCCATGTTGCCGTCGACCATGTAGAGCTTGTCGGCGGGGAAGCCCTTGGTGCCGATGAGCTGCGGAACGATGGTCGCCGTCTGGTCGAACGCGACGAGCGCGATCGCGTCGGGGTCGGCGGCCGTGACGGCGTCGATCTGTGCGGAGAACTGGCTGTCGCCCTCGTTGAAGGCTTCAGACGCGACGACCTCGCCGCCAGCAGCCTCGACTGCTGTGGTGATGCTCTCGGAGAGGCCCGAGCCGTAGGCGTCATTCAGGTAGATGATGCCGACGGATGCGTTGCCGTCGTTGACGATCGTGTTTCCGTTGACGCGTCCCTGGAGGATGTCCGAGGGGGCCGTGCGGAAGTAGAAGCCGTTGTCGGCGTAGGTGGAGAACTCGGCCGAGGTGTTCGCCGGCGAGATCTGCACGACGCCTGCGCCGGTGATCTGGTCGATGACCGTCATCGAGACGCCCGAGGATGCCGCGCCGACGATGGCGGACACGTTCTGGCTCAGCAGGTCGGTGACCGACTGCGTCGCGATGTCGGTCGACGTGTCGCCCGAGTCACGGTGGACGACGGTGATGTTCCCGCCGAGCACACCGGACGGCGAGGCGTTGATCTCGGCGACTGCGAGGTCGACACCCGCGATCTCGGGCGGGCCGAGGAAGGCGAGGGTTCCAGTCTGCGGAAGCAGCGAGCCGATCTTGAGCGCCTCGGAGCGCTCCTGAGCGGTCGGTGCGTCGACGGGCGTGACGTCGGCTACGGATGCAGCCGTGTCGGGCCCACAGACGGCAGCGGCAGCATCGCCCTCCGCATCTGGACTGCCACCTTCGGTCGTCGACGAGCACGCAGCCAGCATGAAGACGCCGACGCTCATGGCGGCGATTCCTGTGGTGATGCGCAACTTCCTGGAGGGAGACGACTTGGCAAAGTTACTCATGGTGCTCCTTTATACGTAAGCAGAGAGCGAGCGCCGCGCAGCGGCGCCCGGATCTCAAGCTAGCCGCGGCACTGCGACTAACTGATTCATGCTTGTTACGAGCGAGTAAATCATGAGTCAGGGCTCGATGTGTATTTCACCATCGGCACGTGGGGAATGTCGTCCTCCATGAAGTTCTCACCGCATCGTTCGAACCCGAATCTCGCGTACCAGGATTCGAGGTGGGCCTGCCCGTTGAGGGAGGTCGAGAGGCCTTCACTCTCGGCGATCTCGACGAGGTGGCGGATGATCTGAGCCGAGTATCCGAGGCCGCGGGAGCTCTCGGCCGTCACGACCCTGCCGATGGGGCGTGACAGGTGCGTCGGCAGGTGCTCGTCCGGCCAGCCGATGGGGAGGAGTCTCGCGTAGCTGTGCGGGCAGAGGGGGTCGTCGCCGATGAACGCATGCAGGGTGCCGTCGGCGAAGTCGGCCGTGTCCGGGTCGAGGTACACGCAGTCCTGCTCGACGACGAAGATGCTCGAGCGCAGGTGCAGGATGCCCCAGAGCTCGGCGGCACTGAGTTCGGTGAAGGTGCGGACCGTGATCATGCCAGCCAGTCTTGCAGAGCGGCAGAGCAGCAGAGCAGCGAGCGGCATGCGGTCGGCTCCGTGCAGCGGATGCTGGGGAGCTCTGATCCGCGCCCCCTACGATGGCGCCATGGTTCGCGGATACCTGACGACGAAGTCCACCGACGACGCGGGGAAGCCTCGCATCGACGTCGCGTTCGATGAGCTCGGCGACGAGCTGTTCGGCGACGGCCGCCTCCATCGCGGCCAGGTGCTCGTCGACGTGGCCTACTCGAGCCTCAACTACAAGGACGCCCTGCTGCTCGCCGGCAGGCCCGGCGTGAGTCGAGCGGATGTGCTCGTCCCGGGCATCGACGTCGTCGGCGTCGTTCGGGAGTCGCGCACGCCGAACTTCGTGCCAGGCGACCGCGTCGTGCTGAACGGTGCGGGGCTCGGCGAGAGCAGGCACGGCGGCCTCGCCGAGCTGTGCCTCGTCGACGACGAGTCGCTCATCCACCTACCCGAGGAGATGTCCCTCTTGCAGGGGGCCGCCATCGGCACTGCCGGGTACACGGCGATGCTGTCGGTGCTGGCGCTCGAGAAGCAGGTCGCGCCCGGCGACGGCGATGTGCTCGTGACGGGTGCGGCGGGTGGCGTCGGCAGCGTGGCGATCGCCCTGCTGGCGGGACTCGGCTACCGGGTCGTCGCATCCACTGGCCGCGGTGACGAGGAGGGTGACTACCTGCGCCGCCTCGGCGCGGCCGAGATCATCGACCGGCACATGCTCTCCGATGCGCCGGGCAAGGGGCTGCAGACGGAGCGCTGGGCCGGGGCCATCGACGCGGTCGGCTCGACGACCCTCGCGAACGTGATCGCGCAGACGAGACGAGAAGGGCTGGTGACGGCGTGCGGGCTGGCGCAGGGTACCGACCTGCCGACGACGGTCCTGCCGTTCATCCTGCGCGGCGTGACGCTGCGCGGCATCAACTCGGTCGTGCAGAGCCTGGAGGTGCGGGCCGAGGCCTGGAACAGGCTCCTCGAGCTCGACAGCGAACTGCTCGAGTCGATGACCGAGGTCGTCGCCCTCGAGGAGGCGATCGAGGTCGCGCAGCCCATCCTCGATGGGACGGTGCGCGGGCGAACGGTCGTGCGCGTGCGGGGCGACGCCTGATTCGACGGCGACCGGCGGTGGCTCAGGCCAGCGGGGCGTGCTCGAGGTTCTCCGATGCCCACGTGCCGAGCTGCTTGAGCACCGGGATGAGGCGCTGACCTGCCGTCGTGAGCTCGTAGCTGACCGAGATCGGCGGGCCGTCGTTGACGGTGCGCGCGACGAGTCCGGCCCCGGCGAGCTCGGTCAGGCGGTCGGAGAGGACCGCGTCGCTGATGCCCGTCACCGCGCGGCGCAGGGCGACGAAGGTGAGGGGCTGCGAGCCGAGCACATCGATGATCATGCCGTTCCAGCGCTTGCCCAGCAGCGTGAAGGCGAGCGAGATGGCGCCGTCGCATTCCGCGGCGCCGTGCTCCTGCGCTTTCTCTGCCATGCCGCCAGTGTACCCGTGCTAATCTGCACAGAGTCGCTCTGGTTTTCATAGCGACTCTGTGAAATTTCAAGGAGCCCCGCATGTCCCTTCTCCGTATCGATGCCAGCCTGCTCCCCGCCACCTCCGCCAGCCGCGCGCTCGGCGACCTCGTCGAGGCCGAGTGGACCCAGGCACACCCCGACTCGGTCGTCACACGCCGCAACCTCATCGAGTCGCCCATCCCCGCCGACGCCTGGCAGAACGCCGTCTACGCTGGCTTCACGCCCGAGGACGACCGCACCGAGGAGCAGCGCGCCGCTGTCGCCCTGGCAGCGCAGCTGGCCGACGAGATCATCGCGGCCGACGCCCTGCTCTTCACCGTGCCGCTCTACAACTACGGCATCTCGCAGCACTTCAAGCTCTGGTTCGACCTCGCCTACACCGACCCGCGCACCAACGCTGGAAGCACGACGCTCGCCGGGAAGCCCGCAACCCTCGCGACCGTCCTCGGTGGCAACTACGACGAGGGCACCCCGAAGGAAGGCTGGGACCACTCCACGCCGTACCTCACCCGTCTGCTCCAGGACGCCTGGGGCCTCGACCTCCGCGTCGTGCAGCGTCCCTTCACGCTCGTGGGCGTCAACCCGGCACTCGACCAGTTCGCCGACCTCGCCGCCGACCTCAAGTCCGAAGCCGAGACGAAGGCGGTGGAGTCCGGCCGCGAGCTCGCCGAGCTCCGCGGCAAGACCGACGCCGCGTAGGCAGGCGGAGCCCAGCTCCACCGCTCCGACCGTCGACAGCCGGGCAGTCTCGGGATACGGAACTCGCGTCCTTGAGGGAAACGCCTCTCAGCGAAGCGCGTTCTGCATCCCGCAGACTCTCGGACTCCGGGGTCGGGGGGGGTCCACCTAGCTTGCGACGTCGGCCTTCCGGCGGTCGGTGAGCTTCTCGAGCCAGCCGTTGACCACCTGCGCGAGAAGGCCAAGAGCAATGGCCGTGACCACGGCGAGCACCATCATGAGCAGCGGGTTGTCCGTGCTGAACGAGCCGAACACGGCGCCGATCACCACCGCGTAGCCAACCCACACGGCACTCGCGAGCACGGAAAGCGGAAGGAAGGTGGGCATCGGCATCCGGGCGTCGGATGCGGCGAGCACCGTCGCGATGCGCCCAAGCGGCAGCAGCCGCACGGTGACCATGACCCACTTCGGACGGGTCTTCAGCTGATCGCCGACTCGCGTGCGCACGGCGGTGAGCCGGCGCCCGTTCATCCAGCTCCACTTGCCGAACCCGACGCCCCTGGCGAGCCAGTACGTGCCGATGTCGCCGAGCACCATGCCGACGACGCAGAACGCGAAGAGTCCGAAGAGGTTGATGAGGGCCGTCCACCCCTGATCTCCGGCGGTGAGGGCGGAGATCGCCACGACCAGCGATTGACTCGGCAGGAAGGTGACGACGCCGCCGACGAGCAGCACGAGCGCCACGACCGCGAAGCTCCAGCCGGAGCCCCTCAGGTCGAGCACCCAGTTGGTGAGTTCCTCCACGTGGCTTCTAGGCCCTTTCGTCGACGGCTCGGCGTTCCAACGCGGCCCTACTCGGGTGCCGAGGCGTTGGCCGCGGCCCGGGCTGCTGCGGGGAGCGCCGCGAGAACGCGGTCGATGGCCGCATCGTCGTGGGCAGCCGAGACGAACCAGGCCTCGAAGACGCTCGGCGGCAGGTTGACACCGGCGTCGAGCATCGCGGCGAAGAACGGCGGGTAGCGCCAGGCCTCCTGGCGCTTGACCTCGTCCTCGTTCCGCGGCCCGCCGCCGGTTCCGGTCCAGCCGAGCGCCGCGCCATCGCCGAAGGTGAAGCTGAAGAGGTTGCCGACGTTCTGCACCGAGTGGGCGACGCCCGCGGCGGTGAGCGCCTCGGAGGTCGCGGTGCGGATGCGCTCGGCAGCCGCGTCGACGCGAGCGTAGACGGCGTCGTCGGCGTGCGAGAGCGTCGCGATGCCTGCGGCGACCGCGACGGGGTTCCCCGAGAGCGTGCCAGCCTGGTAGACGGGGCCCTGCGGGGCGAGGTGGCTCATGATCTCGCGCGGACCGCCCAGGGCCGCGACGGGCATGCCGCCGCCGATGACCTTGCCGAACGTGTACAGGTCGGCCTGCCATCCGCTCGAGGACTCGGTCTTCTGCTCCTCGCCCCACCAACCTGCTGGCCCGGTGCGGAACCCGGTGAGCACCTCGTCGCAGACGAGCAGGGCACCCTCGGACGAGCACAGCTGGGCGAGCTCGCGATTGAAGCCAGGCTCGGGAGGGACGACGCCCATGTTCGCGGGTGACGCCTCGGTGATGACAGCGGCGATCTCGCCGGGATGCTCGGCGAACGCGGCGCGCACGGCGTCGAGGTCGTTGAACGGGACGACGATGGTCTGCGAGGTGATGGCTTCCGGCACACCGGCAGAGCCCGGGAGCGCGAGCGTGGCGAGGCCCGAGCCCGCGGCCGCGAGGAGGCCGTCGGAGTGTCCGTGATAGCAGCCCGCGAACTTCACGATGAGGTCGCGGCCCGTGTAGCCGCGTGCGAGCCGCAGGGCCGTCATGGTCGCCTCGGTTCCCGTGGAGACGAGGCGCACCTGCTCGATGGGGGCGATGCGATCGACGACGAGCTCCGCGAGCTGCGTCTCAGCGGGGGTGGGGGCTCCGAACGAGAGTCCGCGAGCCGCCGCGTCTTGGACTGCCTCGACGACGGCGGGATGCGCGTGCCCGAGCAACATGGGGCCCCACCCACTGACGAGGTCGACGTACTCGTTGCCGTCGACGTCGGTCAGGTACGGACCCGTCGCGGAGGCAGCGAAGGGAGGCGTGCCCCCAACCGAGCCGTACGCGCGGACCGGCGAGTTCACACCCCCGGGCGTGACCTCGAGCGAGCGGGCGAAGAGCGAGGCGGAGACGTCGTGGTTCATCGTGCATCCACTCTGCCATGGGCCGCCGACACTGGCGTGCCCGACTGCGACGCCAGGGTGCGCGCGAGCTCACTCGCGTAGTAGGTCAGCACGGCATCGGCGCCAGCGCGTCGAATCGACGTGATGGACTCCGCGATCGCGCGATCGCGGTCGATCCAGCCATTCGCCGCGGCGGCCTCGATCATGGCGTACTCGCCGCTGACCTGGTAGGCCCACACGGGAACGATCGATTCCGCGGCGACATCGGCGAGCACGTCGAGGTACGAGCCAGCCGGCTTCACCATGACGACGTCGGCGCCCTCATCGATGTCGATGAGCGCCTCCCGCATGCCCTCGCGGCGGTTGGCCGGGTCGAGCTGGTAGGTGCGACGGTCTCCCTGGAGCTGCGAGTCCACAGCCTCCCGGAACGGGCCGTAGAACGCCGACGCGTACTTCGCGGAGTAGGCGACGATCGCGACGTCGGTGTGCCCGGCTGCGTCGAGGGCGGCCCTCGCACTCGCGACCTGGCCGTCCATCATCCCCGACATCCCGAGCATCGCAGCACCGGAGTCGGCTTGGGCGATCGCCATCGCGTCGTACCGCTCGAGCGTCGCGTCGTTGTCGACACGACCGGCCGCATCCAGCACGCCGCAGTGGCCGTGGTCGGTGAACTCGTCGAGGCAGAGGTCGGTCTGCACGACGATGTCCTCGCCGAATTCCTCCGCGAGCTTGCGGGCCGCGACGTTGAGGATGCCGTTCGGATCGGTCGCGCCCGAGCCCACGGCGTCGCGAGTCTCCGGCACGCCGAAGAGCATCACCCCGCCGACTCCGAGCGTCGCCGCCTCCTCGACCGCGCGGCGCAGCGAGTCGAGCGAGTGCTGCTGCACGCCGGGCATCGACGAGATCGCGATCGGCTCGCTCACGCCCTCACGGACGAACAGCGGCAGGATGAGGTCGTTCGGGTGCACGCGCACCTCGCGGACCTGGCGGCGCACGGCGTCGCTCTGGCGCAGGCGACGAGGCCTGCGGCTCGGGGAGATCATGCGATCGTGTCCTTCCTCAGGAGTTCTGCGCCGGCGGTCGCGGACGCGGCCCGGCTTGTCGGCGTGTGGGTCCGATCCGCCCAGCAGGCGGCGAACTCAGCGGTCATTGGGGGCTTGACCGCGTCCCTCGTCGAGGGCCGGGATGTCTTCCTTCGGCACCGGTCGACTGTCGTGCTCGGCCTGCAGCTCGCTCGCCTCGAACGCGCGGAGCGCCTTCAGATCGATGGCCTCGGTCACCGGCATGTCGCTGCCGCTCGCAAGCCACTCGAGGCCGTCGAGCAGCGATGCGACCGAGCGCTGCTTGGCGACGACATCGACGCGGAGACCCAGCTGCCTGGCGTCCTTCGCGGTGCGGGGGCCGATCGCGGCGATGGAGATCTCATCAGGGATCGGCGAGAACTGCTTGTGCACCTGCTCCGCCACGGAGCCGCTCGTCACGAGGATCGCTCGGATCCGGCTGTTGCGGATGTCGTACTGGATGCTCTCCGCCGCCGGCACACCCACCGTGCGGTACGC
This sequence comes from Pseudoclavibacter sp. RFBJ3, assembly GCF_002931375.1. Classification (NCBI taxonomy): domain Bacteria; kingdom Bacillati; phylum Actinomycetota; class Actinomycetes; order Micrococcales; family Microbacteriaceae; genus Pseudoclavibacter; species Pseudoclavibacter sp. RFBJ3. The sequence continues at coordinate 332,859 of NZ_PSXZ01000015.1, read as the reverse complement.
GACGACCGAGTCGACGAGGTGCCCGCGCCTGGCGAGCCCTTCCGCGAGCGTCGGTCGAGCGACCTCCGATCGCAGCCACAGCACCGAGATGGGCGGCTGGCGGCGAGCCGCCTCGGCCCACTCCAGGAGCAGCCCCTTGGCGGAGTTGTCGTGCGTGGGAACGAAGTCCACCCGGTACCCGGCCGTCGTCAGCGAGGCCGCGGTCGTCTCGCCGACCGCCGCGATGAGCGTGTGGTCCGGCACCTTCACGCCGAGCGAGTGCATGACATCGGCAGCCGTGGCGCTCGTGACCGCGATCCAGTTGTAGTGCCCGCTCTCGAGCAGGCGGATCTTGTCGCTCAGCACCCGGGAGTCGTCCTCGTTCGGGCTCGCGAAGTTGATGAGCGGGGCCGTGATGGGGAACGCCGAACGGGCGCGAACGGCCTCCGCGACGTCGCCACCCCAGACGCCTCCACGGGGTACGAGGATCTTCCAGCCCTTCAGCGGTGCATCCATCGTGGTTCCTCCGTTCACGTCCGGACCCTCCGTTCAGGCCATCAGCGCGACAGCACCCTGATCGAAGAGGTCCGTCGAGATGAGCGAGACCAGTTCTGCCTGGGCGGCATCGAATGCGCCGGGGTCGGAGACCTCCACGGCACGCCTACTGGAGACCCGCGAAGATCCGTCTACTGCATACACGGTAGCCCACGCCTCGAGTTTTCCGTCGGCGTACCGGGCTGCAGCGCCGACGGGAGCCGCGCATCCGGCTTCGAGCGTCGCGAGAATGCCGCGTTCGACGAGCACCGCCGCACGCGCTTCTCGGTCGTCGAGTTCGGCGACGCCCGCTGGTGCGTCGTCGTCGCGCACCTCGATGGCCAAGCAGCCCTGACCGGGAGCGTTGGGGAAGTCGGCGAGGTCGAAGCGCTCGGTGATGGCATCCGCGAAGCCGAGCCGCTCAAGCCCGGCAGCAGCGAGCACGACGGCGTCGAGCTCGCCGTCCGTGACGAAGCGGAGACGACGCTCGACGTTGCCGCGGATATCGCGGATCTCGAGGTCGGGCCGCAGCGTCAGGAGCTGCGCCACGCGCCGTGGCGAACCGGTGCCGACCTTCGCGCCGTGCGGAAGCTCCGCGAGGGAGAGTCCGGAGGCTCCGCCGAGCGAGCAGAGCGCGTCACGCGCATCTTCCCGCACGGGGTACGCGGCCACCGTGAGGCCGGGAGCCTTCGCGGTCGGGAGATCCTTGAGCGAATGCACGACGAGGTCGCACTCCCCCGCGAGCAGCGCATCCCGCAGCTCGCTCGCGAACACACCGGTGCCGCCGAGCGACGACAGTGCGGCGCGCGTCACGTCGCCATGGGTCGTCACTCGCACCAGCTCGGTCTGCTCGCCCGTGATGCGCTCGAGCGCCCGAGCCATCGTCGACGTCTGCGCGACCGCGAGCGCGCTGCCTCGCGTGCCGATCCGCAGGGTCACGGCAGCAGTCCGGAGACCGCCGGCTTGAAGCCCAGTCGCTTGTTCGCGCAGCACCCTGGGCGGCACACGTCGAACCACGGTCCGATCGAGGTCATCGCAGGACGCTCTTCGACGGGGAGCGCGTCGCGGCGCTCCAGGACGAGGTCGACGAGCCCTTCGACGTACTTGGCGTGGATGCCGGGGGTCGGGGTGCGGCGGAACGCGAGTCCCGCATCCGCTGCCGAGTCCTTCGCCTCGTTGTCGAGGTCCCAGAGCACCTCCATGTGGTCGGAGACGAAGCCGATCGGCACGACGACGACCGCCTGGGCGCCCTTCGAGGGGAGCTCGGCGATGACGTCGTTGATGTCGGGCTCGAGCCACGGCTGCGAGGGCGGGCCGGAGCGCGACTGGTAGACGAGCTGCCAGGAGAGCTGCTCTGGCACTCGGCCTGAGATGGTCGTGTCCTCCGCGAGCTCCTGCAGGGCCGCGAGGGCCACGACTTCCGCGACGGCGAGATGCTGGGCGGCGTATGCGCCGCTCTCACCGAAGCCCGCGCCAGGAGGGCCCGAGTTCGCGGCGTCCGCCATCGGCACCGAGTGCGTCGTGAAGAGCACCTCGACCTCGGTGGCCAGGTCGAGTTCGGCGTCTTCCCGAGCGAGGCTGAGCACGGCGTCGCGAACACCCTCGATGAAGGGGGCGATGAAGCCAGGGTGGTCGAAGAAGGCGCGCACCTTGTCGATCGTGAGCTGCCCGCCGAGCCCCGTGTCCTCGAGCGCATCAGCGAAGTCCTCGCGGTACTGACGGCAGCTGGAGAACGACGAGTAGGCGCTCGTGGCGACTGCGATGAGCGTCGAGCAGCCCGCTTCGCGGGCGTCGAGCAGCACGTCGTTGAAGTACGGCTCGGAGTTGCGGTTGCCCCAGAAGACGGGCAGGTCGATGCCGCGCCGCTCGAGCTCCCGCTCGATGGAGGCCTTCAGCTGACGGTTCTGCTCGTTGATGGGGCTCACGCCGCCGTAGTGCCGGTAGTGGTGGGCCACCTCCTCGAGCCGTTCGTCGGGGATGCCACGGCCTGCCGTGACGTTGCGCAGGAACGGGATGACCTCGTCCTGTCCTTCCGGGCCACCGAAGGAAGCGAGCAGGATGCCGTCGTAGGCGACCGGCTCGGTCGTGTGCTCGGGGCCGAACTTGGCGGCGTCGGAGGCGGCGCTCACGGCAGCATTGACCTCGACGCGGGTGAAGGTCGCCGGGCCGGGCTTGCGGCCCTGCGGCTTCGAACCGGTCTGCTGTGCGGCGACGTCGGTCACTGCAGCACCTCGACGATCTCGGAGGTCTGCAGGAAGCGACCCGTGTAGAACGGCACCTCCTCGCGCACGTGGCGCCGAGCGTCGGTCTGTCGCAGGTCACGCATCATGTCGACCAGGTTGAGGAGGTTGTCGTCCTCGAGCGCGAGGAGCCACTCGTAGTCGCTGATACCGAAGGATGCGACGGTGTTGGTGAGCGTCGACGTGTACGCCGATCCGGCTCGGCCGTGCTCGGCGAGCATCTGACGACGCTCGTCCTCTGGCAGCAGGTACCACTCGTAGGAGCGCACGAACGGGTAGACGGTGACCCACTGGCGCGGCTCCTTGCCGAGCATGTACGCCGGCATGTGGCGCGCGCTGAACTCGGCGGCGCGATGCACCCCGACGATCTGCCAGGACGGCGTGAGCGGCGCGATGAGCTCGCTTCGGCGGATCTGGCGCAGGCCCCACTGCAGGCTCTCGGGCACTTCACCGTGCAGCCAGACCATGAGCTCGCCGTCGTGCCGGAACCCGGAGACGTCGTAGAAGCCGCGCACCTTGACGCCGTTCTCCGCCAGCTCCGCGACGATGCCGTCGAGTTCGTCGACGGCCTTGATGGCGTCGCGCCCGGACAGGACGAGCTCGTTGAGCGTCTCTCGTCGGAAGACCGAGATCATCGTGTACTCGGTGAGCGTCGCGCCTCCCCCCTGCTCCTCAGCGCCATGGTGGGCCTCTGGGGCGCCCTGCTGAGCAGCCGATGCGTGCTCTGCGGGGACTGCGGACGTTGCGTTGGGCTCGGCGGCGAAAGCCGGGACCTCATTCGAGTGGGTCATGGTCCTATTCTACGAAATGTCGAGGAGTGTTTGGGGTGCGGCGCACAGCCGACCACGAGCTCAGCGGGAGCGGCGGTACAGGGCAACGGCGGCGGTCACGCCACCGGCCACGACGACCGCGGCACCAGTTGCGATGCCCGCGAGCAGGAGCGGATTGTCTTCCTTCAGGCGCTGGATGCTGTGACGCGTTGATTCGAGGAGTTCGCGGCCGCGGATGCGCGGGTCGACCTTCACCTCGATCGCGTCGAGCGTCGCCGCGAGCTCACGTCGGGTGCGCTCGATGTCGGCCTTCAGCTGGCCGTCGTTGCGCTTGTCTTCCTTCTTCGCGAGGGTCGCCTCGCCGTTCTGCTCACTCATACTGTCCGAGCCCCTTCACTGCGTTGACATCCTGCTTGACGCTGGCGATCGTGCGCTCCGGCGCGAGCTTGCCCGCGCGCTTCAGCGCGAGGTAGCCGGCGAGGCCGAGCACGATGACCAACAGCAGGAACGCGCCTGCCACGATGAGCGCGGAGAGCCACGGCGCGAACACCGTGTTGAGTCCGAGGACGGCGGCGGTCACGAGCACAGCCCACAGCGTGAGCGCGAAGAACGCCGCGGCGGCGAAGAGACCGACCGCGATGCCGTACTTCGTGCCGGTCGAGATGAGCTCTCGCTTGCCCTGCTCGACCTCGTCGCGCACGAGCTTCGTGAGGAGCTTGGGGACGTCGGTCACGAGCGTGCCGAGGCTCGACCGTGACTTCGGGTTGGCCCTCGTGCGGCCGATGCCGGGGAAGGGCCCGCGGATCGGCGTCTTTTCTGACGACTCAGACATGGGTGTGTCGCTCTCTGCTGGGAGTGCTGGTTAGGACGCGTCGCTGCTCGGGTTGCCGACGGTTCCGGAGGGAGCAGGCGGGTTCGACTTGCCGGACGAGCTCTTCTTGCCGTTGTCCTTGACCGCCTTCGTGACCTGGGCCGTCACGAGCTTCGCACCGCTGACGGCCGCGTCGGCGACCTTCGGAGCCAGCTTGCGGGAGAACTCGTCGACCTCAGCGCGCTTGGAGCGGACGAGCTTCGTGTCCCACACCGTCTGCGCGACGGAGGAGATCTGCTCGTAGCGCTTGCGCCCCGCGCGAGCACCAAGGACGTACCCGGCACCGAGGCCAAGCACAAACACGAACTTCTTCATGAAAACTCCTATCGTTCGCCGGTACGCCAGCGATCGGTCAATCGGGCGCGATCAAGCCACGGAGCAAGCCTAGCCCCGCGAGGCATCTCAACTCGCGCTAAGCCTGTGCATCCTCGGGGAAGAGCTCATCCACGGCGCGCAGCACCCCTGGGATGACGCTCGCGAGCCCCGTTCCGTCGATCCAGGTGCCGGCGAGCGCGACCCCAGCCGTCCGCCGCGCCTCGTCCCGCGCACCCCGGAGCTCTGTGGATCGTCCGATGCGCGCGGCCGGGGCCGGGATGCGCCAGACGTGCCTGGCCATCGCGATGACGTCCTCGCGCTCGATGGTCGTGCCGAGCAGGCGCCCGGCATCGCCGCGCGCGAGCTCGGTCGTCTCGTCGTCGCTGAGCGAATGCGTGAGCGGCTCGCTGCCCCCGCGAGCGTGTGGACCGTAGGAGAGCCGGAGCACGTGCATCCCGTCGGCTGCCGCCTCCTGCCAGGCCCATTTCGCGGTGACGTGAGTCAGGGCCTTCGCCCGGATGGTCGTACTCGGGTCGCCGACGAGCACGCCAGTGCCTCGCGGGTGAGCGTCGAGCTGCGGGGCTCGCACGAGCAGCGCGACGACCTCGGCGGGGACTGCGGCAGCGCCGCCGATCGCAACCGCCTCGCCGGATGGCCCCTCGGAGTCGTCACCGCGGGCGGAGACGGAGCGCGGCACGGCGACGGTCGACAGGATGCGCTTCGCGAAGAGCGACCCAGCGCCCTCGAGCTCGACGCGCCAGGCCTGCTCGAGGGCGGAGCCGTCTTCGAGCACTGAGGCGACGCGAGTGGAGAGCCGGACATCGACGCCGAGCTCGGCGAGCTCGTGCTCGAGCCGCGCCACCACGCGATGCATGCCTCCCTCGACGGTGCGAACTGCGGCGCCAGGGGGCGCGCTCTTCCTGAGCGCCGCGACGGCGGCCGACAGGGAGCCGTGCTCGTGGACGCGCTCGGCGAGACCGGGGATGAGCACTCGGTGGTCGAGCTCCGCCGGGTCGAGCGAGTACACGCCCCGCGTGACCGGCGCGACGAGCCGGCCGAGCACCGCCGGCCCCATGCGCGCGAGCACCAGCGATTCGAGGTCGGAGGCGTCGGCGCCGACACGCGGGTCGAGCGTCCGGTCGCGTTCGAGCTCCGCGATGCCCTCATCGCCGATCGCGGCGTGCACCGCGGCGCGGGACTCCACATCACGCAGAGCCGCCTCCCCGGGTATGCCGAGCATCCCCCCAGCCGGCATCGGAGCAGCAGTCGCATCGGTCACGACCCAGGACCCCAGTGCTCGTGGCTCGACGATGTCATCGTGCATCCCGAGCTCGTGCAGCAGGGCCGCGAACGCGCCACCGCGCGTGGCGAACGCCTCCGCACCGATGTCGATCGGCAGCCCGCCCAGGTCTGCGCGGCAGATCATCCCGCCGAGCCGATCTCCCGCCTCGACGACCACCACGCTGGCACCGCGGCCCGCTGCCCGTCTGGCGGCGAGCATGCCCGCGATGCCCCCGCCGACGACGACGAGGTCGGGCGTCGACTGGCCGAGGGACGATCGGTTCACTCGACCCGACCGCCGTCCGGCAGCGAGTGGGCGAACTCCACGAGGCCGGTCAGCACCGCTGGATCGGCGGACGGCGGGACGCCGTGGCCGAGGTTGAGGATGTGCGCGGGCGCCGAGTTCCCCCGGCGAACGACATCTCGCACGTGCTCCTGCAGCACCGCGGCGCCCGCTCCGAGCACAGCAGGGTCGACGTTGCCCTGCAGCGGCACTCCGCCGCCGAGGCGCCGCGAGGCCTCGTCGAGCGTGATGCGGTCATCGACCCCCATGACGTCGGCCCCGATCGCGTGCATGTCCGGCAGCAGCTCGGCAGTGCCCACGCCGAAGTGGATCGTGCGGACCCGCTCGCCACCCGGCGTGCGCAGGGCCCGTACCCGCTCGAGCGCCAGGCCGCTCGAGGCGGCGATCGACTTCTGGTAGCGATCGCGACTGAGCGAGCCAGCCCACGAGTCGAAGAGCTGCACGATGCTCGCTCCCGCGCGCACCTGCGCCTCCAGGAACGCGGCCGAGAGCTCCGCGATCGCGCCGGAGAGGTCGGCCCACGCCTCGGGGTCGGCCTGCATGAGCGTGCGCGTGCGGAGGTGGTCCTTCGAGGGACCGCCCTCGACGACGTACGCGGCGACCGTGAACGGCGCCCCGGCGAAGCCGATGAGCGGCGTGGAGCCGAGCTCCGCCACCGTCAGCGAGACGGCCTCGGTGATGGGAGCGAAGAGCTCCGGGCTGATGCGGGCCCTGATGCGCGCGGCGAACTCGTGTGCCTCCTGCGAGGAGCGCACCGGGTTGTCGAAGACCGGGCCTGTGCCTGGAACGATATCGACGGCCTCGCCGATGAGCTTGAGCGGAACCACGATGTCGCTGAAGAAGACCGCCGCGTCGACGCCGTGACGGCGCACGGGCTGCAGCGTGATCTCCGCGGCGAGCTCCGGGCGCAGGCAGGAGTCGAGCATCTCGATGCCCTTGCGCAGCTCGCGGTACTCGGGCAGCGAACGGCCAGCCTGTCGCATGAACCACACCGGGAGCGTCTCAGGCCGGTCCCCGCGTGCCGCGCGGATGAGCGGAGCATCGGCGGTGAGGCCGGAGGAGAGTGGATGCGAGTCGCTGAGCGGCAGGGGTGCAGGAGCTGTTTCGGTCACCCGCCCATTCTCCACCCGGCGCCCGGACGGGGCCGTACAGCGGGCATCCGACGACGGATTCCCGGCTCTGGCGGACCGCAAGAGGTTTAAGGGAAGGTATGGCTCAGAAGCGGAAACGCGGAGAACTTCTACAATAAGTAATCGTGTTGCTGTGTCTGAGTGCCAATCACCGCACCGCGAGCTTCCCAGTCCTTGAAAAGCTCGCGGCCCGCGAAGATGGCGGACTTGAGTCCGCGCTCCGCGACGCCCCAGGCGTCGACGGAGCCATTGTGCTCGCCACCTGCAACCGCTTCGAGATCTACCTCGACATCGACACGGCTCAGCCGGTCGCTCCCGAGCTCATGCCGACCATCGCGACGGCACTCGACGTCTCCGTCGAGACGCTCCGCGCCAACATGGCCGTCATCCACGACACGCAGGTGCCCGAGTACCTCTTCGCCGTCTCGAGCGGCCTCGAGTCCGTGGTCGTGGGCGAGGGCGAGATCTCCGGTCAGGTGCGCCGCGCGCTCGAGGAATCACGTGCGGCCGGCATGTCGACCTCGCAGCTCGAGCGTCTCTTCCAGTCGGCGTCCACCACATCGCGTGGCATCAAGTCGGGCACGAAGCTCCAGAGCGCTGGCCGATCGCTCGTGCGCCTCTCGCTCGAGCTCGCCGCATCCCAGATCGCCGACTGGAGCACCGCGCAGGTCGTGCTCGTCGGCACCGGCTCGTACGCGGCAGCCTCGCTCAAGGCCCTGCAGGACCGCGGCGTGACCCGCGTCGGCGTGTACTCCCCCTCGGGTCGCGCCCACAAGTTCGCCGAGCGCGACGGCGTCTTCGTCATCGACGGCCAGAACCTGCCAGAGCACCTCTCGAACGCCGACCTCGTCGTCACCTGCTCGAGCGCCGACACGGTGGTCATCGACTACGACCTCATGCTCGGCGCGCGACTCGCGCCCGGATGCGCCGAGGCCACGCTCATCATCGACCTCGGCATGCCGCGCAACGTCGACCCGGCCGTGGGCCGCCTCGACGGCATCTCGGTGCTCGACCTCGAGACCATCCGCATCCACGCTCCCCTCGAGGAGCTCGGGGCCGCCGATGAGGCTCGCTGCATCGTGTCCCGCGCAGCCAGCGAGTTCGTCGAGCAGCAGGCTGAGACGAGCGTCGCGGAGGGCATCGCAGCGCTCCGCTCGCACATCACCGACATCGCGCGCGCGGAGACGGAGCGCGTCGCGAACAAGGACGAATCGGGCGTCGCCGAGGCTGCTCTGCGTCGCCTCGCGAACACGCTCCTGCACAGCCCGTCGGTGCGCGCGAAGGAACTCGCCCGCGCTGGTCGCGGCGACGAGTACCTCGACGCGATCGAGCTGCTCTTCGGCATCACCGTCGAGCGCGAGACCCCCGCGACGAAGCCGGCGGCCCCGGCGGCGGCATCCGTCGTGCCCACCGCCCTCCCCCGCGTCGTCACGCAGGCGGAAGACGACGGGGCGCTCGAGTGCCCCGTGCACACCTCCTAGCAGCCCGCCACCCGACGCCGAATGCGCGGCACTGCGGTCAGGCTCACCCGAATCCTCGAGCACACGGGGCAGAATCGATGCGCGCCGGCGATCTCGGGAACCGCACCTTCTCGCCCTGGGCTGAGCATCCCGAGATGACCGCCGAGTGCACGCTCCGTCGATGGGAACCCCTGCGAATGCTCCGCGAACACCGCTCCAAGCTGCTTGTCGGCACCGTTGCTGCGACCGCGCTCCTCGCGCTGAGCGGATGCTCGGGCTCCGGGCAGACCGATGGCGCCGTCCCCGAGGAGGGCATGCAGCCGCCAGGTACGTCGATCACGGATGCCCTGAGCGAGAACGAGATGGGGGCCACCCTCGATTTCGCCGCGCTTCTGCCGAGCGGCGCGACCGGCGCGGTCATCGCCTGCCCCGGCGATACGGTCGAGTCGCTTGCTGAGAGCACTGGCATCGACGCGGGGAACTACGAGCTCGCGGATGGAACCCTGCCGGTCGCCGATGGCTCGTTCGCCCTGCTCTTCGGCGATGCGGAAGACAGGATCACGACGTCGACCCTGTACACGGGGGAAGGCGTCGACCTGTGTGCAGGTGACGCCGTCGCGTCGACGTACCTGGGTTCAGGCGCCCGCATCATGCTGACGGGGTCGACCGGGGCCTGGGCACCGATCGGCGTCGAGTAGCGGCGCAGCGACGAGACGACGCCTCCCGGAGCCGTCTTGCGTCCCGGGAGGCGTCGAGGTGATGCCTGGCTCAGCGCTCGGCTACCAGATGGTGACCCGGGATTCCGGGGCGAGCCAGAGGGCATCGCTTTCGGTGACGTCGAAGGCGTCGTAGAAGGCATCGACGTTGCGGACGATCTGATTGCATCGGAATTCGGCGGGCGAATGCGGGTCGACCGCGAGGAGCAGCTTCGCGTACTCGGGGCGCGCCTTCTGCTGCCACGCCTGCGCCCAGCTGAGGAAGAACCGCTGCGCCGCGGTGAGCCCGTCGATGACGTTCTCGTCGTCTGCGTCGAAGCCGGCGTCTGCGCGGTAGGCGCGGTACGCCTTCCAGGCGATGCCGAGTCCGCCGAGGTCGCCGATGTTCTCGCCGATGGTGAGCTCGCCGTTGACCTTCTGGCCCTCGGTGCCCTCAGGTGAGAGTTCGTTGTACTGGTCGATGAGCGCCCGGGTGCGCTGCTCGAAGGCGGTGCGGTCGGTCGCGGTCCACCAGTCCTCGAGGCGCCCGTCTCCGTCGTACTTGGACCCCTGGTCGTCGAAGCCGTGCCCGATCTCGTGGCCGATGACGGCGCCGATGGCGCCGAAGTTCGCGGCGGGGTCGCGGTGCTCGTCGAAGAATGGCAGCTGGAGGATCGCGGCGGGGAAGACGATCTCATTCTCGCCTGGCGAGTAGTAGGCGTTGACGGTCTGTGGCGGCATCATCCACTCGTCGCGTCGCACGGGCGTGCCGAGCTTGGCGAATTCGTAGGCCGCCTCGTAGACGGAGGCCCGGCGCGAGTTGCCGACCACGTCGTCGTCCCTGATCTCCAGGTCGGAGTAGTCGCGCCAGCGGTCGGGGTACCCGATCTTGGTGACGAACTTCTCGAGCTTGTCGAGGGCTCGCTCACGGGTCTCTGGGCTCATCCACTCGAGTTCGGCGATGGATGCGCGGTAGGCCCCGGTGAGGTAGCCGACGAGCTCGAGCATCTTGGCCTTCGCGGTCGGCGAGAAGTGCCGCTCGACGTAGGCCTTGCCGATGGCCTCGGGGAGCTTGCCCTCAGCGTGGCCCGTGCCCCGCTTCCAACGCTCGCGCTGCTCTGGCGTGCCCTGGAGGGTCTTGCCGTAGAAGTCGAAGTTGGCCGCGGAGACCGACGGGGCGAGGATGCCCGAGTACTGCGAGACGATGCCCCAGACGAGCCAGTCCTGCCAGGCCTGGAGCCGCTCGTGCGTGAGCAGGTCAGCTGCACCCTCGAAGAAGTCCGGCTGACGGACGATGACGCGATCGAGTGCGCCGGCCGGTGCACCCCAGCGTGCGGTCCAGCCCGCGAAGTCGACGTTCGCGTAGGCCGCGCTGAGTTCCGCGAAGGTGCGCGGGTTGTACGCGAGCTCCGCCTCGCGCGACTTGACGACGTCCCAGTGGAGCTTGGCGATCTCGGTCTCGAGCGCGAAGACGCGCGCGGCCCGAGCCTCCGCGTCCGGCAGTCCGGCGAGGCCGAGCATGCGGGCGATGTGCGCCGTGTACTGCTCGCGGATCTCGGCGTACTGCTCCTCGCGGTAGTAGCTCTCGTCAGGCAGGCCGAGGCCCGACTGCTCGAAGTAGAGGGCGTACTCTGCGGGCGACTTGAGGTCGGGGTAGACGTAGGCCGAGACGAACGAGCCGAGGCCGGTGCGCTCGAGGTCGCCGAGCACGTGGAGGAACTCGTCGATCGTCGATGCGGCGAGTGCGCGGTCGATGTCGGGGCGAACGGGGTCGAAGCCGAGGGCCTCGAGCTTCTCCTCGTCCATGAACGCCGCGTAGGCGTCTGCCGCCTTGCGCAGCTCCGACCCGGGCTCCGCGTCCGTGCCGCTCTTCAGGATGTCGAGGACCGCCTTCTCGGCGTCTTCGCGCAACTGGATGAAGCTGCCGTAGGCGGGCAGGTACGCGGGCACCTCCGTGGCAGCGATCCACTTGCCGTTGGTGTGCCTGAACAGGTCGTCTGCGGGGCGGACCGAGGCGTCGAGCGCCTCCAGGTCGATGCCCGAGGGGAGCTGCTCGGTTGCGGGAGCGGTGGAGGCGAGGTCGTCCGTCTGTGACATGTCCCTCAGGCTAGAACACGCCACCGACACAGGCGCTGAGATCACCTCAGGGCGAACACGCGAGGGGACGCGGGGTCACCCACCGTGCACCTGCCCGCGTCTGGGCAACGGGCTTCGCGCTGACTCCTGGGAGGATGGATCCGTGCGCGCATCTCGGAACCCCCAACCCGCTGGACGCGCCGATGCACGCGCGCTCGACCGCAGCATCCTGACCCTCGCGGTTCCGGCGTTCGGGGCGCTCGTCGCCGAGCCGCTGTTCCTGCTCACCGACACGGCCCTCGTCGGCCACCTCGGCGATACGGCGCTCGCTGGCCTCGGGGTCGCGGCGACGATCCTGCACACGATCGTCGGCATCATGGTGTTCCTGGCCTACACGACGACCCCGGTCGTGGCGCGGCTGCTCGGCTCCGGCAACCGGCCAGGGGCCATCCGCGCCGGTATCGAGGGCATGTGGCTGGCGGCCTTCTGCGGGCTCGTGCTCCTCATCGTCGGCCTCCCCCTGAGCGCTCCGCTCGTCGGCGTCTTCACGAGCGATCCCGGCGCCATCGATGCCGCGAACACGTACCTGTCCCTGAGCCTGTGGGGTCTCCCCGCGATGCTGCTCGTCATCGCCGCCATGGGACTGCTGCGCGGCCTGCAGAACACCAAGGTGCCGCTGGTCGTCGCCATCGCGGGCTTCGCCGTGAACGGGGCGCTGAACGCGGTCTTCATCTACGGCTTCGGCTGGGGCATCGCGGGGTCTGCCCTCGGAACGGTCATCGCGCAGTGGGGCATGGCCATCGTCTACATCGTCATCGCGGTCCGGGCTGGCCGCGAGCTCGGCGTCTCGCTGCGGCCGGGGATCGGCGACCCTCGGACGGTGTTCTCGGCGAACGCGTTCATGGTGCTGCGCACCCTCACGCTGCGCGCTTCCCTCGTCGTGCTGGTCTGGGCGGCCGGACAGCAGGGGGTCGCGGAGCTGGCCTCACTGCAGATCCTCCTCTCGGTCAACAGCCTCATCGCCTTCACCCTGGATGCGCTCGCCATCGCGGGCCAGGCGATGGTCGGGCACGCCCTCGGTGCCGGTGACACGAAGCGGGTCACGGCGATCTCCCGCCGCCTCAAGCAGTGGGGGTTCTGGTTCGGCGTGATCCTCGCGGTCGTGTTCGCGGCCCTCGCGTGGGTTCTCGGGTACGTCTTCACGAGCGACACCGCAGTGCTCTCCCTCTTGCCCGTCGGGTTCCTCATCCTCGCTGCCGGGACTCCGATCGCGGGGTTCGTCTACGTGCTCGACGGCATCCTCATCGGCGCGGGTGACGTCCGCTACCTGGCGCTGGCTGGCATCCCGCCGCTGCTCGTGCTGGTGGTCGGCGTGACGGTCGTGCTGCAGCTCGGGATGCAGGGTGCGGCTGGTCTCGGAGTGCTGTGGGCGTCGTTCGCCGTTGGCACCATGGGCGCTCGGGCGCTCGTCCTGGGTGCCAGGGAGCGCGGCACGAAGTGGCTCGTTCCGGGCGCCGCGAGGTAGCGGACGCTCGGATCCGCTCGCTCGGCTTCGCGGATCCGAGCCGAGCCACGGGGAGTTCTCCCCATCGCTCCCCGGGTGATTTCCTGCAAATGTGGGGATTGCGGGTCGCCCCTGGGCTCGCAGACGCTGCGCGCATCTGACGCCGGCGCCAACAGATCCCCCTCTGGAGTTCCACCATGCGTGCATCCCTTCCCTCGAACAGCAGCTCGACCGACAAGCAGCTCCCCTCGCGGCGCGCCATCGTGACTGCCGGCGCCTGGAGCATCCCCCTCGTGACACTGGCCGTCGGAGCACCGTCGGCGTCGGCGAGCACGACGACCGCCGGGTTCGACCTCGCGATCGTCGGCCTGCAGTTCGGGGATTCCCTCCCCCTCTTCACGCCGGACTACTCCCAGCGGTACACGTCGTTCGTGCCGCTCAGCAACTTCGCCGTCGCGAACTTCGGCGACACGCCTTCCCCTGCCTCGGGCTTCCAGGCCAGCTACACGGTCGACAACGAGGTGGCCACGATCGACCGCGTCGGGTACCGGGTCGCCGGGGCCGCTGAGCCCACGTACGTCGACGATGTCGAGACGATCGTGACCGGAACGCGCACCGAGCACAGGTGGCTCGTCCCCGTCTCGGTTCCCGTCAACGAGTCCGACGACCCGATCTTCCCCACCGGTGCGGTGGTGCTCGTCGTGGAGTCGACCGTGCTCCTGCGCTACCCGAACGACGCGTACGACCCGGCGAAGATCACGGGATCCCGGGTCAGCGCCACGTCTCTGGCTCCCGAGACCAAGACCGACAACAACGTGATGCAGGGCGTCGGCGTCACCGAGCTCGAGCCGGCCGCGCCGTACGCCGCGGAGACCGAGGCGAGCTTCGAGACGGTGCCCCTCGGCACCGGGCCGGCCCGCACGAGCCGTCCGACGTCGGTCAGGATCACGTCGGTCGGCCCGAGCCCGCTTCCCGCGTCGGGCTCAGCCGTCGTCAGGTTCGACTACCGCTCGACGACGACCTTCTCCATCGCCAACGTCCGCCGCAACGGCACCGCGACGGGTGACTTCCTCCAGAACGTGACCGCACCGGAGCGTCAGGCAGGCTCGAGTGTGCAGGAGCTTGTCGCCGTGTTCGGGACACCACTCGACGCTGGCGATTCCCTCGAGTTCGACATCGTCTACGACGCTCCGGGCGCTGGTTCCTTCGACGTGGCGTCGACCGCCGGGCACGTGGGCTTCCTCCCGGCCGACAACAACGATCGCAACCAGCGCACCACCGAGTTCGCCTACGCCTACGGCGTCGTCCCGGCCTGAGCGTGAAGGGCGGGCCCCGAAGGGCTCCGGCTGAGAGCGAGGCCCACTCGGGGAGGGTCCGAACATGGGCCTGACCGGCCCCAGGACCGCTCGCGCTCGGGCCTCGGGAGCGGTACATTCTCGTCATGGTCCCACTCGACAGCCTGCTCGCCTTCGCCATCGCGTCGGTGCTGCTCATCCTCATCCCGGGGCCGAGCGTGCTCTTCGTGATCGGCAGGTCGATCGCGCTCGGCCGTCGGGCCGGCGTGCTGAGCGTCGTCGGCAACGCCATCGGGATGATCCCGGCGGTCCTCGCGGTGGCGCTCGGGGTCGGGGCCCTTGTCGCCTCGTCGGTCGTGGCGTTCACGATCATCAAGATCGTCGGCGCGGTCTACCTCATCTGGCTCGGCGTGCAGGCGATCCGCACGCGGAACGCCCACCTCGAGGCCGCACCGCCCGTTCCCGCGAGCGCCTTCAAGCTGCTCACGCAGGGCTTCATCGTCGGCAGCACGAACCCGAAGACGATCGCGTTCTTCGTGGCCGTGCTCCCCCAGTTCGTGTCACCGGCGGCCGGGCCGGCCTGGCTCCAGCTCATGGAGCTCGGCGTCTGCTTCCTTCTGCTGGCGCTCGTCTTCGACGGTGCGTGGGCGCTCTTCGCCGGCACCGCACGGGTCTGGTTCGCACGCTCCCCCAAGCGCATCTCCGGCATGTCAGCGACGGGTGGAGCCATGATGATCGGGCTCGGCGGGGCGCTCGCCTTCACCGGCGCGAAGTCCTAGAGACGCGGTCAGGCTGGCCGGTCCCGTGCATCCGGGACCGGCCAGCCATGCGCTCCGCGCGCGAGCGGCGTGCTCTTGGTGACGCCTCGCTGTTGGGAGCTCCTCCGCTACTCGCGCTCGGTCGCAGCACGCCGACGGGCGACGAGTGCAACGGTGATGCCTGCGGCCAGGAGCAGACCAGCGCCGATCGCGATGGGCGCTGCACCGTCGGCGCCGGTCGTGGCCAGCGAGTCCCCGCCCTGTCCGGTCGCCGAGGTGCTCGTGGGTGCTGGGGCCGCAGTGGCCGCAGCGGTGGCGGATGCCGTCGTGGACGCGGTCGGCACGGTCGTCGCCGTCGGTTCGGTGGTCGCGGTCGCCGTCGGCTCTGTGGTCGCGGTCGGCACGGTCGTGGCCGTCGGCTCGGTCGGCACGGTCGGAGCCGGCGGAGCGACCTCGACCCACGCGGACGTCAGCAGCCACTGCGCCATCTCGGTGTTGTCGAGGTAGTGGCCGCGCAGCGGGTCCCGCTGATCGGCGAGCGCCGTGAGCTGCTCGGCACCTGCACCCTTGTAGAAGAAGGGCACGAGCTGGTTGGTGTGGTTCGTGGAGTTCCACGAGTGGGTGGCGTAGTCGAGGTGGTTCTCGACCGTCATGGGCGTGAACTGGCCTTCGACCGGGCCAGAGAGGTAGCCGGTCTCGTGGTCGGCGGTGACGACGACGAGCGTCTCATCCCAGCTCGACTCGGTCTCGACCCAGTCGATGACGGAATCCACGGCGTCGTTGAAGTCGAGGGTCTCCTCGAGTGCTCGGTCGGTCTGGTTGGCGTGCCCGGTCCAGTCGATCGCGCCGCCCTCGACCATGAGGAACATGCCGCTGTCGTTGTTGTCGAGCACGTTCAGGGCGCCCTCGGTGAGCGCCGCGAGACTCGGCACGTCGTTCCTCGCGCCGCTGTCCGTGCGGCCCTGCTGCAGCGTCGAGCCGACCTGGGGGACCCCGAAGACCTGCTCGGGGGTGTCGCCCTCGGTGAGCGCCGCGAAGTCCTCATTCGTCTCCAGGAAGGCGTAGTCGCTCGCGCCGTTCGTGGCGGCCTCCCACTCCGCTTGGCCGACGTACTGGTAGTTCGGTGCTGCCAAGGGCTGGTTGTCGTCGTCGTAGAACGGGTGGCCCGCGCCGATCACGACATCCATCTCGCCAGAGAGCTGCTGGGCGGCGATGCCGTGGTAGTCGTTGCGCGACACGTTGTGTGCCGAGTAGGCAGCGGGTGTGGCGTGCGAGAACGGCACGCTCGTGACGACGCCCGTCGACTTGCCGAGCGAGTTCGCACGCTCCGAGAGGTTCTCGACCACGTTCTCGTCGACGTCCACTCCGATGCCCGCGTTGTAGGTCTTGACGCCTGTCGCCATGGCGGTTCCTGCCGCGGCGGAGTCGGTCGGGTCGTTCTTGTTCCACTCGAAGTCGGTCCAGGACTCCGCGGGGTCGTACGCGGGGCCCTCAGCCCAGTGCGTGGACATGCCGGCGAGGTCCCAGCTCTGGAAGCCCTCCGTCGGCCGGTCAGCGTTGCTGCCAGCGGGGATGACCTTCTTGTCCCCGCCCGTGGTGACCTGGTAGTAGGTCTCGCCGCTGGTGTGGGCGTTCGCGAGGTCGACGAAGTTGTAGCCCATGCCGTCGCCGATGAGCACGATGACGTTCTTCGGGCCGGTCTCGTCGGCGACGGCCGGCGTCGCGGCGAACGCGGTGCCTGCGATGGCGAGCGCGGTGAGCGCGACTGCGCCTCCGGCGAGTGGTCTGCGGATGATGCTGGGCATCTGGTTCCTTCCGGTCCGTCTTCGGGGTACCTCGGCGACGCTATGAGAACCATTCGCATGTCCGGCGAAGCCGCAGTTTCCCCCGGGTAGCTCCCCGGTGAATTTCGAGTGACCTCATCGCGGGCCGACACCGGCGCGCACGACCACCCGGTGCATCGGGAGCGATTACCCTCGTCAGGTGCGTCTTGTCATTGCGAACTGCAGCGTCGATTACATCGGCCGTCTCACCGCCCACCTCCCCATGGCCCCACGGGTGCTCATGCGCAAGGCCGACGGCAGCCTCCTGGTGCACTCGGACGGCGGCAGCTACAAGCCGCTGAACTGGATGAGCGCACCCTGCTCCATCGTCGAGGAGGAACCGGACGCCACCCAGCTCGAAGCTGGCATCACCGCGCTCTGGCGGGTCACGCAGACGAAGACCGGCGACCAGCTGCTCGTCACGATCGGCGAGGTCTTCGGCGACCACTCGCACGAGCTCGGCAAAGACCCCGGCCTCGAGAAGGACGGCGTCGAGGCGCACCTCCAGAAGCTGCTCGCCGACCAGATCGACCTGCTCGGCGAGGGGCATGCCCTCGTGCGCCGGGAGTACATGACCGCCATCGGGCCGGTCGACATCCTGGCGCGCGACGAGAGCGGCGCTTCTGTTGCCGTGGAGATCAAGCGCCGTGGAGGCATCGACGGCGTCGAGCAGCTGACGCGCTACCTCGAGCTCATGAACCGCGACCCGCTGCTCGCTCCCGTCTCGGGGGTGTTCGCCGCGCAGGAGATCGCCCCGCAGGCACGCACGCTCGCCGAGGACCGCGGCATCCGCTGCGTCATCCTCGACTACGACGAGATGCGCGGCGTCGACCCGCGCCACATGCGCCTGTTCTAGCCGCGCGCACCCCAACCGTTCAGCGGGCTGTCGCCTGCCGCTCGGCCAGCCCTCACTACACTGGCTCGGACATGACGCACACAAGCTCTCCAGAAACGGAAGGCCGGGTCCCGACAGACCCGCAGCCGGCACCGGCCGTCCAGCCTGCGGCGACTACGACGACGCGCAGGGTCGACCTCGAGCGCGGTACCGGCATCGCCCCGTACACGGCGGTGCTCTGGGACCTGGACGGGACGATCAGCGACTCGGCGCCGGGCATCCTGAACAGCCTGCGCACCGTCCTCTCGAACTACGGGCTGCCGATCCCGAGCGACAGCGAGCTGCTCAAGCACGTGGGCCCGCCGATCCACGAGACGTTCGCCGCCTACGGGCTCGACCCCATCGAGGCGACCGAACGCTATCGCGCGATCTACCGCGCCTCTGAGTCGTTTATCGGCGACGCGTACCCGGGGGTGCTCCAGGTCATCCGCGACGTGCACGCCGCGGGCATCCCGCAATCGACGGCGACGAGCAAGCCGGAGAGCTCGGCGAGGGTCATCCTCGAGAGCTACGGGGTCGCCGACAGATTCCTCACCATCACGGGAGCCTCCGACGACGAGGTGCGCTCGGCCAAGGCCGACGTCATCGAGGAGGCGCTTCGTCGACTCGACGTGGCGGGCGTCGACCTCAGCAACGTGCTGATGATCGGCGACCGGTTCTACGACGTCGAGGGGGCTGCCGAGCACGGCGTGCCCGCTGTCTACGTGTCCTGGGGCTACGGCCGCCTCGGCGAGGAGGCGGGCTCCGTCGCGGTCGCCGATTCGGCGGAACGACTCCGAGCCTTCCTCTCGCTCGACTGACCACGCCGGAGTTCCCGTCGCTTTGTCGGTGCGTCGTCGTATCCTCATGGCATGCGCGCAGAGAGCTCTTTCACCATCGAAGCCTGGGACGCCAACGGCAGGGCCGTCGGCATCGAGACCGCCGCACCGCTTGGCGGTGCATTCATCGTCCGTGCCATCTCGGGCGGTGACATCGAGGGGCGCAGCGAGGTGCTCTTCGCTGGTGCCTTCAACGAGAAGCACGGTTCGGGCACGTACGTCGCGATCGACGCCTTCGAGGGCTCGATAGCGGGCAGGACCGGCACGCTCGCGTTCTGGCACGCGAACACGGTCGCGAGGGGCCGTCCTGCTGCTGGCGGCGGCGTGCTGCATATCGTCCCCGACTCGGGCACCGGAGAGCTGATCGGCGCGAGCGGCACGGGGGAGATCATCGCCCGTGGCGACGACCACACGCTTGTCTTGCAGATCGAGTTCGACGATGCCGACGACGTGGAGATCGACGGCGAGGTGCTCGCGGGCGAGGTCGAGGCGGGCTCGTCGAAGAGCGAGGCCTGACCGGAAGCCGGCCGCCCGTGCCAACGAAGGCGGGAGCCGCATCCACGCGGCCGAACCCCTTCACGCCCTCATTCGGCGTGACGCCGCCGCTGCTTGTCGGCCGGTCGGCGATGCTGGCGTCGTTCGAAGCGGCGATCGACGGCACGCCGGGCGAGGTGGGGAGGGCGACCCTCGTCACCGGGCTGCGCGGCGTCGGCAAGACCGTCATGCTCAACGCGCTGGAGGACATCGCCGTCACACGCGGCTGGCTCGTGATCTCGGAGACGGCCACGAAGGGGCTGGCCGAGCGGATGACCACCGAAGCGCTCCCCAAGCTCCTGGCCGAGCACGACCCGAGGGCCAGCAAGCGCCGCATCACGGGAGTCACCCTGCCGATGGGCACCGGAGGGTTCGTGTCGACGGTCGAGGAGCGCTACCGACCCGTCGCCAACCTGCGGTCACAGCTGACGGAGCTCACGCGTCTGCTCGCCCCGAACGGCACAGGGGTCCTCATCACCGTCGACGAGATCCACCGCGGCGCGATCGACGACCTCCGCGAGATCACGACGGTCGTGCAGCACGCGTTCCGCGAGGGGCTCGACGTCGCGTTCGTCGGCGCCGGCCTCAAGCCGAACATCAACGAGCTGCGCAGCGACCGCATGCTGACGTTCCTGCGCCGCGCGCACGTCCAGGAACTCGGGCAGCTCGACTACGAGGCGTCGGCGAGGGCTCTCCGGGAGCCCATCGCGGAGGGTGGGCGCAGCATCGACGACGACGCCCTCGACTACGCGGTGCGGGGCACGCAGGGGTACCCGTTCCTCGTGCAGTTCATCGGCTCGAAATCGTGGCAGGAGGCAGGCGCCGCCGAGCGCATCCAGCTCGCGCACGCCCGCCGGGCCGTTCGGCTCGCACGGCAGGCCATGGGCCAGTACATCTACGAACCCACCCTCGCCGCACTGTCCGTCGGCGACCGGACCTACCTGGCCGCCATGGCGAGCGACGACGGGCCGTCGCGCTCGAGCGATATCCGGTTGCGGATGCGCGCGAAGGCCGGCTACGTGGGCGTGTACCGCCAGCGGCTCATCAACGCCGGCATCATCGAGCCCGCGGGCTACGGCAGCGTGCAGTTCACGACGCCGTACCTGCGGGAGTATCTGCGAGAGCACGTGGTGAGCGAGGCCATCGCGCTCCCGCAGGGGCGGGCATTCCCGCCGCCGCCCGATGAGGACGAGGACCTCGACGACTGAGCCCCTCCGGGCCCAGTCGTGAGGGCGGGGTCGGCCTCGACGGACTCAGGGAACGCGCACGCCGGTGAACGGCGTCGCTCGACGCAGCTCGAAGCCCAGCTTCTCGTACGCGGCGATGGCGCCCGTGTTGGCGGCCGCAGCGTGCATGAGCGCACGATCGCCGCGTTCCTGGATGTGGAAGGCGACGTCGAGCACAAGACGTGATGCGAGTCCCTGTCGGCGGTAGTCGGCGTCGGTCGCGACCGCGCTGATCTCCGTCCAACCCGCCGGGTGGAGTCGCTCTCCGGCCATGGCGATGAGCTTGCCGTCGCGGCGGATGCCGACGTAGCGCCCGAGCACGTACGTTCGCGGCAGGAAGGGGCCGGGCTGGTTGCGCTCCACGAGCGCCAGCATCTCGGGGGCGTCGTCTGCCCCGAGCTCGACGACCTCCTCGTCGGGTCTCGTCTGCAGACGAGGCGTCTCGACCAGCTGCACCCCTTCGCCGCGCCAGGTCTGCGCCCAGCCGGCCGGAACCTCGGGGTCCGCGTGCGAGATCGCGAGCTCGGCCCCGGAGCCGAGGAGCTCGGCGATCGCGTCCCAGACGCCGGGCTCCTCCCAGGAGCGGACGCCCACGAACGGCGACACGTCGGCCGGGTATCGCTTGACGAGGTCGCCGCCGACCGCGAGGTGCGCGTGGGCGCCCGTCAGCGAGTTCCAGGCGGGGTTGTCGAGCACGGAGGTGGAGGCGATGGTGGTGTCGGTCATGGGGTCCTCGAGACGGTGGATGTGTCTCCGATTGTCACGCACACGGCACGATGCTCTCGACGTCGTGACCGACGGTTACGACCCGTTGCCTCCCGCTCGGCTCAGATGCCGAGCTTCGCGCGCAGCTCCTCCACGTGGCCGTCCGGGTCGATGTCGTAGGCGACCCAGGAGAACTTCCCGGTGGCATCCACGATGAACGTCGACCTGATGACTCCGGTCCCCGCGATTCCCGCGACGGGACGCTCGCCCCACGCGCCCCATTCCATGGCGGTCGCCCCCGAGTCGCTGAGGAGCGAGTATGGCACCCGCTGCTCCTCGCCGAAGATGGCGAGCTCTCGCGGCTGGTCGAGCGAGATGCCGAGCACGGTGACTCCGGCGTCGCTGAGTGCGGCGTAGTTGTCGCGGAAGTCGCATGCCTGCTGCGTGCACTTGCGCGTGCCGGCCTTCGGGTAGAAGTAGACGACGACTGGCGAGCCGGCGAGGTCGCTGAGGCGGATGATCTCGCCGTGCTGGTCGGTGAGCGCGAAATCGGGGGCGCTGTCGCCAACGCTGAGAGTGGTGACCAAGATTGCTCCTCGCTCGGGAATCAGACCTGCCCGACTCTAGCGAGCGCGCATCCACCGTCGCCTGTGAACGAGTCGCGGGCCGCCCGCCCACCGGGGGCGAGCGGCCCGCGACTGCGGAGCGGGACCGAGCGATCGGCGCGAAGCCGAACCTGGCTGAACTCTCTAGGCCTCCACGGTGATGCCGAAGGCCTCTGCGAGGCGCAGGATCTTGCGTGCGCGACCGAGACGCGGGAGGTCGCTGCCGTCGCGGACCACGCCGCCGGCAGCGTCGAAGTCGGCGAGGAACTCGCGTGCCCAGAGGATGTCACTCGTCTGCGGGCAGATGACCTCGTTGACGACGGCCGTCTGCTCGAGGCGGAGGCACAGCTTGCCGGTCATGCCGTGCTCGAGCGTCCACTCGGACTCGTTGCGGAGGACGCGAAGGCTCTCGTCGGTGGTCGGTCCGTCGACGGGGCCAGGGAGGCCGGCCGCCTTGGAGGAGACGGTGAGGCGCGAGCGTGCGTAGGCCATGGCCTCGCGGGTCGCCCACATGCCGGTGTCGCGGCGGAAGTCGCCGCTGCCGAAGGCGAGGCGGAAGGAGCCGTCAGCGCGGGCGATGTTCGTGGCCTCTTCGAGTCCGAGCGCCGACTCGATGAGCGGCACCACGGGGATGCGGGCGCCGAGTCGCTGGTACGTGTTGACGACCTGCTCGGCCTGCTCCGTCTTGGCGAGCACGACTCCGAGGAGTCCGGGGACTCCCGCGAGCTCGTCGACGTCGTCGGCCCAGAAGTCGGACAGGGTGTCGTTGATGCGCACCCAGGCGGCGTTGCCGGCCTTGAGCCAGGCGATGACATCAGCCCGGGCGGCGGCCTTGTGCTTGGGGTCGACGGCGTCCTCGATATCGAGGATGACGACGTCGGCGCGCGAGGCTGCCGCAGCGTCGAAGGCTTCGGGCTTGGACGCCGGGACGAGCAACCAGGACCTGGCGTCTGCCGGGGGCACGACGTGTCCGGCGGTTGACTTGGGGTGGGGGCTCGCTGGAGCGTTCAGAACTCTCG
Organism: Pseudoclavibacter sp. RFBJ3; assembly: GCF_002931375.1. NCBI lineage: Bacteria > Bacillati > Actinomycetota > Actinomycetes > Micrococcales > Microbacteriaceae > Pseudoclavibacter > Pseudoclavibacter sp. RFBJ3. The sequence continues at coordinate 310,022 of NZ_PSXZ01000015.1, read as the reverse complement.
CCTCATTCATCGACTGGATGCACGGGCCTGCTCGACCGCGTACGGCCGCGTGACACGCAGCCAAGGTGTGAGCTTAGTACGACGAAACGCGGTGTCCTCTTGCGGACCTCTACAAGAACGGCCAGGGATCCTGATCAGTAGGAGAACGGGATCAGGCCTATGAGGAAGAAGAGAACTGCGGGAACGAGGGTGATGACGCCGATGACGGAGCCGACAGCGGCTGGCATGTTGCGCCATCCGCTCGATCGAAGCGCGAGGACGCCGAAGACGATGGCGGCAGCGGAGGTCAGCAGCTGCAGGATGCCGGTCGCGGGGCTCAGCACCCCGTAGATCTCGTAGCCGCCAGTGCGCGCCAGGATGCTCATCACGAAGGAGAGGAACGTGTTGATCGCCCACCCTCCGAGCGCGCTCGCCAGCGAGATCATGCCGAAGCGGTTCGTCGAGAAGGAGAGCTCTTCGCGCAGGCTCGTGAAGCTGGCCAGCTGCGTCCGACTCGGCGCCTTGGCCTGCTGGGGGCTGCCCGGCTGCTGGTAGCCACCCGGCTGGGCGTACTCGCCAGGCTGGGCATAGCTCCCCGGCTGCTGGTGGGCATCGGGCTGGGCGTAGCCCCCAGGCTGGGCATAGCCGCCGGGCTGTGCATAGCCGCCGGGCTGCTGGTACTCGCCAGGCTGCTGAGGGTCACCCGCTACCTGACCGTATCCCTGCCCCGACGGCGCCTGACCAGCAGGACCGTAGGCGGCGGGTGTGCCGCTCGGCGGGGTGCCGTAGCCGGACGCGCCCTGGGCTGCGTTCGACTGGGGGTCGGGGCTGTGCTGTCCGTTCCACTGGCTCGGTGTCGTCATGCGTTCACCCTAGGACCGTTGGTGTGTTCGTGACGCGGGCACCTCTGCCCGTCGCCTCTCTGCAATACGATTCGGTGCATGACGACGACGTTCTCCCCCTCGCCTGTTCTTGCCATCGACGCTGGCCAGAGCGGCATCCGCTCGCAGATCGATTCTGGCGAGGTTCGCTCCTTCGCCGCGATTCGCACCGACCTCCCGTTGGCGCCCCAGCTCGCGAGCGTCGTGGAGCAGTCGCTGCGAGATTCTGGGTTGGCGGGGGTCACGGTGTCCGGTGGCGTGTCGGGGGTGACGCACGCGCAGACGGTTGCGGATGAACTCGCTCTGCTGGTCGGGCAGTTCGGCGTCGCGAGGGTCTTCATCGCGCACGATTCGATCTCGGCCTTCCTGGGGGCCCTCGGGTCCGAGCTCGGTGCGGTCGTCGCCGCTGGCACGGGTGTCGTGACGCTCGCCGTCGGCCCGGAACGCCTCGCGCAGGTCGACGGCTGGGGCTACCTCGTCGGAGACGCAGGTTCCGGGTACTGGATCGGTCGCGCCGCGCTGGACTCGGTGATGCGCGCCTTCGATGGCCGTGGCCCGGAGACGGCGCTCACCGAGGTCGTGCTCGCACACCACCCGGATCTGCCGAGCATGTACGTGTCGCTGCAGACGAACGAGGGGAAGGTCCGTCACATCGCGTCGTTCGCTCGATCGGTCGGCGACCTGGCGGAGACGGATGCGGTCGCTGCTGGAATCCTGGCGGCGGCGGGCACGGAGCTAGCCGCCTCGGTCGCGGCCGGGCTCGCGCGGGTCGGTCTGCCCGGCGGGCGTGAGGTCGTGCAGGTGCGGGCGATCGGCAACGTGTTCTCGTCGCCGCATGTGGCCGCGGCGTTCCGGCGCTCGCTGCTCGAGCGGGTGCCGGAGGCTCGGGTGGCGGTGGGCGAGAGCCACCCGCTGGACGGGGCGGCGATGCTCCCCCATCTGGAGAGGGACCACGCGCTCATCGCCTCGATCGGGGTCGTGACGCTCTAGGTCGTGACGCTCGAGATCGTGACGTTCGAGGCCCGCGCGCGGACCGCCTCCCTGAGAGGCTCGATCGTCAGATCGCGAAGATGCGCTGCGAGGTCTCCAGCTTCTCGCCGGGCTCGAGCCAGGCGAGGTCGAGGCCGGAGTTGAAGGCGTCGGGTGCGCAGGTCATGGGCTCCACCGCGACGGCCTGGCGGTCCCATTCGATGCCAGGCTGGTCGCTCGTGAAGACCTGCACCCACGGTGCATCCGTGCCCCAGGTCATGCCGACGCCCGTGCCGTCGGGGGTCGTGAGCGTCACCGTGGCGGTGTCGCCCTCGCCGAAGACATCGGTGAAGGCGTGGTCGATCTCCATCTCGCCGATGCGCCGGGCGGCGCGGAAGTCGAAGGCCCCCGCGACCTCTTCGACCGAGACGACAGAGCCGGGGAGCAGACGTGCGCCGTGGGCGTGCATGAGCTTCTGCGCGGGAGACTCGAGGGTCCATTCGTCGATCTGTCCCTCGCCGGCGACCAGGTACGAGTGCGTGGATGCGCCGGCCGGTGCGGTCCCGGCTCCGACGTTCCGCAGCTCCACCGTCGTGGTGAGGCCGTCGTCGCCGAGCACGTAGCTCGTGCGCACCTCGATGCGGAACGGGTAGCCCGTCTGCGGCTCGATCGTGGCCGTCAGCACGACGAGGTCGGGGCGCACATCCTCCGGTGTGAAGTCGAGCCAGAGGGCGAGGCCGTGCAGGGCGTGCCCGCGCTTGGGCTCGGAGAGGGGCAGCTGCAGCTCCTGCCCGTCGATGCGGTACCGGCCGTCGATGATGCGGTTCGGCCATGGGGCGAGCGTCGCCCCCTTGTACGCGGGCCGAACCTCATCCATGTCGAAGGTGTGCACGAGGTGCCTGCCGTTGTGCGTGAACTCGCGCAGGGTCGCGCCGACGCTGGAGATCGAGGCCTCGTAGGCACCGTGCGAGAGGAAGTAGGAGGAGCCTGAGCGCGGGGTGATCGACATCTGTGGGGACTCCTCGGTGCTGTCGGGGGTAGGACCAAGGCAGTCTTTCACGCCGAGGCGAGGCGGGCGGGTCGCGGGAGCTCACGGAGTGCTTCCCAGACCGCGTCACTAGCCTGAGACGATGACTCCAGCTCCTCAGCCCTGGCCGCAGACCGCACTCTGGTGGCACGTGTACCCGCTCGGCTTCGTCGGTGCGGATACGGCGGGCGCTCCCCTCTCGAGCCCGGTCGAGCACCGCCTCGATCGCATCACGGCGTGGCTGGACGAACTCGTCGCTCTCGGCCTCAACGGCTTGCTGCTCGGCCCGATCTTCGCGTCGCAGACCCACGGCTACGACACGGTCGACCATCTCCGCATCGACCCGAGGCTCGGCGACGAGGCCGACTTCGACGCGCTCATCGCCGCTTGCCGTGAACGCGGCGTGCGCGTGCTCCTCGACGGTGTCTTCAACCATGTGGGCCGCGAGCACCCGTGGTGGCGCGAGGCGGTCGAGGCGGGCCCCGACTCGGGAGCCGCCGCGCGGTTCGCGAGAGGCGCGGATGCACGCGAGGTCGATGGACTCCCCGTCGACGTGTTCGAGGGCCACGACGCGCTTGTGGTGCTCAACCACCAGCATCCGGAGGTCGTCGAGCTCGTCGAGGTCGCCATGGCGCACTGGCTGGAGCGGGGCGTCGACGGATGGCGCCTCGACGCGGCCTACGCAGTGCCGCCGCTGTTCTGGCGGTCGACGATCGACCCGTTGCGCGAGCGGTTCCCGGACTCCTGGTTCGTCGGCGAGGTCATCCACGGCGACTACGAGGGGTACGTGCGAGAGTCCGGCCTCGACTCGGTGACGCAGTACGAGCTGTGGAAGGCGCTGCGCTCGTCCGTGCAGGAGCAGAACCTCTTCGAGCTCGACTGGTCGCTGCAGCGACACAACGACTTCGCGGAGCATTTCCTGCCGATGACCTTCCTCGGCAACCACGACGTGACGCGCATCGCGAGCGCCATCGACGATGAGCGCAACCACGCCATCGCCATCGCCATGCTGTTCTTCTTCTCGGGCGCCCCGAGCGTGTACGCGGGCGACGAGCGCGGACTCGAGGCGCTGAAGGAGGAGCGGGCCGGTGGAGACGACGCCATCAGGCCGGAGTTTCCCCGCGACCCGAGGGAGTGGCCGGAGAACGCCTACTCGCAGGCGCACCGAGACGCGATCGCGTTCCGGCGCCAGCATCCCTGGCTCGCGACAGCGCGCATCCGCACGGAAGAGCTCGCGAACACGGCGGCACTGTTCATCGCCGAGGGCAGCGAGGGCGAGCGTGCTCTCCTCGCGGTGAACCTCGGCGACGACTCGGTGCTGCTCGGCGGCCGATCGGTCGACGGCCACGGTCTCGAGCGCTGGATTGACGGCAGCTAGCGACGACGACTGACCAACTTCAGTGCAGCGAAGCCCCGGATTCGCCCGAGACGACCCGGAACGACCAGATCAGCACTGAAGTTGGTCAGGGCGCGCGTCAGTGCATCGAGACGAGGGAGTCCTGCTCGGCTGGTTCCGACTGCACGAGCGGGCGGTCCTTGGTGCCTCTGATCATGAAGCCGGCGATGAGCGCCGCGAGGAGCATGGCACCCGCCGCGGCCAGGAAGACCGCCGAGTAGCCGTTCGTGAAAGCCTGCAGCTGCGTCTCACCCGCCTCCACTCCCGAAGCGACAGCGTTCGCATAGAACACGGTGAAGACGGAGAGGCCGATCGAACCACCGATCTGCATGGTCGAGTTCACGGTTGCCGCTGCGGCACCGGCGTCGTGCGGCTCGACGCCAGTGAGCGCGAGGTTCTGCAGCGGGACGAAGATCATCGAGAGGCCGATGCCGAGCAGCACGAGTCCGGGCAGGATGTGCGTGAGGTAGCTGCCGTCGACGGTCACACCGGAGAGCAGCAGGAGTCCGCCGGCGACGACGATCGGGCCGACGACCATGAACGGGCGTGGCCCGAACTTGGGGAGCAGGCGCGCCCAGACGGGGACGCACACGAGGATGACGACGGTCATCGCGACGTTCGCGAGGCCCGCGACGAGTGGCTCCATTCCCATGACGATCTGCAGGTGCAGCGCGAGGTACATGGTGGCGCCGATGAGCACGCTGCCGATGACGGCCTGGATGAGGAACGCTCCGCCGCGCACCCGGTCGAGCACGACCCGCAGCGGGAGCAGGGGCTGGGCGACGCGGGTCTCGATCCACACGAACGCGGCGAGGAGTGCAACACCGAGCGCGAGGAAGCCGATGGTCCCGAGGGATCCCCAGCCCTCCTCGGCGAGGCTGAACCCGTAGACGAGCGAGCCGAGCCCGAGCGACACCGTGACGGTGCCCCAGAGGTCGTAGGTGTTGTCGCCCTCTGCCTTGCTCTCCTTCAGGACGATGAGCGCGCCGATGACACCGGCGATGACGAAGAAGACGTTGACGAGCAGGCACCAGCGCCAGCTGGCGAACTCGGTGAGCGCTCCGCCGAGCACCAGGCCGACTGCGGCCCCGCTTCCGCCGATGGCGCCGAAGACGGCGAACGCGGTGGTGCGCTCCTTGCCGGAGGGGAAGCTGACGGTGAGCAGCGCGAGAGCGGCTGGGGCGAGGAGCGCTGCGAAGAGCCCCTGGAGTCCGCGGGCGAGGATGAGGTCGAAGGCGCTCTGGGCGAAGCCGCCGTAGACCGAGGCGACCCCGAAGCCGATCATGCCGACGAGGAAGGCGCGCTTGCGTCCCCAGTAGTCGGCGATACGACCGCCGAGCAGGAGGAGCGCTCCGAAGACGAGGGCGTACGCGGTGACGACCCACTGCCGCTGCACGTCGGTGAGGCCGAGGTCGATCTGCGCCTGCGGCAGTGCGATCGTGACGATCGTGCCGTCGAGCACGACGACGAGCTGGGTGAGGGCGAGCACGGCGAGTGCCCACCACTTGGAGATGGTGCGTGGCGCGGATGCGCGCTCGACGGAAGACGCGTCAGAAGACAAGAAAACCCTCCAGGTTCTCAGAAAGCGAGTGCTGGAGGTTTCAAGCCTCGGACCGAGGACGTCGCCGCCTCGACCTACCCGAGCGGCGACGCTCGACAGATCGGCCACCTTAGCAAGTCCTGAAGCTCGACATAAGTCCACCGGTGTGGGTTCGAGCCGGGACGACGAAACCCCCGGAACCGAAGTTCCGGGGGTTTCGCATTCCCAGTGCTCTTGCTCTGGGACCCTTGTGCGCGAGGGGGGACTTGAACCCCCACACCCGAAGGCACACGGACCTGAACCGTGCGCGTCTGCCAATTCCGCCACTCGCGCCAACCTCCGAGAGATTACCAGACACTGTCGCAGAGTGCGAAACCGAGGCGCGGATGCACGCGTTTCAGACCCGAGAACGCCCTCCGGGAAGCGCCCAGGCGGGGCACCGGAAGCCCATAGCCAAGGCACAGAAGTCGGACATCCAGCCCAGTGCCGTTAGCATGAAACAGATTCGCGCCACCCGGTGCGGGCTGTTGCGTGCCCTCGAGAACCAGGAGACATGTGGGAATCCTCGACAGATTTGAGCGTGGGCTCGAGCGTCTCTTCAATGGTGCGTTCGCGAAGACCTTCCGCTCTGGGCTCCAGCCCGTCGAGATCAGCGCCGCGCTGAAACGCGAGATGGACACCAGGGCGTCGATCGTCACACGCGACCGCGTGCTGGTCCCGAATCGCTTCAACGTGCAGATGTCGCAGGTCGACTACACGCGCATCTCGCAGATCGCTGGCATCCAGGACGAGCTCATGCGCGTCGTCGAGCAGCACGCCGCCAAGCAGGGCTACCAGTTCTCGGGCGGCCTCAGCATCAAGTTCCTGGAGAACGACTCGCTCTCCGAGGGGCGCATCGAGGTCGACTCGCGCAGCGTGCAGGGCCAGGTCGCCTGGGCTCCCATCCTGGACGTCGATGGCGAGCGCATCCACGTGGGCGTCGGATCGACGGTCATCGGGCGCGGCTCCGAAGCCGACATCACGATCGCGGACACCGGCGCCTCGCGAAAGCACGCCGAAGTCGTGTGGGACGGGAAGCGTGCGGGTATCCGCGATCTCGGCTCGACGAACGGCACGAAGGTCAACGGCCGTTCGATCTCCCAGGCGGGTCTCGAGCCCGATTCGACGATTCAGATCGGTCGTCACCGTATTGTGTTCCGGGTGATCCCCCAGGCCGACCCGAGCGACGACACCGGGTACCTCCCGCGACAGGGAGGCCTCACGTGACCAGTGAGCTGACTCTCCTCGTCTTGCGCCTCGCCTTCCTGGCCGCGCTGTGGATCTTCGTGTTCTCCGTCATCTACTCGCTTCGCAGCGACCTCTTCGGCACCCGGTCCTCCGCCTACAAGCAGGCCATGGAGAAGTCGCGCCAGCAGGTGTTCGCCTCGGCCGACAACGACGCGGCACCGGCGGCGGCACCGGCCCCCACGCCTGCTGCTCCCGTCCGCTCTTCCGACTCGGGCGATGCTGGTCCCGGCAGCCACCGGCCGCCGACCCCCGTGCCCAGTCCGGCTGCGCGCTCCGAGCGGCCGAGCAAGCTGGTCATCACCTCCGGGCCGAAGCGCGGCACGGAGCTGTCGCTGCGCAGCGAACCGCTCTCGATCGGCCGATCCGGCGACTCCGACCTCGTCATCCAGGACGACTACAGCTCCACGCACCACGCGCGCCTGCTGCTCTGGAACGATGCGTGGATGGTGCAGGACCTCGACTCGACGAACGGCACCTACGTCAACGGCAAGCGCGTCTCCCAGCCGACCCACGTACCGGTCGGCACGCCTGTCCGCATCGGGACGACGACGTTCGAGCTGCGATAGGCATGCTGGTCATCGCGCGCGCCGGCGCCGTCTCCCATGTCGGCAAGGTCAGAAGCAACAACCAGGACTCCGGCTTCGTCGGCACCAACCTGTTCGTCGTCGCGGATGGCATGGGCGGGCACGCCGGCGGTGACGTGGCGAGCGCGATCGCGGTCAAGCACTTCGCGGAGAACGACGAGCAGTACTCGAGCACCGATGATGCCGAGCAGGCCATGACGGAGATGCTCCTCGACGCGAACGCCCTCATCGCGGGTGCCGTCGAGGAGCACAGCGAGCTCCGCGGCATGGGAACCACGGTGAGCGCCCTCAGCCTCGTCGGCCAGTCCCTCGTACTCGCGCACATCGGCGACTCGCGGGTGTACCGCTTCCGCGAGGGATCCCTCGTGCAGATGACCGTCGACCACACGTTCGTGCAGCGGCTCGTGGATGCGGGCCGCATCACAGCGGAGGAAGCGCTCACGCACCCAAGGCGCTCGGTGCTCATGCGCGTGCTCGGCGACGTCGAGACCAGGCCCGACGTCGACACCGAGGTCTTCGATATCCAGGAGGGCGACCGCTGGCTGCTCTGCTCGGACGGCCTCTCGAGCTACGTCGACGAGTCGCAGATCGAGCGCACCCTGGCCCGCATGGACGAGTCGAGCCGCGAGATCAGCGATGACCTCGTGCAGCTCGCGCTCGACAACGGCGCACCGGACAACGTGACCGTGGTGATGCTCGAGATCGGCCCCGAGCCGCTCGAGCCGATGAAGACGCGAGTCGTGGGGTCGGCCGCGAACCCCCTGCGCTACTCGGCGAACCTACAGAAGCGCAGCAACCAGATCATCCCGTCCATCCTGCACCCCCTACGGCGGCCAGCTCCTCGCCCGCAGGACGAGGAGTTCGTGCCGTTCAGCGACGAGGCGCTGCAGGAGCTCATCGCGGAGGACAAGCGACGGAAGCGGCTCCGGCAGGTCTCGTGGCTCGCGGCATCCATCGTCTTCCTCGCGGCGGTCGCCGGTGCTGGGCTCCTCGCCTACAACTGGACGCAGCAGCAGTACTACGTCGGTGAGAGCGTCGGCTACGTCGCCGTCTACCAGGGCGTGCAGCAGGGCATCGGCCCGATCACCCTGCACGAGCTCACCGAGACGACCGACATCAAGATCTCGAGCCTGCCTGAATACCAGCAGTCGCAGGTCGACAAGACGATCAGCGCCGGCGACCGCGAGGCCGCCGACGAGATCGTGGAACGGCTCCGAGATGCCATTCCTGAGTAAGCAACGCGAAGAGGCGCCCGTCGTACCAGGCGCCCCGAGGAAGACGGGTCAGGGGCTCCGCAACATGGAGCTCGGCCTGCTGGTCTTCGCGTTCATCATCAACTTCTCCGCGCTGCTGCTCGTGCAGCTCGGCGTGCGCGGCACCTTCGACTTCAACGTCGTCACCCTGTCGGCCATCATCGGCGCGCTGACCCTCGGCGTGAACATCGTGCTGCGCTTCCGCGCGCCGGGCGCCGACCCGTTCATCCTGCCCATCGCGGCGGTGCTCAACGGCCTCGGCATCGCGATGATCTACCGCATCGACCTGAGCAATCCGGAGCTCGAAGGCGTCTTCTGGACTCCCTCGACGCAGCAGATCGTGCTCACGATGCTCGCGGTGGGCGTCGCGATCGCGGTGCTCATCGCGCTTAAGAACCACCGAGTGCTGCAGCGCTACACGTACGTCTTCATGGCCATCGCCATCGTGCTCCTGCTGCTGCCGCTCATCCCGGGCCTCGGGCGCACCGACGTCGCCGCGCGCGTGTGGATCAGCGTCGCGGGCTTCTCGTTCCAGCCCGGTGAGATCGCGAAGATCGCGCTCGCGATCTTCTTCGCGGGCTACCTCGTCACGGCCCGCGACTCGCTCTCCGTCGTCGGCAAGAAGTTCCTGTGGATGCGCTTCCCGCGCATCAGGGACCTGGGGCCGATCCTCGTCGTGTGGGCCGTGTGCATGGGCGTGCTGGTCTTCCAGCGCGACCTGGGAACCTCCCTGCTGTACTTCGGCCTGTTCCTGGTCATGGTCTTCGTCTCGACGGGGCGCCTCTCGTGGGTGCTCATCGGCCTCGGTCTGTTCATCGGCGGTGCGCTCATCGCGGCGAACACGCTGGGCTACGTCGAGTTCCGCGTCCACGCCTGGCTCGACCCGTTCGACGCCGAGATGTACGAGGCGGATGGCGGCAGCTACCAGCTCGTGACGGGACTCTTCGGCCTGGGGGCTGGCGGTCTCATCGGCAAGGGCCTCGGCTCGGGCAGCCCCGGCACGACCCCCCTCGCGTCGAGCGACTTCATCATCGCGGCCATCGGCGAGGAGCTCGGCATGGCCGGCATCTTCGTCGTGCTGCTGCTCTTCGTGATCTTCGTGGCGCGCGGCTTCCGCATCGGCCAGCAGGGGGTCGACGACTTCGGGCGGCTCCTCGCGACGGGCCTCGCGTTCACGATCGCCGTGCAGGTCTTCGTCGTGGCCGGTGGCGTCATGCGCGTCATCCCCCTGACGGGCCTCACGATGCCCTTCATGGCGGCAGGTGGCTCGAGCCTGCTCGCCAACTGGATCATCGTCGCGATCCTTCTCAGACTGAGCGACACCGTGCGTAACGTGCCGACGGAGGCGATCGACGAATGAGCAAGAACATCCGCCTCGTTGGCGTCCTCGTCATGATCATGTTCATGTCGCTGTTCGTGGCGTCGACGAGCATCCAGGTCTTCCAGGCCGAGTCGCTCCGGGACGACCCGCGCAACAGCCGGACCCGTGAAGAGAGCTTCGAGATCCAGCGTGGGCCGATCCTCGTCAACGGGACGCCGATCGCATCTTCGACGCCCGTCGACACTGCCTACAAGTACGAGCGACAGTACGAGAACGGCCCCCTCTACGCCGCCGTGACCGGGTACTACTCGGTCGACGGGGCATCCACGGGCCTCGAGGGCGCCCTGAACCCCGAGCTCTCGGGCAACAGCGACACGCAGTTCTTCCAGGGCCTCGAGCGTCTCTTCACGGGCCAGGATCCTGCTGGCGCATTCGTCGAGACGACGATCGACCCCGTCGCCCAGCAGACGGCGGCGGATGCTCTCGGCGAGTACAAGGGTGCGGCTGTGGCGATCAACCCGGCGACGGGCGCGATCCTGGCCATGTACTCGACGCCGACCTACGACCCGGCGCTGCTGGCGAGCCACGATCAGACGAGCGTGCTCGAGTCGTACAACGCACTCCTGGCCGACCCGAACGATCCGCTCAGCAACCGCGCGATCGGCGGTGACATGAACCCGCCCGGCTCGGTGTTCAAGCTGGTCGTCGCCGCCGCGGCATTGGAGAACGGGCTCGCGACGGCCGAGTCCCCGCTCCCGAACCCGGCGACGCTCACGCTCCCGGGCACCAACGTCTCGGTGAACAACCCGTCCGCCGGCGCGAAGTGCGGAAGCGGCGACACGACGAACCTCCGTATCGCCATCGAGCAGTCGTGCAATGTGCCGTTCGCGCAGCTCGCCATGGACCTCGGCGCCGACAAGGTACGCGCCATGGCCGAGGCGTTCGGCTTCAACCACGAATTCGAGATCCCGATGACGGCGAGCGCGAGCAGCTACCCGACGGCGCTCGACGACGACGCGCAGCTCGCCCTGACGGGCTTCGGCCAGTTCGACGTGCGGGCGACCCCACTCCAGTTCGCGATGATCTCGGCGGCCATCGCCAACGGCGGCGAGGTCATGAACCCGTCGCTTGTCGAGAGCATCCAGACTCCGACGTTCCAGGAGATCCAGGGGCCGGAGATCTCGAGCTATGGCAGGGCCATCAGCGAGGAGACTGCGGCGTCACTCCAGTCGATGATGGAGGGCAGCGTGAACTCGGGCGTTGCCAGTAATGCAAGAATTGACGGGATCAACGTGGCTGGCAAGACAGGGACCGCGGAGAACGGCCAGGGTGAGCCGTACTCGCTGTGGTTCACAGGATTCGCCGAATCGGGCGATACGCAGATCGCGGTCGCGGTAGTGCTCGAAGACGGTGGCGGAATGGGACAGTCTGGGACCGGAAACGGCCTGGCGGCGACGATTGGGCAGCAAGTGATGAAGGCGGTGCTGAGCAGATGAGACCAGCTGCAGGTGTTTCGTTCGGAGACCGATACAAGCTGAGCTCGCGCATTGCCATCGGCGGCATGGGCGAGGTCTGGGAGGCGACCGATCAGGTGATCGGGCGCACCGTTGCCATCAAGATCCTCAAAGACGAGTACATGGGCGACCCTGGCTTCCTCGAGCGCTTCCGCGCTGAGGCGAGGCACGCCGCACTCGTGAACCACGAGGGCATCGCCAACGTGTACGACTACGGCGAGGAGAACGGCTCCGCCTACCTCGTCATGGAGCTCGTGCCGGGCGAGGCGCTGTCGACCGTGCTCGAGCGCGAGCGGGTGCTGCCGCCCGACCAGGTCATGGACATCGTGTCGCAGACGGCGCTCGCCCTGCACGCCGCTCACAAGGCGGGTCTCGTGCACCGCGACATCAAGCCAGGCAACCTGCTCATCACCCCGGACCGTCGCGTGAAGATCACCGACTTCGGCATCGCTCGGATCGCCGACCAGGTGCCGCTCACGGCGACGGGCCAGGTCATGGGCACCGTCCAGTACCTCTCGCCCGAGCAGGCCTCCGGCCACGCCGCGAACCCGTCCACCGACATCTACTCGCTTGGCATCGTCGCCTACGAGGCGCTCGCCGGCAGGCGACCATTCACCGGCGAATCGCAGGTCGCGATCGCCATGGCGCACATCAACGACGAACCCCCGGCGCTTCCCGTGACGGTGCCAGAGCCGGTTCGCAACCTCGTGCTCGCTGCCATCGCGAAGAAGCCGGAAGACCGGCCGGTCTCGGCGGAGGTCTTCGCGCGAGCTGCGCGCGCGCTGCGCGACGGCAACGTCACGCGTGCAGCGCAGGCGGTCCCCGCGGTCCTCGGGCTGACCTCCGCCGACGAGGTCGGTGACGCCACCGCTCCGCTCGATCGCACCGCCATCATGGACGAGGGTGCGCGCACCACCGTGCTCGGCACGGCCGCCGGCACGACCGAGGTCATGAAGGACGACTTCGACACGCTCATCGGCGGACCCCCCGTCGAAGGCGCGGAAGAGGAGTCGACCTCGCTCGTCTCGCCGGCCGACGAAGAGCGCAAGAAGCCGGCTGCCTGGCTGTGGGTGCTCATCGGGGCGATCATCCTGTTCGCTGCGGCCCTCGCCTGGTTCGCGTTCGCGCTGGTGACCAACAACACCGACGCCGATGGGGCGACGACACCGCCGCCCTCGATCACCCAGACCACGCCGGCCGAGACTCCGTCGCAGGAGCCGACCCCAAGCGTGAGCACGCCGACCACCGTCTCGATCGCGCAGGCCGACTTCCTCGGCCTCGACTACGACACGGCGGCGAACCGCATCTCCGAGCTCGGGCTGACGCCGGCGCGAGCCGAGGGCCCTGTCGCGACGAACCAGGAAGACGTCAACACGGTCACGGCGGTGAGCCCCACCGGGACCGTCGACCTCGGTTCCACCGTGACGCTCACGGTCTACGCGAACGTGGAGACGCCGAACACCCCGACGACGGCACCTACCGTCACCGTCAACGCGGCCGGCACGCAGGCCACCATCAGCTGGCCTTCGTTCCAGTGCCCTCCAGGACAGAGCCTCTCCGCGTACAACGTGAACGTGTCCGGCGCCGAATCACCGGGCAGCGTGACGGGAACCTCGGTGAATGTCAACGTCGAAGAGGGTTCGACGATCGTCGAAGCCTCGTACAGCGCCACCTGCGGCTCGGGCAACACGAGTGCCGACTCGCCGACCGGTTCGGCGACCGTCCCCCAGCCGACGCCGACCAGTTCCACTCCCCCGACGAACGGCACGGGAGGCTGATCTCGGAGGCCCGGCGGGCGGCTCCGGAAAGCAACGAATTCGCTCAACTCCATGCATCCACATGGAATGCGCGGTTCACAGCTTCGATGGCACCGATCACTCATTCACGTCGAGATAAGATCGGCAGACTAACGAGGCTTGAGCTTGGCGAACACTGCCAAGGGGAGAGGAGCTTGCTTCCGTGATGCAGGGCGAACGCACGCTCGCTGGCCGATACGACATCGGCCGGCGTATTGGTCGTGGAGGTATGGCTGAGGTCTACCTCGGGACCGACGAGCGTCTTGGCCGCCGTGTCGCCGTCAAGCTCCTCAACACACAGCTCTCCGGCGAGCCCGACTTCCGGTCGCGCTTCCGACAGGAGGCCCAGGCCGCTGCACGGATGACGCACCCGACGATCGTCCGCGTCTTCGACGCGGGTGAGGACACGTTCGTGCGCGCCGATGGGCATGAGCTCGTCGTGCCCTACATCGTCATGGAGTACATCGAGGGACAGCAGCTCCGCGACGTCATGGCCGGTGCCCCGCTCGCCGACACGCAGATCCACGAGTACATGACGGGCATCCTGACGGCGCTCGAGTACTCGCACCGCGCTGGCGTCGTACACCGCGACATCAAGCCGGGCAACATCATGATCACGCCGGAGGACACGGTCAAGGTCATGGACTTCGGCATCGCCAGAGCCATCTCCGACACGGCGGGCACGATCGCCCAGACGACGGCGATCCTCGGCACCGCCTCCTACTTCTCCCCCGAGCAGGCCAAGGGCGAGAACGTCGACGGGCGAAGCGACCTCTACTCCGCGGGCATCGTCCTCTACGAGATGCTCACCGGCAAGGTCCCGTTCCAGGGTGACTCCGCCGTTGCCGTCGCCTACCAGCACGTCACCGAGCGCCCCATCGATGCCAACGAGATCAACCCGAAGGTCTCGAAGGCGATGAACGCGGTCGTCAAGCGCTCCCTCGCGAAGAACCGCGAGGACCGCTACCAGTCGGCTTCGGAGTTCCGTCGCGACCTCGACCTCGCAGCGCAGGGCATCATGCCGGCGTTCGCCACCAAGGTCGAGGACGACGACCGCACCCAGCTCTTCGGGCCGGCCCCTTCTGGCGTGAGCGCCACGGAGTCTGCCTTCAATTCGCTCTCCGAGACCGATGACCGCGCACCACAGGTGCAGCGGCGTCCCCCCGCGATGTGGATCTGGGGCGCCGCGGCGCTCCTCGTGGTCGTCATCGTGGCCGTCAGCATCTGGGTCTCCTCCCTCCCCGACGTCGGCCAGCTGCCCGAAACGAGCGTCGATGTGCCAGACGTCGTGGGCGAGCAATGGGATGCGGCTCGCACAACGCTCGAAGACGCGGGCTTGACGCCCGTGCGCGCGGCGCAGACGAGCGATGAGGTTCCCGAGAACCAGGTCATCAGCACCACCCCGGGCTCAGGACTGAGCGTGTCTCCCGGCCAGGAGATCACCGTCCTGGTCTCCACCGGCCCGTCCGCGGTCACGATGCCCGACATCAACGGCATGACCGTGGAGCAGGCGACTGTCGCTCTCCAGGGGGCGGGCTTGAGCGTCGGCCAGATCACGTCAGAGGACTCTCCGACGGTCACTGCCGGCACGATCGTCCGCAGCGACCCTGCGGGTGGCTCCAGCGTCGCCGCGGGCTCCAGCATCAACCTCGTGACCTCCACGGGCAACGTGGCGCTGCCTGACCTCATCGGTCAGCCCCTCGAGTCCGCCACCGCCACGCTCCGAGAACTCGGACTCCTCGCGGTCGTGAAGCAGGACCCTGGATGCCTCGCGGTCGACGGCGACCCGATCGTGAACATGTCGGTTCCACCAGGACCAGTCGCCCAGCACTCCCAGGTCGAGGTCACCTACTGCACGTCCGTGCCGGCCCCGCCGGAGACGACCGCGCCAGCACCCGAGCCCACCTCGAGCGCAGGGCCCTCCTCCTCAACGGAGAACTAGGGCCGCACGACGACCAGCGGCCACGGTCGCGGCACCCGCGCAACGCGCTCCGGCTCCTTCCGATGACCGGGAGGAGCCGTCGCCGTCAGAAGCGCAGCGCGGCCGCGGAGCCGCCGACTCCGAGGCCGACGGTGACGTCGTTCTGGGGCGTGAGCAGTGCATCCGCCCACGGGAACGCGTAGAAGACCAGGCCGTACAGGACGGCTGCGATCACGACGAGCGTGATCAGGAGCTTGACGGGCCAGGGCCCGGGGAGCACACGCCAGAGCGCGCCGTACATCAGAGACCCCCTTGCGTGGTGACGGACGCGGCGATCGACGCCGGCGGGCCGTCGGCCCGCGGCGTGAAGCTGTCGAACACCGCGTAGCCGATGATTCGCTCTGCCGTCGACCAGAACGGGTTGCAGCTCATGATCATCATGAGCCGGTCGGTGCCAGTCTGCTCCGGGTAGCGAGGCACCGAGCCGAGGACGTCGACCTGTGTGGGGGCGACGTACTCGCCGGAACGGTAGGAGTACGTGTACCAGCCGTCCGCGGTCTCCACGACGAGTTCGTCGCCGAGCTGCAGCTCGTGGATCTTCTGCATCGAAGCCCCGTAGGCAAGACGGTGGCCAGCAATGGCGAAGTTGCCGACCTCACCGGGCATCTGCGAGTCGGGGTAGTGGCCGATGTTGTTGTCGAGAACCTCGTGCTGTTCGATGCCCTGTGCGATGGGACGGGCGTAGTCGGCCCCCCAGGTGGGAACGTAGAGGATCGCGAAGCGCTCGTTCGTGACCGTCGGCGCCGAGGAGATGGGGATGCCGATCGCCGGATCTGTTGTGGTCACGGTCGTCGCTTCTTCACCGCCATCCGCGAGCACCTGGCTGAGTTCCTGCCCGGCCTGGTTCTGCTCATCGCCGACGATGAGGTCGTTGAGCCAGTACTTCCACCCGACGAAGAGCAGGACGACGACCCCGAGGGTCATGAGCACTTCACCCGAGACGCCGATGATGCTGAGCCGCCGCCTCGGCTTCGAGCCGGTGGGCTTCGAGGGGCTCCTGTGCTGCTGGGATGCGGCCCGCTGCTCTCGCAGGCGTCGCTCCGACCTGGTCTCGTAGCCGTCGTCGGCCGCGAGGAGAGACTCGATCGAGGTCGTCCCGTCGTCTCGTCCGGGCCGTTCAGCAGATGGCATAGGAGCAATCATAGATAGGATGGCCCGCATGTCTCGTGAGAAGTCCAGCGACTCCAAGTCCGACGAGCCGGAGAAGAAGACTCCGGCCGGTACGAAGAAGCACCGTTCCTCGGAAGCGTCCGCAGCTGCGGCCGCTCTCGCGGCGACGGAGAAGCAGCGTCGGCAGAAGCGCAGCTCCGGGGTGAGCGACAGCGACGAGCGCAACCCGAACCCGGTCTGGTTCAAGCCGCTCATGTTCGGCTTCCTGCTGCTCGGCTTCCTCTGGATCATCGTGTTCTACCTGACGAGCGGCGCTCTCCCGATTGCCGAGCTCGGCTCGTGGAACATCCTCGTGGGCTTCGGCATCGCGTTCATCGGCTTCATCATGACGACGAACTGGCGATAGCAGACTCCACGAGTTATCCACAGGGCCTCGAATGACAGCTGTGTAATTCATCCCCAGGTGTGCATAACCCTGTGGATAACTTTCACACAACACAGAGAAGCCGCGCATCCGACCGGATGCGCGGCTTCTCTCGTTCTGCGACGGAGACGGGGAGCTAGCCAGCTACCGCCAGCGGCAGTTGGGAGACGCTGACGGTGGCACCCACGACGATGAGGACGCCGAGTGCCGCCACTATCCAGAGCCCCTTCTGCGAGGGCTTCGCCGACTTCGACTCCCACAGGAACAGCCAGGAGCACAGTGCTCCCGTGACCAGCCCGCCGAGGTGCGCCTGCCAGGCGATACCTGGGATCACGAACCCCATGACGACGTTGATGCCGACCAGCACGATGAGTGACATGGTGTTCATCCGCGCCTGACGCATGACGACGAAGTACGCGCCGAAGAGTCCGAAGACGGCACCGGAGGCGCCGAGCACCGTGGTGTTCGGGGCAACCAGGGCGATCGCGAGCGAACCGCCGAGCGCGCTGACGACATAGAGCGCTGCGAACCTCAGGTGCCCGTAGACCTGCTCGAGCACCCGACCGAAGATCCACAGCGTCAGCATGTTGAACGCCAGGTGGAAGACGGTCGAGTGTGCGAACGCCGAGGTCAGCATGCGCCAGGGCTCGAATGCCCCGCTACCCGCGTGAGAGTAGATGCCGTGGTAGACGAGGATGCCCGTCAGCCAGTCCCCCGTCACCTGCTGCAGCAGCCAGAGGACCGCCGAGATGCCGATGATGGCGTAGGTGACGAGCGGACGCTGATCCTGCCCGAGCCGTCGCAACCGCGTTCGAGCCGAGGGCCGCTGGGCGGCCTTGGCTTTCGCGTTCGCCTCCCGGATGCACTCTGGACAGATCACGCCGACCGGCGCGAGTGTCTGGCATTCGGGGCACACGGTGCGCCCGCATCGCTGACAGAGCACGAAGCTCTGTCGGTCTGGGTGCCGGTAGCAGAAGTTCTCACGCTGCTGCGACAGCTCGGGTGATGTCATGCGGGGAGTGGCTCCTGGAGGTTAGAGCTGCTCGACGGTGACGCTCTCGATGACGACGTCCTTGAGCGGCTTGTCACGGCCGTCGGTGGGGACCTTCGCGATCGCGTCGACGACGGTGCGCGACTCATCGTCCGCGACGCGGCCGAAGATCGTGTGCTTTCCCTGGAGCCAGGGAGTTGGGTCCGTCGTGATGAAGAACTGCGAGCCGTTCGTGCCGCGCCCCATCTGCTTGCCGGCGTTCGCCATGGCGAAGATGTAGGGCTCGTTGAAGTTGAGCTCGGGGTGGATCTCGTCGTCGAACGCGAATCCGGGACCGCCGGTGCCGGTGCCCGTGGGGTCACCGCCCTGGATCATGAAGTTGGGGATGATGCGGTGGAAGATCACGCCGTCGTACAGGGGCGTGCTCTTCGTCTGGCCGTCACGAGGGTCGGTCCATTCGAGCTCACCCGTGGCGAGGCCCACGATGGTCTTGACCGTGTTCGGCGCGTGGTTGCCGAAGAGCTCCACCTTGATGGGGCCGTGGTTCGTGTTGATCGTTGCGAGTGCAGTGGCGATTGACATGCTGGTCATCTTTCCATAGCCCCCCGACTTCTCTCCCCCCTGTCCGCCGACAGCGTGCGGTGATTCAGGTTCCGTGTGGCAGAAGCGTGCCAAGATATGCAGTACCTACTTGTCAACGTCCGGAGGTACCAATGGCCCTTTCACGGAAGCAGTCGCGTGAACTCAAGCGTCTCCGCAAGGACGCAACAAACTTGTGGAGCGAGCAGCAGTCTGTCATCGAGCACGCTCGAGGCATCCTGCAGTCAGCAGGCGTGAGCGCGAAGGGCTTGGCTGAGTCCGAGCTCGTGCCAGCGCTGCAGAAGAGCTACGACAACAACGTCCGCCCCAGCTTCGACCGCAGCTACAACGCAGCGCGCGACAAGTACGAAGACGCGAGCGTCCGCTTCAACGGCAAGGTCCTCCCTGTCGTGGCCGGCCTCTCCGGCTCGCTTGCCGGCACGGTCAGCAACCTCGCTTCGAAGAACAACGACTTCAAGGACGCCGCTGGCACCGCGAAGAAGGTCTCGAAGGAGCTCAACTCGCGCGCCAAGAAGGCTTCGAAGGCGTACGACAAGAAGTACAACAGCTCCGGCGTGGGTGTCGGTGGCTGGCTGCTCATCGGCGCTGGCGTCGCCGCCGTCGCCGCCGTCGGCTATGCCCTCTGGCAGACCTTCCGTGCAGACGACGACCTGTGGATCGCCGACGAGGAGCTCGACGCTCCCGTCACGACGGTCTCGCCCGCTTCGGCAGCGAAGTAGTCCGCGCCGCACACGCGCACGACTGGCCCCGCACTCACCTGGTGAGCTGCGGGGCTTCGTCGTAGGCGGCGATGATGACCTGCGCGAGCGCGTCGGCCATCGCTGGCTTGGCGCCTCGCCACCACGCGAGTCTGACCTCGATCGTGGGGGCGTCCCGCAGCGGCCGGTAGGCGATGCCGGGCCGCGGATGCTGCGCCGCCGTGGCCTCGCTTGTCACCCCGTAGACGCCGCCGTCCGCGATGAGGGTGAGCCACTCGTCGAGTGAGCTCGTGGGGATGAAGACCGGGGCGCGTTCCGCCGGCCAGAGTGAGCCGACCGTCGTGCCTGTGCGTGCATCCACCGCCATGGTCCTGCCGGCGAAGTCGTCGAGGAGCAGCGCCCTGCGTCTGGCGAGCGGATCGTCGTTCGCGAGGACGGCGACGCGTCGTTCCTCGCCGAGGCGGACCGTCTCGATTCGGGGATCACGGGGAACCGTGCGGAACACGGCGAGCTCGACCTCGCCGTCGAGGAGCCCCGCCGTCGCCGTGTTGCTCTGCCGGAAGACGAGGTGCGACTCAGGATGCTGTGCTCGCCAGGTGCGCTGCACGGCACCGGTGTGCGCGCCGAGGGTCGACCAGGCATAGCCGACGCGCAACTCCCGGGTCGTCTCGGCGACCTCGTCGCTGATGAGACGCACCTCGAGCAGCACCCGGCGGGCGCGGGTCAGGACACGCTCGCCGAGTGGCGTGAGCGCGACGTGCCGAGTCGACCTGGAGAGCAGCTGGGCTCCGAGCTGCGTCTCGAGGGCGAGGATCGCCCGGGAGACGGCCGCCTGCGAGCAGTGGAGCTCGATCGCCGCATCGGTGAAGGTTCCCGTGTCGACGACCGCAGCGAGGGCGCGTAGGTGGCGAATCTCCAAACTCATGCGTCCAGCGTATAACTCACGCGTGTCGCGCATTTCTGGGCCTGCGCAGGCGGGTTCACCATGGGCGCATGACAGGAACCGGGAGAGCGGCCGCCGCTGCCGCACCACGCAGCGTGGTGACGGGTGCAGCGATGCTGACCGGAAGCGGACTCTCCAACCAGCTCGGCGCGGCACTCGGCGCACTGGCCTTCGGCCCCCTCGGCACGTCGGGCGTCGTGGCCATCCGCCAGCTCGTGTCCGCAGCCATCCTGCTGCCTGTCGCGCGTCCTCGCCTGCGGAGCTTCACGTGGGCGCAATGGTGGCCCGCGCTGTTGCTCGGCGTCGTCTTGGCGACCATGAACCTGTCCTTGTACGGAGCCGTCGACCGCATCGGGCTCGGCCTTGCCGTGACCCTCGAGTTCCTCGGACCCCTCGCCGTGGCCCTCTGCGCATCCCGCACGAAGGCCGATCTCCTGCTCGCGGCCGGCGCCGCCGTCGGCGTCTACGTGCTGCTGCTCCCAGACACGTCGAGCGACATCCTCGGCTACGCCCTCGGGCTGCTCGCGGCGTGCTGCTGGGCGAGCTACATCATGCTCAATCGGATGCTCGGCGGTCGCCTGAGCGGCCTCCAGGCGCCCGCTACGGCAACGCTCGTGTCGAGCCTCCTGACGCTCCCGATCACGGTGCAGCTGATCGCGGAGGGCCGAATGCTCGGCTGGCCGCTATTGCTGGCTGCGCTCTCCGGCGTACTGTGCTCCGTCATCCCGTACTCAATCGACGTCATCGCCCTCCGCTGGGTGACGACGAGGTTCTTCGGGGTGTTCATGAGCATCAACCCGATGTTCGCCGCCATCGCCGGCGTCGTGGTGCTCGGTCAGGTGCCCGCCACCCATGAGTGGGTCGGGATGGCGATGATCGTGGCCGTCAACGCCGTCGCGGTGTCCCGCAGCCTTCGGGGGTCTCGTGTCGCCCACGAGCCCCGTGACGGGGTCGCGCCCTCAAGCGCCTAGCGGGGGGCCCGAGTCGAACGCAGGTGGCCATTGGCCGGACGCTCCTCGTGGAGCCTGAGCCCCACGTCCACGAGCGACACCGTGCGGAGCGCAGCTATCTCGTCGAGGTCGAACCAGCGAGCCTCGTCCGTCGAGCCGCCCCGCTCGTTGCGGAGCTCGCCGCTCACGATGCTGGCCTCGTAGACGACCCGAACCGACTGCATGGGCGTCTTGCCTGGCTCGAGCCGGTCGCGGCCCGCGATGATGTGCGAGTCGATGCCGAGGAGCCGGTCGATGGACGCGTGGTAGCCGGTCTCCTCCCAGATCTCGCGGACGACGCCGTCGATCGGATCCTCACCGGGGTCGGTCCCACCGCCGGGCAGGGTCCAGCCGGAACGACCGCGGTCCCGCCAGTGCGCGAGGAGGATCTGCCCGTCGCGCACGATGACACCGTAGGAAGCGAGTCGTCGATGCACGGAACCCCCAAAGATCTCTGCCGAGGTCTCGAGGTCAGCGGCCTGATGCCTGGGCCGACCCGAACCACGGGCGATCGCTATCGTACGCCGCCGCGCGCCGGGCCTCCGCACAGGGAGGCGCCGACGCGCGGTCGCCGGGCACTGTCGTCTGCCCGGATCAGCGGCGCAGCGTCTTGCGCGCCGCCCAGTTCCCGAGGAACTGCAGACCCTGCACGATCACCACGATGACGATGACCGCAGCCCACGTGACGGCCGGGTTGAACTGGCGGTAGCCGTATTGGATGGCGAAGTCACCGAGACCACCTGCGCCGATCGCACCGGCGATGGCCGACATGTCGACGAGCGCGACGACCGCGAATGTATAGCCGAGGATGAGGGGCCCGAGGGCCTCGGGAACGACAACCGACCATACGATCTGGAAGCGCCCCGCTCCTGCGGACCGTGCGGCCTCCACCACGCCTGGCGACACCGTGAGCAGGTTCTGCTCGACGAGGCGCGAGATACCGAACGTCGCAGCGAGCGACATGGCGACGATGGCCGCTTCTGCCCCGATCCCCACACCGACGATCATCCGTGAGACCGGCTGCACCGCAGCGATGAAGATGATGAACGGGATGGGTCGGAAGAAGTTCACGATGATGTTGACGATCGTGCTGACGACCGGCTGCTCGTAGAGGTTGCCCTTGCGCGTCAGATACAGCAGCAGGCCGACGAAGAGTCCGCCGACGCCACCGAAGACGAGGCTCAGGGCCACCATGTAGAGGGTGGCGCCTGTGGCTTCGAAGAGCTTCGGCAGCAGGTCGATCACATCGTTCATGCGGCACCTCCAGCGTTGGTGTCCTGGAATTCCGTCACGACGGCGAGTTCCCTGATCTGGTCGAGCGCTCTGCGCTGCGCTGCGGCATCGCCCTGCAGGGCGAACGTCAGGTCGCCGAACGACCGACCGCGGATCTCGTTCATGCCTCCGTAGACGAGCTCGACGGTGATGCCGGCGTCGTGCAGGATGCGCAGCGCCTGGCCCTGGTTCGTCCGCCCGTCGCGGAAGCTCAGCGTCACGAGAGTTCCCGGGTGTCGCGCATGCAGGTCGGACCGCAGGGCAGCATCCGGAACTCCCTGGACGACCGTTGAGACGAACCGCTGGGTCGCGGGCGCCTGCGGGTTCGCGAAGATGTCGAAGACCTCGCCCTGCTCGACGATCTTGCCGTGCTCCATGACGGCGACGTGACTCGCGATCTCCTTCACGACGTCCATCTCGTGGGTGATGACGATGATCGTGACCCCGAGCTCCTGGTTGGCCTTCTTGAGCAGCTGCAGCACGTCGGCCGTGGTCTGCGGGTCGAGGGCACTCGTGGACTCGTCGGCGAGCAGGATGCTGGGATTCGTTGCGAGCGCACGGGCGATGCCGACACGCTGCTTCTGACCGCCGGAGAGCTGGTCGGGGAAGGCGCGGGCCTTCTCAGAGAGCCCGACGAACTCCAGGAGCTCGGCGATGCGCTTCTCTCGCTCCGCCTTGGGAGTCTTCGCGACGCGCAGCGGATACGCGACGTTGCCCGCGACGTTGCGGGAGTTGAAGAGGTTGAACTGCTGGAAGATCATGCCGATGCCCGCGCGCACCGAGCGCAGCTTCGTCTCGCTGAGCGTCGTGATGTCGACGCCATCGACGTGGATGCTGCCGGACGTGGTCGGCTCGAGCGCATTGATGAGGCGCACCATGGTCGACTTGCCAGCCCCCGAGTAGCCGATGACCCCGTAGATGTCGCCGGCCTCGACGTTGAGCGAGACGCCGTCGACGGCTCTGGTCGCCGGGGCTCCGCGCTTCGGCGACGGATACTCCTTGACGACGTCGGTGAGTGTGATGAGGGCCATGTGTTCGCTCTCGCCTTCTTTCACGGTCGAACCGTGTGGGTGGTGCTGGTGGACGACGTCGGGACGCCGTCCGTCGGTGCAAGCGAGATCGCCGCCCGAGGCCTGATGATCATCATCGGGTCCCGAGCGGCGAGCACGCGAGCGGTGGGTTCTAGCCCTGCGCTTCGATCTCGGCGACGAGCTCGTCGAGCGTCGTCTGCAGCTCGTCGACGGGGGTCTTGGTGAGCACGGCGGTGTCGCCGAACGTCTCCTTGACCGAAGCCGCGACTGCCTCGGAGTTCTGGTAGATCTCGACCAGCTTCAGGTAGTTCGCGTTGTCGGCGTTCTCGGCCGACGTGACGAAGATGTTGATGTACGGGAACGCGGAGGCGTTCTGGGGGTCATCGCGAGTGAGCGCGTCTTCCGTCGTGAGGCCTGCGTTCTCGACGAAGTCGTTGTTGATGATCGCACCGGCGAGGTCGGGCAGCGAGGTCGCCGTGAGCGAGGCCTCGAGCTCGGTCACCGTGACGCGCGACTCGGGGAGCACGTCGTCGAGGGTCGAGAACGGCGAGCCGCCGTCCTTGAGCGAGATGAGACCGGCTTCCTGGAGCACGAGGAGGCCACGTGCGCGGTTCGACGCGTCGTTCGGCACCGCAACCTCGGCGCCATCCGGGATCGCCTCGACGGAGTCGTACTGCGAGGAGTAGAAGCCGAGGGGGTAGATCGCCGTCGAGCCGATCGGCACGAGGTCGTCGCCGCTGGCGGCGTTGTGCTGCGCGAGGTAGATGATGTGCTGGAACGCGTTGACGTCGAGCTCACCCTCGGTCGTCGCCGGGTTCGGCTGGTTGTAGTCCGAGAAGTCGACGAGCTCGACCGTGAGGTCCTGGGCTGCGGCCTCCTCGACGAGCACCTCCCAGTACGGGTCGGATGCGCCGACGACGCCGAGCTTGATGGTGTTCTCATCGGATGCGCCGGTGGAGCACGCGGAGAGGCCTCCAACGAGGGCGATCGCGCCGATTGCTGCGGCGATCTTGGTGAGACGTGACATGGAGGAGGGTCCTTTCAATGCGGCGCGCAAGCGCCGGCCATCCTCTAAGGCTCTAGAGGGCCTCGCAAGAAGAGCCACGAGGCGTCGCAAGAATAAGAGAACAGCGGGTCTCCGCGCCGATACATCCTGACACGTTGCGTAACAGTCCACTGACGGGGTCATGAACGCAAGAATGTTGCGCTCTGATCCGCATTCAGCTCAGGGGAGGAGCCCCAGCTGCCTCGCCTTGGCAAGAGCTTGGTAGCGCGAGCTCGCATCCAGCTTCGTCATTGCCGTACCGAGGTAGCTCTTGACGGTGCTTTCGGTCAGGATCAGCTTTCCGGCGATGTCCCGATTGGAGAGTCCGAGGGCGATCTGCCCGAGCACGTCGAGCTCCCGCGGCGAGAGCCTGACTGGTGCCTCGGTCGACTCGACAGCTTTCGAGTGCTCCCGATCGCGGGGGTCGCCGTGATCTCCGGCGAATCTGACAAGCCGCTCCTCGACGCCTCGAAGGCGCGCACGGACGCGCGCGTCGCCGAGCATCGACGAGACCTCGCGCAGATCGGAGAAGGTGCCCCGCAGCTCCTCCAGCTGGGCTGCGGTGAGTCCGCCGGATCCGAGTTCGGAGATGCTCGCGGACCCCACCCGCATTCGGCGCCTCAGCTCGTCTCGGAGACGCAGCTCATCCTCGACCTTCTTGCCGAGGGCGACGGCCTGACCGAGCGACATCGATTGGGAGTCCGGAGCCGCGCGGAACCCGCCGTAGAGCACGCCCCGAACATGCTTGTCGACGATGACCGGAACCGCCATGAGGCTCTGGACGTCCTCAGACAGGACCTGCACGTCGTAGTCGTGCGTGATGCGGCTGCTACCGCGGTAGTTCGTCGTGACCTTCGCGCGACGCTCCAGCATCGCGCGGCCGCCGAGTCCTCGACCGAGCTGCACTCGCAACCCGACCAATCCACGACCCTGATTCCCGCAGATCGTGTGCACGTTCGTCGTGTCGCGATGGGTGGGTCCGCCGAACGAGAGTGAACACCCCGTGGTCTCGCGCAGGCGGGCGACGGCCTCGGCGAAGACGTCCGCCTCAGTGGCTGCCTCTGGGAACATCATGTGGTCACTACCAACTTCCGGGGGTAGTTCGATACTTCGTCGTATGCGTAGCGTGGATGCTATCACGCAGGCAATGAGGCTTTCGTGTTCGCAACGATGCGAAGAAGCCCCGCCTTTTGCCGTCGAGAACTGCACGCACATATCTGACGAACGCAGCAATGCACTGAGGCAAGGAGGCCCCATGCGACACGAAACGTCATCTCAACCGCCAGGCGGAATCGACTACGTCGCATTCGAGGAAGCGGCTGAATTCAAGGAGCTGAAGAAGCGCCAGCGCTCCTTCGTCTTCCCACTCTCGATCTTCTTCCTGGTCTGGTACGGCGCGTACATCATCGTGGCCGCCTACGCGCATGAATTCATGGCCACCCCGGTCTTCGGCAACATCAACGTGGGTCTGCTGCTCGGCATGGGCCAGTTCGTGACGACCTTCGCGATCACCATGTGGTACGTCTCCTACGCCAACCGGCGGCTCGATCCGCTCGCGAACGACCTTCGCGTTGAGCTCACCAAGGCGGACCAGGCATGAGCGGGCAGCTGCTGGCACCCCAGGCCAGCGCTGTCGCGAACAATGACCCCGTCCTGAATATCGCGATCTTCGCGGCATTCGTCGCGGTCACTCTCTTCATCGTCATTCGCGCAAGCCGCAACAGCAAGACCGCAGCCGACTACTACGCCGGCGGGCGATCCTTCTCCGGAACCCAGAATGGGTTCGCGATCTCGGGTGATTACCTGTCAGCAGCGTCGTTCCTCGGCATTGTCGGCGCTATCGCCATCAATGGCTACGACGGATTCCTCTATTCGATCGGCTTCCTCGTCGCCTGGCTCGTCGCTCTGCTGCTCGTCGCCGAGCTCATGCGCAACACCGGCAAGTTCACGATGGCAGACGTGCTCTCGTTCCGCCTCAGGCAGCGTCCGGTGCGCGTCGCCGCAGCCCTCACGACCCTCGCGGTGTGCTTCTTCTACCTGCTCGCGCAGATGGCGGGAGCCGGCGGCCTCGTCGCCCTCCTCCTCGGCATCACCGACGACATCGGGGTCGCGATCGTCGTCGCCGTCGTCGGCGTGCTCATGATCATCTACGTGCTCATCGGCGGAATGAAGGGCACCACCTGGGTGCAGATCATCAAGGCCTTCCTGCTCATCGGCGGCGCGGGGGCGATGACCATCTGGGTGCTCGTCATCAACGGCTTCGATCTCTCCGCGCTCCTCCAGGCGGCGGTCGACAAGGCGGCCCTCGACGGTGCGGAGGATCCGGCCGCGATCCTCGCGCCTGGCCTGCAGTACGGCAAGAACCCGATCGACTTCGTCTCGCTCGGACTCGCGCTGGTGCTCGGCACAGCTGGACTCCCGCACGTGCTCATGCGCTTCTACACGGTGCCCACCGCCAAGGAGGCCAGGAAGTCGGTGGTCTGGGCCATCTGGCTCATCGGCGGCTTCTACGTCTTCACACTCATCCTCGGCTACGGCGCAGCGGCACTCGTGGGGGCCCCGGCCATCAAGGATGCGCCAGGAGGCGTCAACTCTGCGGCCCCGCTGCTCGCTCTCGAGCTGGGCGGGCCGATCCTCATGGGCTTCATCTCGGCGGTCGCATTCGCCACGATCCTCGCGGTCGTCGCGGGCCTCGCGATCACGGCTGCCGCATCCTTCGCCCACGACATCTACAACAGCGTCGTGAAGCGTGGAACGGCGACCCCAGAGCAGGAGGTGAAGGTCGGCAAGTACACGGTGGTCGTCCTCGGTGTCGTCGCCATCGTCGGTGGCATCGGCGTGCAGGGGCAGAACATCGCGTT
The DNA here is from genome assembly GCF_002931375.1 of Pseudoclavibacter sp. RFBJ3. Lineage (NCBI taxonomy): Bacteria > Bacillati > Actinomycetota > Actinomycetes > Micrococcales > Microbacteriaceae > Pseudoclavibacter > Pseudoclavibacter sp. RFBJ3. The sequence goes on along the minus strand of NZ_PSXZ01000015.1, from coordinate 282,530 downwards.
CCTCGTGGCACTCGCCTTCGCTGTCGCGGCCAGCGCGAACCTGCCGACGATCCTGTATTCGCTCTACTGGCGCAAGTTCACGACCCGTGGGGCGCTGTGGAGCATGTACGGCGGACTCGCGACGGCCATCATCCTGATCGTCTTCTCGAAGGTCGTCTCCGGCGCCGAGACGGCGATGCTCGGCGAGGGAATCGACTTCGCCTGGTTCCCACTCAACAACCCCGGCATCGTCTCGATCCCGGTCGGGTTCTTCCTCGGCTGGCTCGGCTCAGTGCTGCCGCAGAAGAAGGAAGACCCTCGGGTCGCCGCGGAGATGGATGTGCGCTCGCTCACGGGCTACGGCGCGGAGGAGGCCGTCGAGCACTAGGAAGCTCGCTGCACCGCGTTCGTCGACACGTCGCGTCCGCGAATGGTCGCTCTGACTCGCTCAGGGCGGCCATTTGCGCGTCCGCGTTGTCTCGGTGCCACAACGCACATGAGGTTCCGCAGGCGCGTGGGTAGCGTGGGCCTGTCCACGATGCACATGGAGGTGCGGATTTGACGCAGTCAGCGGAGACAGGTTCCCTCGCGGGGAAGACCATCATAATGTCGGGCGGCAGCCGCGGCATCGGACTCGCAATCGCGAAGCGCGCCGCGCGTGACGGTGCGAACGTCGTGCTCCTCGCCAAGACCGGGGATCCACATCCGAAGCTGCCAGGGACGGTGTACACGGCCGCTGAGGAGATACGCGAGGCCGGCGGACGCGCGCTGCCGGTCGTCGGCGACGTGCGCGACGACTCCGACCTGCAGCGGGCGGTCGACAGCGCCGTCGCCGAGTTCGGCGGCATCGACATCGTCGTCAACAATGCGAGCGCCATCGATCTGCGCTCGACGCTCGACATCGACGAGAAGCGCTACGACCTCATGCACCAGATCAACCAGCGCGGCACATTCATGCTCTCGCGGGCGGCCCTGCCGCACCTCCTCGAGTCACCGGATGCGCGCATCCTGTCGCTCTCGCCGCCCCTCAACCTCACCCCCCAGTGGCTCGGCGCCTACCCGGCGTACATGACCGCGAAATACGGAATGACGCTCGCCACGCTCGGTATCGCGGCCGAGTTCGCTGAACGGGGTGTGGATGCGAACACCCTGTGGCCCCGCACCACCATCCAGACAGCAGCGGTGGCCAACATCATCGGCGGCGAGGAGCTCATGCGCCGCAGCCGCACCCCTGAGCTGTACGCCGACGCCGCCCACGCGGTGCTCGCCGCCCCGCGGGGCCGGTATCGAGGACAGACGCTGCTCTGCGAGGACGTGCTCGCAGACTCCGGCGTGAGCGACCTCAGCGTGTACTCGCCGGGAGTCGACGCCTCTGAGCTCCACCCCGACGCCTTCGTCGACTAGGCAGACAAGAAAGAACCCCGGTCAGATTTCTCTGACCGGGGTTCTTTGTCACCGTGGAGCCTAGGAGATTCGAACTCCTGACATCCTGCTTGCAAAGCAGGCACTCTACCAACTGAGTTAAGGCCCCGTTCGGGTGGAAACGATACCAACCTTCAGTATCGAACCGTGGGGCTACCAGGACTTGAACCTGGGACCTCTTCGTTATCAGCGAAGCGCTCTAACCGCCTGAGCTATAGCCCCCGAAGCGACTGCCCCAACATACACGAAAAGTGCACGTCAAGGGAAATCGAGCCGCTAGCTGTTCGTGAAACCGAACACGAGGCCCCCCGTGACCTTCACAGCGAGGTTGTAGAGGAACGCCGCAACTGCGCCGAGGGCCGTGCCCGCGACGAGGTTGAGGAGTGCGACCACAAGGGAGAACAGCATCAGCTGAGGCAGGGTGACGAAGTCGTCGACTCCCACGCCGGCCGAGCCGGAGACATCATTGAGCAGGTCGTTGACGCTTCCAAGCACACCCGTGTTCTCGATGACGGTCCACATCAGGAACGTCGCGACGATCGTGATGATGCCGAAGCAGATCGACAGGAGGAAGGAGAACTTCACGACAGACCAGAAGTCGATGTGCACCAAACGGAGGCGCACCTGCTTGCTCGCAGTCTTCTTGCTGGACTTCTGGGCCAGCTTGTCAGCAACGCTCGTCATAGATCAGTACCTCAGTCTTCGGTCTCGTCCTGCTCGAACGACGTGACAGAGTCTGCCACAGTCTCACTCTGGGCACTCTCGGCTGGGGCAGTCTCGCCGTCAGCTGAGCCTGCAGACGCTCCCTCGAGGGCGGAGTCGGCGGCGGTGACGTCCGTCTCACCGTCCTCACCTTCCTCGTCTTCCTTCTCGAGTTCGCGGTCGGCGTTCTGCGCGATCGCGATCACGTAGTCGCTGCTGTCGAGCCTCGCGAACGTCACGCCCATGGAGTCGCGTCCCGTCACCGAGACCTCGGCGACGTTGGAGCGAACGACCTTGCCGGAGCCGAGGATGACCAGGACCTCTTCGTTGTCGTGGACGAGCAGCGCGCCGGCGAGGCCGCCGCGCTCCTCGTTCAGCTTCGCGACCTTGATGCCGAGTCCGCCGCGCTTCTGGATGCGGTACTGCGACACCGACGTTCGCTTCGCGTAGCCGCCCTCCGTGACGATGAACACGTAGGCATCGTCGCTCGAGGTGACCGCGGCCGTCAGCAGGTAGTCGCCGTCGCGGAACGACATTCCCTTGACGCCCGAGGTCGACCGGCCCATGGGCCGAAGCGCCTCGTCGTTCGCCTCGAAGCGAAGCGACATTCCGAGGTGCGAGACGCAGAACACGTGGTCCGACTCGTCGGCGAGCATGGCGGAGACCAGCTCGTCCCCTTCGCGAAGGTTGACCGCGATGATGCCAGCCTGACGGTTCGTGTCGTACTCCGTGAGCGCCGTCTTCTTGACGAGCCCCTCACGCGTCGCGAGGACGAGATACTGCGCCTGGCGGTAGTCGCTGATGTCGAGGATCTGCGCGACCTTCTCATCGGGCTGGAGCGGCAGGAGGTTCGCGATGTGCTGCCCCTTCGCGTCCCGTCCCGCCTCCATGAGCTCGTACGCCTTCGCCCGGTACACGCGGCCCAGGTTGGTGAAGAAGAGCAGCCAGTGGTGCGTCGTCGTCACGAAGAACTGCTCGACGACGTCATCCGCGCGGAGCTGCGCGCCCTTGATGCCCTTGCCGCCGCGGTGCTGCGAGCGGTAGTTGTCGCTGCGCGTGCGCTTGATGTAGCCGCCGCGGGTCACGGTGACGACCATCTCTTCCTCGGGGATCAGGTCCTCGTCGGTCATGTCACCGCCGGAGCCGCGCAGGATCTCAGTGCGACGATCGTCGCCGAACTTGTCGACGACCTCCTGCAGCTCTTCGCCGATGATGGTGCGCTGGCGCGCTGGGTCGGCGAGGATCGCCTTGTACTCGGCGATCATGGCCTCGAGGCGGGCCGCGTCTTCCATGATCTTCTGGCGCTCGAGCGCCGCGAGGCGGCGGAGCTGGAGGTTCAGGATGGCGCTTGCCTGCAGCTCGTCCACGTCGAGCAGCTCCATGAGGCCGGTACGCGCCTCTTCGACGGTCGGCGACCGGCGGATGAGCGCGATGACCTCGTCGAGCATGTCGAGGGCCTTGAGGTAGCCGCGGAGGATGTGAACCTCGTCCTCGGCCTTCTTGAGGCGGAACTTCGTGCGACGCACGATGACTTCCACCTGGTGCTGCACCCAGGCGGTGATGAAGCCGTCGATGGCGAGCGTGCGCGGAACCCCGTCGACGATCGCGAGCATGTTCGCGCCGAAGTTCTCCTGCAGCTGCGTGTGCTTGTAGAGGTTGTTCAGCACGACCTTGGCGACGGCGTCGCGCTTGAGCACGATGACGAGGCGCTGTCCCGTGCGGCCGGAGGACTCGTCGCGGATGTCGGCGATGCCGGAGAGGCGCTGATCCTTGACCAGCTCGGCGACCTTGAGCGCGAGGTTGTCCGGGTTGACCTGGTACGGCAGCTCGGTGATGACCAGGCACGTGCGTCCGTGGATCTCCTCGATCGCGACGACCGCGCGCATCGTGATGGAGCCGCGACCGGTGCGGTACGCCTCCTGGATGCCCTTGGTGCCGAGGATCTGCGCACCGGTCGGGAAGTCTGGACCGTGGACGCGCTCCATGAGCGCATCCATGAGCTCCTCACGAGAGGCGTCCGGGTGCTCGAGGTGCCAGAGCGCGCCTGCTGCGACCTCGCGGAGGTTGTGCGGCGGGATGTTCGTGGCCATTCCGACGGCGATGCCGACGGAGCCGTTGACAAGGAGGTTCGGGAAGCGAGCGGGCAGCACGGCAGGCTCACGCGTGCGGCCGTCGTAGTTGTCCTGGAAGTCGACGGTGTCCTCGTCGATGTCCCTGACCATCTCGAGCGCAAGCGGCGCCATCTTCGTCTCGGTGTAACGGGGGGCGGCGGCGCCGTCGTTGCCGGCGGAGCCGAAGTTCCCCTGGCCGAGCGCAAGCGGGTAGCGAAGGGACCACGGCTGCACGAGGCGGACCAGCGCGTCGTAGATCGCCGAGTCACCGTGCGGGTGGAACTGCCCCATGACGTCGCCGACGACGCGGGCGCACTTCGAGAACGCCTTGTCCGGGCGGTATCCGCCGTCGTACATCGCGTAGATGACACGACGGTGCACGGGCTTGAGCCCATCCCGGACCTCGGGCAGTGCTCGTCCGACGATGACGCTCATCGCGTAGTCGAGGTACGAGCGCTGCATCTCGAGCTGCAGGTCGACCTGTCCGATGCGGTCGCCGCCGTCGGCGTTGGTGGTTGTGACGCGTTCTTCAGCCATAGAGGTGCCTGTGTGCCTTAGATATCGAGGAAGCGCACGTCGTGCGCGTTCTGCTGAATGAAGGTCCGGCGAGATTCGACGTCCTCGCCCATGAGCGTGCTGAACACGGCATCAGCCGCCTCAGCGTCGGTCACCTTGACCTGCAGGAGCGTGCGCACTGCGGGGTCCATCGTCGTCTCCCAGAGTTCCTGGTAGCTCATCTCGCCGAGGCCCTTGTAGCGCTGGATGGCGTTGTCCTTGGGGATGCGTCGGCCAGCTGCCTTGCCGTCTGCGAGCATCGCGTCGCGCTCACGGTCGGAGTACGCGAAGTCGTGCGCGGCATTCGACCACTTGATGCGGTACAGCGGCGGCTGGGCGAGGAAGACGTACCCGAGCTCGACGAGCGGACGCATGTAGCGGAACAGCAGGGTGAGCAGCAGGGTCGTGATGTGCTGACCGTCGACGTCGGCGTCTGCCATGAGGATGATCTTGTGGTACCTGACCTTGTCAGGGTCGAAGTCGTCGCCAAGGCCGGCTCCGAAGGCCGTGATCATGGACTGCACTTCGTTGTTCTGCAGCGCACGGTCGAGGCGGGCCTTCTCGACGTTCAGGATCTTTCCGCGGAGCGGGAGGATCGCCTGCGTCTCGGGATCACGGCCCTGGACGGCGGAGCCGCCTGCCGAGTCACCCTCGACGATGAAGACCTCAGAGCGAGTCGGGTCCTTCGACTGGCAGTCCTTGAGCTTGCCGGGCATGCCGCCGGTCTCGAGGAGTCCCTTGCGCCTGGTCTGCTCGCGTGCACGGCGGGCGGCGAGGCGGGCGGCGGATGCCTGACCGGCCTTGCGGATGATGTCCCTCGCCTGCGAGGGGTTGCGGTCGAACCAGTCCTGGAGGGCCTGTCCGACGATCCGCTGCACGTAGGACTTGGCCTCCGTGTTGCCGAGCTTCGTCTTCGTCTGGCCCTCGAACTGGGGCTCGCCCAGCTTGATGGAGATGACTGCAGCGAGGCCTTCGCGGACGTCTTCGCCTGAGAAGTTCTCGTCCTTCTCCTTGACGAGGTTCTTCTCCCTCGCGTAGCGGTTCACGACCGTGGTCAGCGCTGCACGGAACCCCTCGAGGTGCGTGCCGCCCTCCTTGGTGTTGATCGTGTTCGCGAACGAGTGGATGGATTCCGAGTAGGAGTCGATCCACTGCATGGCGAGCTCGAGCGAGATCTTGCGCTCGGTGTCCTCGGCGTTGACCTCGATGATCTCCTCGTGGACCGGCTGCTTCTTCCGGCGGCTGACGAGGTGCTGCACGTAGTCGACGAGACCGCGCTCGAACAGGTACGTCTGCGAGCGCTTCTGTGGGATCTCGATCGACTCGGTGACGCCCTTCGGCTCACCCGTCTCGGTGCGCTCCGCCTCGTCGATATCGGCGGCGGACTCGTCCTGCAGCTCCGTGATCTGAGCGGCGAGCCCATCACCCTGGAGGGTGGACTGGTCACGGTCGTCGGCCAGCGAGATGCGGAGGCCCTTGTTCAGGAACGCCATCTGCTGGAAGCGGGCGCGCAGCACTTCGAAGTCGTACTCGACGGTCTCGAAGATCTCGGAGTTCGCGTAGAACGTGATGGTGGTCCCGGTGTCTTCCGTCGGCTCACCCTTGCGGATGTCGCCCGTCGGGACGCCGTTCTCGAAGTCCATCTCCCATTCGAAGCCGTCGCGCTTGACCTGAGCGATGAGGCGGTACGAGAGCGCGTTAACCACCGAAGAGCCGACACCGTGGAGACCACCGGAGACGGCGTAGCCACCGCCACCGAACTTGCCGCCGGCGTGGAGCTTGGTGAGGACCACCTCGAGAGTGGAGATTCCCTCGATCGGGTGCAGCTCGACGGGGATGCCTCGTCCGTTGTCGCTCACGCGCACGGCGCCGTCTTCCTGGAGCGCGACCTGGATGTCGTCGCAGTACCCCGCGAGCGATTCATCCACAGAGTTATCCACAATTTCGTACACCAGGTGGTGCAGGCCCTCGGGGCCTGTCGACCCGATGTACATGCCCGGGCGCTTGCGCACGGCCTCGAGACCCTCGAGCACCTGGATCTGCCCGGCGCCGTAGTCGTTCTCGACGCGATCGTTCTGCGAGCGGGTCTCAGCCACTTCAGCGGGCGCCTCGCTCAGCCCTTCCGCCGCAGTCTGGCCTTCCGACGTTCCTGGACCGGCCGACTTCCCCGCATCTTCTGGCGTCTCAGTCGTGTTCTCGGGGTCGGAAGTTTCTGATGCCATAACTCGGGCGTCTCCTTGCTGTGTGGCGACATGCAAGATCCGCGTTGCGAGCAAACTCGCACGACGCGGATCCAGCGACTGTTCAGTCTACCAAGGAACCCGGCCCGAAGCCCGAAGAAGGCGCGTCAAGCGACGAAAACAATGGCCAGGACCGTAAATGCCTCGTCAACCGTAGGTATCGCGTGGGCCACGCCCTGGAACCGATCTGGGACCGCGTTTCCACGAGGGGGCACCCGGGTTCAGAAAGCGGATGCGCTCGACCTTCGCCTCGGCGTACCTCTCGATGAGGTTCGTGAGCAGCAGCGTCTGCATGCCGCGGAGCTGCGTCGCCCAGGCTGTCGAGTCGCACTGGACGAGCAGCACGCCGTCCTCGATGTGCAGGGGCGTCGAATGCGCGGCCGTCTCCTTGCCGACGATCTCGGGCCACGCATCCATCAGCTCCGCCTGCTTGATGGGGCCGTTCCAGCCGAACTGCCTGGTGAGCGCCGCGAGAGCGGAACCAGCAGCGACAGGGTCCCGGCCGAAGCCGAAAGGCTCGGACAGGTCGGTGCCCTGCTCGTCCTTCGCCTTGGCGGCCAGTCGCCTGCGCAGGGAGGTCGTCTTCCCGCCGAAGACCTCCTTGAAGCGCGCGTAGACTTCCGCGCCCTCACTCATCGGCTTGGCCCGTCTGTATCGTTCCGGCGCTGATGCGGATGACCTGCGACCGCAGCCCCGCTGGCACATCTTCGAGGACCGCCGCGGTGATCAGGACCTGCTCGAAGTCGCCGATCGCCTCTGCAAGGCGCGATCGGCGCGAAGCATCGAGCTCGGCGAAGACGTCGTCGAGGATCAGGACGGGATCCCCAGCGCGCGACTCGCTCCGCACCAGCTCGGCAGCGGCGAGCTTGAGCGCGAGGGCGAACGACCAGGACTCCCCGTGGCTGGCCGTGACGCGGGCCGGCAAGCCGTTCAACCAGAAGACGGCGTCGTCGCGGTGCGGGCCCACGAGGCTCACTCCGCGCTCGAGCTCCCGAGGACGCATGGCAGCGAGCTGTGCTGTGAACCGCTCGCGGATCTCAGACGTCGTGACCTCGCCACCCTCGACCTCGGCCCCCTCGCCATCCGCGTCGCCCATCACAGAGGCTGCGTGCCCGAATGCCGACACCCGCATCGAGAGCGTCGGACGGTGGTCGGCGCCGACAAGACGCTGATATGAACCGGCGAGGTGAGGCAGGAGCCGGTCGCAGAGCAGCAGCCGCTCCGCGATGATCTGCGAGCCGAGCTCGAGCATTCGCTCATCCCACACGTCGAGCGTCGCGATCATCGCGCCGGACGATCGCGGCCCGCGCATGGAGCGGAGCAGGGAGTTCCGCTGCCGAAGCACACGCTCGTAGTCGGCGATGACACCGCCAAGTCTGGGCGAGTGGGTCACGAGCAGGGAGTCCAGGAACCGACGCCGCGCCCCGGGCTCGCCGCGAACGAGCGTCAGATCCTCCGGTGCGAACAGCACACTGGCAAAGTACCTGGCCAGGTCCCGAGACCGGACGTTCTGTCCGCCGACCCGCGCCTTGTTCGCACCCGAGCTCGCGATCTGCACGTCGAGGTGCAGCGAGCGCGTCTCGTGGGCCAGCTCCATCTTGACGACGGCGAACTCCTGGCCGAAGCGCACCAGCGCCTGGTCGCTCGAGACTCGGTGCGAACCGAGCGTGGCCAGGTATCCGATCGCCTCGACGAGGTTGGTCTTTCCCTGGCCGTTGGAACCGACGAACAGGTGAGCGCCGGGTCCAAGCGAGAGGTCGGCCGACTCGTAGTTCCTGAAGTCGTGCAGCTGCAGACGGGTGACGTGCACCGGTTACCGCATGAGCAGATTCGGCTGCAGCAGGTAGCGGTAGTTCGTCGACTCGCCTTCATCGCGCGAGGTCTGGCTCGTGAGCAGCACTGGTCCGGGCTTGTTGGGGTTCTCGGAGTTCGTGAACGCGATGCGAACGAACGGCGAGTGGATGGCCCCGACGCCGTCGAGCAGGAACTGCGGCTTGAGCGAGACGACCATGTCGTTCCCCTGGAGCACCGCGTCGAGGTTCTCGCTCGCCTGCGCCTGCTCGCTGCCGAGCGCTTCCAGGTGGAGTCCCTCGGTCGTGAACGTGAAGCGCAAGGCCGCCTCGCGCTCGAGGACGAGCTGCACGCGACGAACCGCGTCGACGATGTCGCTCACCGTGAGCACCGCGTAGTGCGGCGTCTCGGCGGGGAACAGACGCTCGACGGCCGGGAAGTTGCCCTTGATGAGCAGCGAGGTGACGGTCTTGTTGCCGGCAGAGAAGGCGATCAGCTCGCGGATGTCGTCCTTGACGAGGGTGATGGTGATCTCACCTGAGCTGCCGAGCGACTTGCCGACCTCGGCGAGCGTCTTCGCCGGCACGAGCGCCGTCTCGGTCTCCGTGAGCGAGCTCTGCCATTCGATCGTGCGAACGGCGACGCGGTAGCGGTCGGTTGCGACGAGGCTCATGGAGTCTGCCTGCAGGGAGAGGTTGACGCCCGTGATGACGGGGGCGACATCTTCACGGGAAGCGGCGACGGCGACCTGGGAGATGGCTTCCGAGAAGACATCGCCGGCGATGGAGCCGCTGGCACCCTCGACGACGGGAAGGCTCGGGAACTCCTCGATCGGCATCGTCGGGAGGTGGAACGAAGCGCTTCCACAGCGAATGACAACGCCGGAGTCGTCACGGCTCAGCTCGACGGGGGCCTGCGGGAGGCGGTTCGCGATGTCTGCGAGAAGACGACCCTGTACGAGGACCGCGCCGGGTTCCTGCACATCAGCGTCGATGCTGGTGCGGCTTGAGACCTCGTAGTCGAACGACGAGAGCGTGACGCCTGCCTCGCCGACCTCGACGACGACACCGCTGAGGATGGGGAGGGTCGGGCGCTGAGGCAGAAGCTTGACGACAAACGACACCGCATCGCTGAAGACGTCACGGTTGACAACAAACTTCACTAGGCGTTCCTCTCGTTGGAATGCCCCAATGGTAGCCGCCTCGATTCGGTGTGTTGTGACCGATCGCCCGTGCATCCTGTGATGCACGCAGCAGCATGCCCGAGGCGTCGCGCACGCGAAAATACCAGCCCGCCGACGTCCAGCCGACCACCGTCCATCGATGTCATCGACTCTCCCAATATCTATAGATTTCTTGTCATCATCGTATTAACAGCTGTGCACACTGTGGATAACTCCGAACTCACCAGCAGCCCCACGGGAACTACAAGAATGTAAGTTGTGGTCGAGCGGTGGACGCCCTGTGCACGCTGACGAGCACTGGGGTGCACAACTTCGTGGACTCCACAGCGTCGAGGGCGTTTTCCACAGTCCGTGCTCGCGTGTCGATTCCACAGTCCACAAGTTATCCACAGGCAAAAACGGCAAGAAAAACTCCACATCCGAGCACGTGGCGTCGTGATGTGGAGCAGATGGGTCGCTCAGGAGCGGCCGTTGCCGTTCTGGCGGATGCGCGCGGTGAGCTCGGTGACCTGGTTGTAGACGTCTCGTCGCTCGGTCATCAGCTTCGTGATCTTGCGGTGGGCGTACATGACCGTGGTGTGGTCCCGTCCGCCGAACAGCTGCCCGATCTTCGGGAGCGAGAGGTTCGTCATCTCCCTGCAGATGTACATGGCGATCTGCCTGCTCGTCGCGATCGCCTGAGAGCGGGACGAGCCGTAGAGGTCATCGACGGTCAGCTGGAAGTACGCGGCAGTGCGGTTGATGATGTCGACCGGAGACACGATGCCCGTGTCCTGGTCGGAGACCAGATCCTTCAGGACGGTCGAGACGAGCGCAAGATCGACCTTCTCGCCGTTGAGGTTCGCATACGCGGTGACTCTGATGAGCGTGCCCTCGAGTTCACGGATGCTGGAGGACACCCGTGCAGCGATGAACTCGAGCGCATCGTCGGGAATCAGGAGGTTGTCGACCTGCGACTTCTTCCTCAGGATGGCGATTCGCGTCTCGAGGTCAGGCGACTGCACGTCGGTGATGAGGCCCCACTCGAAGCGCGACCGCATCCGGTCCTCGAAGCCCGTCAGCTGCTTCGGTGGGAGGTCACTCGTGATCACGACCTGCTTGTTGTGCTCGTGCAGGGTGTTGAACGTGTGGAAGAAGGCCTCCTGCGTCGAGTCCTTGCCCTGGAGGAACTGGATGTCGTCGATGAGGAGGATGTCGTTGTCGCGGTAGCGCGCCTGGAACGACTGCGTCCTGTTGTTGGCGATCGAGTTGATGAAGTCGTTCGTGAACTCTTCGCTCGAGACGTACCTGACCTGGATGCCCGGATAGATCGACTCGGCGTAGTTGCCGATGGCGTGGAGCATGTGGGTCTTGCCTAGCCCGGAGCCGCCGTAGACGAAGAGGGGGTTGTACGAGCGAGCCGGTGCTTCCGCTACTGCGACCGCGGCAGCATGCGCGAATCGGTTCGACCCTCCGATGATGTAGTTGTCGAAGGTGTAGCGAGGGTTGAGGCGCGACTCCGGGTCTGGCTGCGTGCGCGCTCCCTGATCCGACGAGGAATGGAGGCCGGCCGCCTCCGACTCGACCACGGTGACGGAGCTCGTCGGCGCGGGAGCGGAGCGTGGTGGTGCCACCTCGATGTAGTCGTGCGAGTCCAGGGGCTCGCTCGCCGATGCTCGAGGCGCAGCATCCGGGTTGACGAGCACCGCGAAGGTCTTGATCTCGGACTCGTCGAGCTCAGCGATCGCGGCGAGCATCGGCACCCGCGCGCGCGTCTCGATCATCGTGCGAGTCATGTCGTTCGGGACTTCGAGGAGCAGGGCGCCGCTCATGACGCCCTTCGCCTCGACGAGGCCGAGGAACCCCAGAAGGGAAGCGGGGACGCGGTCGTCTTCACGCAGTGTGGAGAGCAGCGTCTGCCACGTCTCCGAAACGGGGTCGGTCACCGAAGCACTCCCCCCGTCCCTCTGTACTTCCCAGCTCCGCATCTCTGTGGGCCGGCGTTTCTTCTTGGCTGCGCACTCGCAGCATGGTCAACGCACCGGCCGTGTGGCACTGGTGCGCAAGTCATTGTGATCTACCCGGTGAGATATCCACAACTTCTGTGGACAAACGGGCGTCTGCCTGTGCATAACTCGCAGAGGTAGGGGTCCAGCCTACGCCGGATCAGGGCGTGCGCCAATCGCTTTCGCTGGGTCCGGCATGTCGCCGCTCCTCGGCACGAGCTCGTGAGCATAATGCGGGGCTTCTGGCGGCAGTTGACTGCCAGGCGCAGGTCACGTAGGTTAAGGCAGTTGTGCCCTTCGGTAGGGCACTTGTGAAAATCCGTACGGCGTCCGCCGATCGGGTCGTATCTTCCGGAGTTCTCATGTCGAAGCGTACTTTCCAGCCAAACAACCGCCGTCGCGCGAAGACCCACGGCTTCCGCCTGCGTATGCGCACCCGTGCGGGTCGCGCCATCCTCTCGGCTCGTCGCCGCAAGGGACGCACCGAGCTTTCCGCGTAGCTTCTTGCTTCCCTACGCGAACCGCGTCACGAAGGGCGATGACTACCAAGCCATCGTTCGACGCGGCGTTCGCGTGGGTGCTCGGGGAATCACGGTCAGCGTGCGCGAGCGCGACACCAACGACACACCTACTCGCTTCGGCTTCATTGTCTCGAAGCGGGTAGGTGTGGCCGTTGTGCGCAATCGCATCCGTCGTCGACTCAAAGCCGTCTCCAGGGAGCTTCTCCCTGAAGTGGGGTCGGGCTTCGACATCGTCTACCGCGTGCACCCCGAAGCAGCTGCGCTCGGATTCGAGGAGCTGCGGGAGCGTGCACGGTTCGGATCCTTACGAGGAGTGCGCCGTATCGCCGCCAGCGGCGACGAGAGTGCACCGAGAACCGTGAGCTCGAGCATCTGATGGGCGGCTCACTCCGCGCGGTCGCGCTGTTTCCCCGCAACGTCGTCATCGCTGTGCTCAACGGCTACCGGCTGTTGATCTCTCCGCTCTACGGAGATGTCTGCCGGTATCACCCCAGCTGCTCCGCGTACTCTTTAAGAGCCGTGCAGGTTCATGGCGTCCTCCGGGGCGGCTTCCTCACCGGGCGACGACTGGTTCGTTGCCACCCCTGGGCTGCCGGAGGCATTGACGACGTGCCAGAGCCTGAACACAGAACCACCACCACTACTGCCCACGGATTCGTAGTCCAGGGCAGCTAGCGGCATCTAAGAGAAAGACGTCACCACACTCATGGATATCCTCGGAACCATCCTGTGGCCGATCAAATGGGTCATCGAGCTCATCTTGGTCGGATTCCACTCGCTGTGGACGACGCTCGGTCTCGATGGCACAGACGGCTGGACCTGGATCCTGGCGATCCTCGGCCTCGTGCTCGTCGTCCGCTCCGCCATGATTCCCCTCATGGTGAAGCAGGTGAAGTCCCAGCGAGCCATGATGGATGTCGCTCCTGAGATCAAGAAGATCCAGGACAAGTACAAGGGCAAGCGCGACCAGTTCTCCATGGAGGCGATGCGCCGCGAGACCATGGCGGTCTACCAGCGCACCGGCTCGAACCCCATGGCTGGCTGCTGGCCGCTCCTCGTGCAGATGCCGATCTTCTTCGGCCTGTTCTCCGTGCTCAACGGCGCGCAGCACAACACGGTGGGTGTCGGCCTCCTCAACCAGGAGCTCGCCACATCCTTCTCGCAGGCAGACATCTGGGGCGCACCGCTGAGTGCGACGTTCCTCAACAACGACGGCAACGTCGGAGTGCAGATCCTCGCCGGCGTCATGGTCGTCGTGATGACGGTCTCCCAGTTCATCACCCAGAAGCAGATCACCTCGAAGAACGTGTCGCAGGCGACCAAGGAGTCGCCGATGTACCGCCAGCAGCAGATGCTGCTGTACATCCTGCCGCTCACGTTCCTGGTATCCGGTGTCATGTTCCCGCTCGGTGTCATGACGTACTGGCTCATCTCGAACTTCTGGACGATGGGGCAGCAGTACATCATCATCCGCAACATGCCGACGCCCGGCTCTGAAGCCGCGAAGGCTCGCGAGGACCGGCTCAAGGCTCGGGGCAAGTGGGTCGAGCCTGAGCGCAAGGACGCCAAGGGCAACGTCATCATCGAGGCACCCGTCCAGCAGCCGGTGCAGCGAACGCAGCCCGTGTCGAAGAACAGGGCCAAGAAGAAGGCCTCCGGCGGCAAGCCGAGCGGTGGCACCTCGTCGGGCAAGAGCAGCCCACCTGCCAAGAAGTAGCTCCCCAACTCTCGCTGCCACACTGTTTAAGGAACCCGCATGACTGAAGCAACTCCTGAGACCATCCCCGCGGATGTCAGCACACCGGACTCGCGTGACGACGGTGACATCGCGGCGGATTACCTTGAGGAGCTGCTGGACATCAGCGACGTCGACGGTGACCTCGACATCGAGGTTCGCGAGTCTCGCACGTACATCTCCGTGAACTCAGACGGTGAGTCGAACCTCTCGAAGCTCGCGGATGGCGAGACGGTTGATGCTCTCCAGCACTTGACTCGTCTGGCCGTCCAAGCCGAGACCGGAGAGTTCTCGAGACTCATTCTGGACATCGGCGGCTCGCGCGACGCGCGACGCACCGAGCTCGTCGGTCTCGTCGACCGGGCCGTGACTCGCATCGAAGAAGGCGCCTCATCGGCTGCGCTTCCCCCGATGTCGTCCTACGAGCGGAAGATCGTGCACGACATCGTCTCGGAGCGTGGCTACGTGTCCGAGTCGGAGGGCGAGGCGCGTGAGCGTCACACCGTCATCCGCCCAGTCGCGTCTGCCTGATCTAGGACTTATCCACAGGAGTTTCCACAGGCGAGAGTGCGCTCCTCGGCGAGTTCTGCACCTTCCCTCGTTAAAAGCCTGGTCAGGCGCTTATTCCAGGCGATTTGACTCTTGACCCGCCTCGATCCCGCGTTCTCCACAAAGTTATCCACAGCTTTGTTGTCCGTGGACGACTGTCAGGCGGGTGCGGTCGCCGCCGCACGTGTCAGACTGGTTCGAGCTGATTGCGGGAGGCACTGCAGTCTGGCGTCAACATTCACGTTCGAGAGGGATCTCCCGTATGACTGAGCAGCCGACCGAGGTCGAGGTCGAGCCGGCGATCGCCGCCGAGCTCTTCGCTGACCGTATCGACCTTGCGCGGGCGTTCACGTCCGACCTCGCCCAGTACGGGGAGCAGCTCGGTCTGGTTGGACCCCTCGAGTACCCGCGGTTGTGGACGCGCCATATCGTGAACTCGGTGCTCATGGCGCCGCTGCTCCGTCCGGGCCTCGTCGGAGACATCGGCTCTGGTGCTGGCTTGCCGGGTATCGTGCTCGCCATCGCACGTCCTGATGTCAACTTCGTGCTGATCGAGCCGATGGAGCGTCGTACCGACTGGCTGCAGCGTGAGGTGGATGCGCTTGCCCTCGAGAACGTGCAGGTGCGTCGTGCTCGTGCCGAAGAGGTCCACGATGAGTTCACGTTCGACCAGCTGACAGCCCGAGCAGTTTCAGCTCTGAGCAAGCTGATCCCGATCACGGTTCCGCTCGTCCGCTCAGGCGGCGAATTGGTCTTCCTCAAGGGACGCTCCGCAGAAGCGGAGATCGAGAAGGCCAGCAAGGTGATTCGCAAGTTCGGACTCATCGATGTTCGCGTCGAAGAACTCGGGGAAGAGCTGGACACCGAGACGACGCGAGTTATTCGCGCGACGGTCGACTGACTGCTCTCGTTCGGACGTCCTCAGAGTCACAGTTAAACGCTGACTCTTTGTATCGGTGGAGTTCGATGCAGCTTGGTTTTCTTCGTGAACAACACGGGCGCGGTATTTATCTCACGTGAATCTGCCGGTCATTGTCGATCAGGTGTCCCGAAGTCGGATTCTTGGTCTGTCGGTGTTGAATCCGCACGGAATAGCGTGCCGTAGCTCTGGAATCGGAGTCAGTCGGTCAGACGCGAACCGTTCTCGCTCATAGATGCCCCAGGCGCCGTCCCCACGTCACCTGACGCCAACCTCGATCAGTTGCAAGAGCCCCTCGCAGAGGCACTCGAACTCGGGTCATCGAGCCCTACGAGCTCCCGACTCCCGAACTGTGTGCTCCTGACACATTCGTATGAAGCTCTTCGTCAACGGCGGCTGTTTCACGTGAAACGGTGGATTTTCGTGGCGCATTGTTATCCAGAAGGCCTATGCGCCGCGAAACCGTCGCTCGCTGCGCAGCCATGAGTCGGGCCTGACCACCGTCTGACCGACGTGGCTCATGGCGGCGCCACGGGGGTGTGGGGGTTCAGATGCCTTGGAAGCGTGCCCCGGACATTGACGGACTCGGAGAGCTGACCGCGGCAGTGCCGATCGTGGTGTGGTGGTGGGCGGCAAATTCTCTTGTCTGTCGCCCTTAGCCCTGTCGCTCTCTGCTATCGCTCTCTGCTATCGCTCTCTGCCCGTTGCTCTTTAGGGAGGTGTAGAAGGGCACATGACGGCTCGAGCCTTCATGGCGCACGCCGAAGACAGTCCAGAGCGAGTGCAGGAAGTCTGAGGCCGCTGTGACCGCCCTGAACCGCCCCCGACCGCCCCGACGCGGTTCACTGATCTCTGAAGTCTCGCGTGCCATCGCCGTGCTGGCGCGAGGAAGGCTACGTGGCGAGCTTGCGGCCAGCTACTGGTCACGGCGGGCTGCGGGCTGCGGGCGACAGACGAATGGCGGTGGGGGTGCGGTTCCGGTTCAGTTGGGGCGATACAGGTATGGGCACGGGGTAGGGGCAGAGGAAGGAGGAGAGCGTCCGAGTCGGTAGCGTCTGCAAATCGAGGCGCGGCGCGTGAAAGCCGGCATTGTCACTGTCCGTCCACAAGCTTGTGGGAGCGCGCGTTGGGCGCTGGAAGCTGGTCTGGTGTGGAGATAGCTTCACTGTCACTGTCACTGTCACTGTCACTGTGACTGTGACTGTGACTGTGACCCTGCCCCTCTCGTTGCCCCTGTCCGTGCGCGGATCGGCGTTGGCTGTCTAGGTGGGGTGCGGTGCTGCTTCCAATCGTCTGGTTACCCGTGTGGGGGCACAGACCTGGCTGTGGGACCGTACCCGCTCGGGACTACCAAGTGCGATTGCGTCGATAATGAGCTCACGTGAGCCGCTCGATGTTCGGTCCCGTCGCGGGCAGTGCCTGCACATGACTATGTTCACGTGATCGAACTCGTGACTTCAACCAGTCTCGATGTCTTGTCTTCAAATCGTTCCACGTGAAACATCGTGCAATTCAGGATCCAAGATCGAGGATTCCGCGGTGGCCGGCAGTTGAGCTCCTCGCACAGTTTCAGAACTTCCTTGATCAAGACGGGCCGGTCGTCCCGTTGTCGATCTCACTACTGTTCATTCCAGGAACGGCTTGTGTTTGTTTCACGTGAAACGACGGTGGTCGGACCGTCACAACGCTCAGGCCCAGGCTTGCAAGCTCGTGGTCACCCGATCGGGACATCGAGCTCGCGCACCCGCGTACTCCCGCACCCGGGTACTCGCTCGTTGAAGCGAGGAGGAAGTACTAGGCAAATAGGGTGCGTGCAATGCCTCGTACGCAGCCTGTTGGAATGACCATTGGGCTGAGCAAGCGCGTACACCCATGGATCTCCCAAGGCACTGCCGATCGGATTCCCTCTGCCCCCAGTGGCCCGAAGTCCTGGGGACCACTCTCACCATGGGTTGGGAGAGGGGATGGGATGAGATTGAGCGGGCCAGCCGAAGCATATCGACCGTGTGAGTTTGCGGTCTGGAGTCCGAATCAAAATCAGCGACAGCACTAGGGGTGCCAAGTTGAACTGCGTCTCTGCGTCTCTGCGTCTCTGCGTCTCTGCGTCTCTGCGGCGGCCTAGCGGCCTAGCGGCCTAGTGATGCAGTGATTCATTGACTCAGCTGCGTGAAGTTCCGAGCGTTGACATTCGATGTGTCCGATCTCAATCGCACGCCGGAACCCAGTCGCGGCAAATTGGATCCAAGCTCGCGACCGCTGGGGCCGGCTAACGGTTGGTGGAGCGCGAGAGTAGTACTGCTTCCTTTGGGCCGTAGGCCCGGGCGTTCTGAGTCGCTGCACTTCGCCTCGTTCGGAAGGATACGGATCGTGTGACTGAGAGGGTTCGCGAGAATGCGATTGTCATCGAATCAGGCGCGGCAGCAGAGTCCCAGACAGGTGCAACGACTGAACTGTGGATCGTAACCGCGGCGCGAAGTGGGTAGCGGTCCTGCTCCGGCTGTAGGTAGTGAGAGTCTCTAGGGCGGTGTGTTCCACGTGAAACGGATGATTGTTGGCGCTTGAAGCTAGAGCACCATGACTCGAACACCATGAGGAGCCGGTGTCGCCTCGTTGTCGATTAGCGGGCTCCAGCAGCCGGCCGTCGCCGAATACTGGATGTTCAGCGGCGGCATCTGGTCCTCTCTGTGGGGCGGAGCGGAGTTTTCCACGGGGCTCAAAGAATTCAGCTCGTCGAGCGCGCCGGCTGGGCTCACCGGCCTTGGGTAAGGGCGCAGAGCTCGGAACAGTGCCACCTTGTCGATCTGAGACTCTTGTCTGTCGACGAGTTGAGAGTGCTCTCTACGCCGTGGCCGGACTCGATTCAGCTCCAAGTAGAGAAATAGGAAAAGAGAACCTCAGGTCAGCCACCCACCATGTGGGAGATCTATCGGGACGCGTCGGGCAGCGGGCCGGAGGAACGGTGTCATCCCAGCCGCGAATCCTGAGATGAGGGCTGTGTTCCACGTGAAACAGAACGTGACGGCTGACGACTGACAGCTGACAGATCGAGTCACGTCTCGGGCGATGATGATCGTGCGCAGAGGCCGTTCGCATAAACTAATGCAACGGAGTGGGCCGCCCTGCCAAACCGCATTTGTGTAAGCGTCGATGGTCCATCTCTCAACAGTGATCTGCTCCGCGATCGACACCGACGGGAGTTCTCGATCGATATCGGCATGAGTCGCCGTTGACTGTCCGTCTCCAGGTGCTCAAGCAGTGAGGTCAGGGTAGTTCCGGTGCCCGTGGCTGCCAGAGGTTCTGATCCGTGAGAGCGAGGACGGCAGTCACGGATTGCGGCTCGTGCGAATGAACGCTTCGGGCCAACTGCAACACAGTCCTACAGGTCAATCGGGCCCGCCCGAGTTTTGGGAGTGAATTGCGTTCCACGTGACGTCACGTGAACGCTCAGGAAGGCACCGTCCAGTGGAGAAGGAACGACAGCTTGGTGAGATGCGCCCAGAGTCATGCTGGCTGGCCTCGTCAACGGTTCGCCGTTAGCGGCTGCTGCACTGGGGCTCGACCACCGTATTGAGCGCTAGGAATGCGCCCCGTTTCACGTGAAACTGGTCTGCTAGCTGGGTCACCTGAACTCTCAAACAGCAGCAAATGCCAAATGGCAACAAGTAACAGCACCTCTGGATCATGGCACGTCTGTGCCGCGAGTGATCGGAGTAGGTTGAGAACAGGGGCTTGCTGGCGAGGTTCAAGGGTGGGCGTAGGGGGCTGAGAGGCTCCCGCAGTGCTGACAGTCGACTGGTGTGGTGGAGTCTGGGTCCCAGTACTGGACAGCCATGGAACAAATGGAGTGGTCCGACGGGACTCGATTAGGTTCCTCATATGGGTTGCGTGAGGTACTCATGTTCAACCGCTACCGACCCACGGGTACCCCGCGGTTGTGCTGCAACGTGGAATCGGCATGACACAAGACAGGGAGTGAAGGCGTTGGCGAAAGCAGTCGGTAGCCGAAGTTGAATTAGGCCCGTGGTTCCAGTCGTGACCGTCGCCGTGAGGTGCAGTTGCGATCCGCTGGTGTTCGGAGCTCATCATGGAGCCCTCATCACATGACCGGCGTGCGCTCGGCTATCCCTTGAATCTCAGCGTCCGATGGCCTTGTTTCTGAGCGCCGGACCGGACTCTTCGTTTCGAACTTCGAGGTCTCGCACTTGCGAGGTCCGGTGCTCATTCTGCGGCCCGCACAACCCGCGGACGTGGATATTGGAGTCCTCACACTCTTGTCGTGTCTTCCAGGTCGAGCCGTGCGGCTTTGTAGCTGTCGGGAGCTTGAGACCCGACCTGGCTTGAGGCCCGAACCGAGCTGTCAGCCCTCGGGTTCTGTTCCACGTGAAACGAAGCCAATAAATACCTTCGTCTCGGGGTCTGTGGAAGGGGGCGATCCATTAAGTCCCATCGTCACAAACAAGGCAGTCCCGTGGGACGTGTAGCTGAGTGGTCGAATCTCGTCGACCGTCGGTCCGTCCCATCAGGCCCTGTGAGCGGGCCCATACTGGGCCCCAGCAGGGCCGCCGCCTAGGGTCTGGGCGCAGGCTGATCGTGCAACGGACCAGAGCAGAACCAGCCTCTTTCACGTGTTTCACGTGGAACGAATCGTGAACGCCTAGCCCGCTGGGTGAGACCGAAGCCACGTGTGAAGTACTAGCCTCGGCTCGGCATTTCCAGCGAAGCAAAATACGCAGAGCAGGATGCACGTGAAAGCGTTTGCTGGGCGAGACACGGAGCCCATGCTGCGTCGCGGCGGGCATTAGACGAAGAAGCGTGAATGCTCATGGGCTCTTAGGGGCGCCGTACCGCGGAGATCTCGTTCCACAGTCTCCTTACCCGCACTGCGTGTGCGCAGTTGTTTGACTAATGATTGTCGCCGCATTTCGGGCCCGTAGTGGCGTTTGAGTGGTGGCGGGTGACTAGCCGAGGTGTCAACGAAGTGCCCGCGCCGGTGCATACAGGGGGTGGTAGTTTCCCTTCGCCAGCTGCATCGCGATCCTGTTCGTCGACGTTGGGCGCCGTCGCCGGCTGAACATCAACGATTCGCTCCAGTGGTGAGGGTGGGTGCCTCGTAAGAGGGTCGCAAACCCCTTGCTAGTCTCTTGGCCCCCGCAGAGACGGTGGCGGGCGCCAAACAGTGGTGGGCTCACGTCCTCCGTGTGTTCCACGTGAAACGGACTGCAGTGATGACGCTGACTTCCTTCAGAGCGATTGAAGGAGGTCAGCGGGTCAAGGTCACAGGTCAATGAGAGCCGGCGATCAAATCAACACAGGGATCTCGCGCGCAGGCGGCGAATGAGATCGAGTACTCTCCATCTCTCCGTTTCTCCATGTCTCCGTCGCGTCGTCTCTTTGTGTTCCGCGTCCCCGTTGTGTGCTGTGGGGCTATGGGACCCTGCGGTTTGGTCTGCTGGCCCCTCAGTGTGCTGTCGTGACTTGTGTCCGAAGTCCACGCTGATTTGCGTCTCTGACTGACTGGACTGGTGCCGAGGAGAGAGAGCAGACTAGGGCAGTCCTCCTGTAGCGGCCGGAGCTCATTGGTTCCGTGGCCTGAGGAAGAGGTGAGTGTCCCATCGGGCTTATTTCGGCAGCCTCTATCGGTCCTGTCCTCAGATCGTTGCTCCTCGCCACTACTGCGGCAGCGATGATGACAACCATGGGTCGGCCCACTGGGACGAACTTGCGCGTCGCACACAGGAGGGTGACATTGGGCAACCCCGATTCAGGCCTGTCGAAAGCTCTAAGGTTCGGTCCGTCCTCAAGCTCTTCTTGCGCACCATGATCATCGGTCTTCAGTCGACGGTCGGTTCTGAGGTCGAGTGCGGGCTCGCTCGGGAACATTGAAGGACGGGGTAGCTTGGGTGCAATTCCGGCCGTTCCACGTGAAACGTAGTCGTCGAGGTGAATGGACGTCTGTTGAGTGGCGCGCCTCTCCCTTCGCGCAGATTGCCCGCCACTGCAGTGGCCGGGGTGCGGTTCGAGTCCACTGAGGCGCACACAGCCGTGTGCCCGTTGGTGGACCAGGTCGTGCTCCTGCTTCGGCCTCCGCTTCCGCGGCGCCGGTTGTATCTCTGAGCTGCGGAGGGGCAGGCCACGCCGTCGCTCACGACAACAACAAGGACGCCGGCCTCCTGACTGCCCGGTCGGTCGTGCTGGTCTCGCTGATCCCTCCCACTTCAAAGCCCGTAGGTCTGGTCAGCAGCAGGGTCCGCAGATCCGTTCGACAACGAGTCCCGACGGGCTGCAGAATCCAGTTCCGCCCCGTGATGGCTCGCCGGGTCCTTGGCCCCTCGCCATCGGCTTCTCTTCTGAAGGTCCGGGTGCTGTTGGCGGTAGACGGTGCGGTCGACGCGGGATGCGCCTACCGCGTTCGGATCGGATTCAACGCAGGGTGCTACGCAGTCCAGTTACACGGTCCTGAGCTTCGCATCAGGGCGAGTAAAAATGCACGGCGGCGAGCTGTTCGTGCTCGCGGAGGAATGGGAGCGGGTGCCAGGCAGGCACCCGTGCTTTCGTGCAGTTACCCGATGACCAGCGTTTCACGTGAAACACAAACCGTTCGTGGGTCCTTGAGTTCGTGGATCCGCTCCGTGGGTCCGTGGGTGTGTCGCGCGTGCGCCACTTCCCCTCACCTCACTCCTGGGGGCTCCAAGTTTGAGGCTACGAGGAGGGCGGGCTTGGGCATGGGCGAGTTCGAGTTGGCTGGTCGAGCCTTTTCTGATCCCGCTAGGACCAGCTCTCGGTGTCAGCTGTCTCCACGACACCTCAACCCTCTAGCTGAAGTTGATGATCCCAGGCCTATGTTCCACGTGAAACCAACTACCCCCACCGCGGTGCACTGATTCCACAAGCCTGAGCGTCACCGCGTTTCCGCGTGCGATCTGGGGCACAATTGAGACGTCTACTTGAGGGAGAGCATTCTTGAAAGCTTCATCTGCCGGCGATGCCGCTTCGCCACCAGCGTCGCAGCTCGACGATTCACCGCTCGCCACGGCTCTCTCTGAACTGAACCAGCGGAGAAAGAGCCTCGTCAAGCGAGAGGTTCCCCTCCCCGATCACACGCGCATCTTCACGATCTCCAACCAGAAGGGTGGAGTCGGGAAGACAACAACCGCGGTCAACCTCGCGGCGGCCCTCGCGACGCTCGGCGCCCGCGTTCTGGTCATAGACCTGGACCCACAAGGCAATGCTTCTACTGCGCTCGGTATCGAACACCGTGGTGAGACCGCGGGAACCTACGAGGCTCTCCTCGACGGAGAACCGCTCAGCGAGCTCATGCAGCAGTGCCCAGACATCGACACCCTCTGGTGCGTGCCGGCGACACTGGACCTGGCGGGCGCAGAAATCGAGCTCGTCAACCTCGACAAGCGCGACTACCGCTTGCGTCAGGCAATCGCTGGGCTGCTCGACGAGACCACAGGCACTGACCAGGAATTCCACTACGTCTTCATCGACTGCCCTCCCTCGCTCGGCCTGTTGACCATCAACGCCTTCGTCGCTGCGCGAGAGGTACTCATCCCCATCCAGTGCGAGTATTACGCCCTTGAGGGACTCGGACAGTTGATCTCGAACCTCAATCTCCTGTCACAGGACCTCAACCCGCAGCTTCGACTCACGACGATCCTGCTGACGATGTACGACGGGCGCACCAACCTGTCGCAGGAGGTCGCCGCCGACGTTCGAGAGCACTTCCCACAGGAGACGCTGAAGGTTGCGATTCCTCGCACCGTCCGTATCTCGGAAGCCCCGAGCTTCGGCAAGACCATCATTTCCCACGAACCAACCTCGACCGGCGCGATCGCGTATCTCGAAGCGGCCGTCGAAATCGCCCAGCGAGGAGCATAAACAACATGGCTACAAAAAAACGGACCGGACTCGGTCGGGGCATCGGGGCCCTCATCCCCACGTCAGACCGAGGTGCATCACGCCCCTCCGACGTCTTCTTCGACAGTGACACACCTGCTTATCCCACGACTGCATCGACGCGTACCAATGCAGGAAAAGAGGCGACAACGGTCGCGTCTGATGCCGCGGCGGCCGAAGAGGCGGCATCAGACGACGCCAAGACCGCAGAGACGGGTACGGAAACGAAGCCCCCCGCGACTCGTGCAAGTCGTGCGAGAGCGGCAACGACCAAGGCCCCAACGGCCAAGGTGTCTGCTGCCAAGACACCTGCTGCCAAGTCTTCTACTGCCAAGGCCCCTGCCGGAGCCAAGGCCCGCACCACAGCTGCGAAGGCAGCTTCAGGCACCCCCTCGACTCCGAAGATCGAGGCTGAATCGAAGAAGATCGATTCAACCAGCATGGTCGACGACACCCAGGAGCTCACGAGCACCAGCGCACCCGCGCCGGAGCGTTCGCCCGAAGCGCTCGATGCAACTGCAGCGCCGAGTACCGCTGACAGCGA
Organism: Pseudoclavibacter sp. RFBJ3; assembly: GCF_002931375.1. Taxonomy (NCBI): domain Bacteria; kingdom Bacillati; phylum Actinomycetota; class Actinomycetes; order Micrococcales; family Microbacteriaceae; genus Pseudoclavibacter; species Pseudoclavibacter sp. RFBJ3. Next base: position 258,392 of record NZ_PSXZ01000015.1, on the reverse strand, counting down.
CAACGGCGTCGACGGAGACGGCCTTATCGAGATCCCTGGTGCGACCCTGCGCGCCCTGGACCCGAGCCGGATCGTTCCGAACGCGCACCAGCCTCGAACCGAGTTCGACGAGGCCGCGCTGCAGGAGCTCATCATCTCCGTCCGCGAGTTCGGGGTTCTCCAGCCGATCGTCGTTCGCCCGATCCCGGCCGACCACCCGCTCCGCGACGAAGCCGACTTCGAGCTCATCATGGGTGAGCGTCGCCTGCGGGCGACGAAGGCAGCCGGTCTCTCGAGCATCCCGGCCGTCATCCGCAATACCGAAGACGACGTCATGCTGCGTGACGCGCTCCTCGAGAACCTGCACCGGAGTCAGCTCAACCCGCTTGAAGAGGCGTCCGCGTACCAGCAGCTCCTCAACGACTTCGGGATCACGCAGGAGGTGCTCGCGGAACGAATCGGTCGATCGCGCCCGCAGATCAGCAACACGCTGCGCCTCCTTCGGCTTCCGTTGGAAGTTCAGCGTCGCGTCGCAGCCGGTGTGCTCTCAGCAGGCCACGCCCGTGCGATCCTCAGCGCCGGCGAACCGGCAGCCATGCAGCAGCTCGCCGACAAGATCGTCAACGAGGACCTGAGCGTTCGCTCGGCCGAAGCTGCCGCCGCCAAGTCGAGCAGCGCCAAGGCAGACACCCAGGCGCCCATCCACAAGGAGCCCCGCAGCGGCCTCACCGGGTACCTCGACGAGATCGGCGAGCAGCTCGGTGACCGCCTCAACACTCGCGTCAAGGTCACCCTGCGGCGCACCAAGGGCCAGATCGTCGTCGACTTCGCCTCCATCGCGGACCTGAATCGGATCCTCGAGGAGCTCGGGGAGTCGGCACCCGGCAAGTAGCTCGGCCCACGTCGGCGCCGCACCTGGCGGCGCCGACAGCCTGCCCGTCTCCCTGCCGTCCCTGGACTGCTTCGCCACTCGGGTGCAGGTCCAGCGAAGTCCCGCCCAGGAACAGCTGAGGTGGATGCGCGTCGACCGCACATCCACCTCAGCTGTTCTGCGGGGAAGAGCTGCCTACTCGAGTGGTCCGCGCGCTGCGGCAGATGCGGCGAGCTGCGCGTAGATCGCGCTGAGTTCGGAGTCGTCGGCCTCGATGCCGAGGGGCACGATCGAGGTCTCCGTGAGCCCCGGGATGGGGTCTGCCTCGAGGAACCACACGACGCCGGCCTCATCGACGATGAAGTCGACCCGTGCGATGTCGGAGAGACGGATCGTCGCGACCGCGTGCAGGGCCGCCTCGCTGACGCGTTGGGCTTCCTCGTCGGACAGTCTGGCCGGAGCGTAGTACGTCGTCTCACCGGCGTTGTAGCGGGCCTCGTAGTCGTAGACGCCCTTGTTGGCCACGACCTCGACTGCGGGCAGGGCAAGCGGTTCGCCGTCGAGGTCGAGCACGCCGACCATCACCTCGCGGCCCTCGATGCGCTTCTCGATGAGCACCGTGTCGTCGTAGGTGAACGCGGTGACGAGTGCCTGCGGGAACTCCTCGAACGTCGAGACCGACGTCACACCCTGCGCTGACCCGCCCTCGACGGGCTTCACGACAGCTGGCAGCTCGATGCCGCGCGCGATGAGGCGCATGACGGCCTCGGCGCCGAGCTCGCGGAACGTGCTGTTCTCGAGCACGATCGAAGGGGGAGTCGACAGCCCTGCTCGCTTCGCGAGAGCCTTCGCGGTCGCCTTGTTCCACGCGAGCCGTGCGGACGTCGGCCGGGACCCCACGTACGGGATGCGTGCGGCGCGCAGCAGCGAGTACAGGGCACCGTTCTCGCCACTCGAGCCGTGCAGCAGGGGCCAGACGACGTCGGGTTTCGACTCTTCGAGAAAGCTGAGCAGGGAGGCGTCGGGTTCGCGGATGGTGACGTTCGCGCCCGCTCGGCTGAGCGCATCCGCGACCCGCCTGCCAGATCGCAGCGAGACGTCCCGCTCATGCGAGATGCCGCCGGAGAGGATGACGACGTGCAGGCCCTCGATGCTCAATGGGGTTCCCTTCGTAGGAGAGTCAGGTGCCGCGGTCAGGAGATGTTGGGCGGCGGCATATTGACGCGGTCCGCGTCGGGTCCGCGCCGCGTCGACGTTCCGAACGTCTCGACGAGGTCGAGTTCGCCGTTGATGACATTCGCGAGACGCCGCACGCCGAGCTTGATGCGCTCGGGGGTCGGGTAGCAGAACGAGAGGCGCATCTCGTGTCGGCCGCGGCCGTCGGCGAAGAACGCGGTTCCTGGCGTGTAGGCGACGAGCTCCTTCACGGCGCGGGGCAGCATCTGCTTCGAATCGAGCTGCTCGGTGAGGCGCACCCACACGAAGAAGCCGCCGTCCGGCTTCGTCCAGCTGAGCTGCGGGAGGTGCTCCTGCAGGGCCTGGTCCATGGCGTCGCGACGCTCCCGGTACACGTCCCGGTAGCCCTCGATCTGCTGTTGCCAGTCGCTCTGCCGCAGGTACTCGGTGACAACCCACTGGTTGAACGTCGACGGGGAGAGGATGGACGCCTCGACGGCGAGGATGAGCTTCTCGCGGATGGCGTGCGGCGCGAGCGCCCAGCCGACCCTGAGGCCCGGCGAGAGGATCTTCGAGAACGACCCGAGGTACACCACGTTCTCTGCATCCATCGAACGCAGCGCTGGCAGGCCGGGCTTGTCGAAGTAGAGGAGCCCGTAAGGGTTGTCCTCGAGGATCAGGATGTGCTCGCGCTTGCAGATCTCCAGCACGCGGATGCGCCGCTCGAGGCTCATCGTGACGCCGGCGGGGTTGTTGTAGTTCGCGACGGTGTACAGGAACTTGATGGTCCTGCCTTCGGCACGAAGGTGCGCGATGGTCTCCTCGAGCGCTTCTGGGATGAGTCCGTTGTCGTCGATCGTGACGTGGGCAACGTCCGCCTGGTACGACTTGAACGTGCCGAGCGCACCCACGTAGCTGGGTGCCTCCGCAAGGACGACATCTCCGGGATTCAGGAAGAGCTTCGACACGAGGTCGAGGGCATGCTGCGAACCGGTCGTCGTGACGACGTCGTCCGCTGACGCGTCGTTGATGCCTTCGAGGCTCATGACCTGCAGGATCTGCTCGCGCACCTCGGGGATGCCCTGCCCGCCCCCGTACTGCAGTGCCTCGGAGCCGTGCTCCCGCATCATCGTGGAGAAAGCGGAGTGGATGAGCTCTTCCGGGAGGGCCTGCACGAACGGCATGCCGCCGGCGAGCGACACGACCTCGGGGCGAGAGGCGACGGCGAAGAGGGCTCGGACCTCGCTGGCGGCCAGACCGGCGGTGCGGTCGGCGTAGCTGGTGTACCACGGGTCAAGGTTTCGGCCTGTCTGCGGGCCGACGTCTCCTGGATGCGTCACGGGGTTCCTTCGCGAGAGTCGAAATCCCAGGATACGCCCGCGCCGAGCGTTGTCTCGCGAACCGCATGCAGGAAGTGGACTGATCGGCCCGCGTGCGTGAGCTGCAGGCGAAGTGCGTGCGCACCCCTGTTTGCGTCCCCAGCCCCCGAGTCAGCGCTTCGAGATCGGTGCGCGATGGCCGTCGACGACCTGCAGGAACGCCGTCGGCGCGACCTCGATGTCGAGCCCTCGGCGTCCGCCGGAGACGAAGACCGTCGGATGCGCGAACGCCGACTCGTCGAGGTACGTCGGCAGTCGCATCCGCTGGCCGAACGGACTGATGCCACCTCGCACGTACCCGGTCCGCTTCTCTGCGAGCGCGGTGTCGGCGAGCGCCGCACGCTTGCAGCCAGCTGCCTGAGCGAGCCCGCGCAGGTCGAGCGACCCGCTGACGGGCACGACGGCGACAGCCAGCTGCTTCTCGTCGAGCTGCACGATCAGCGTCTTGAAGACGCGGGCCTCGTCGATGCCGAGCTTCGCAGCCGCCTCGGCGCCGAACGCAGAGACGCCGGGGTCGTGCACGTAGCTGTGAACCACGTGCTCGACCCCGGCAGCGACGAGCGCCTTCGTTGCGGGCGTTATCGGCGCCCTCGCCATGTCTGCTTCCTTCGCCGGTCGGGTCTAGCCCAGGTAGTCGGCGAACTGCTTCTCGAGTGCCGCACGCGGGTATGCGCCGACGACCTCCTTGACGACCTCGCCGTTCGAGAACAGCTTGAGGGCCGGGATGCTCGTGATGCGGAACTTCATGGCCAGGTCAGGCTCGTCATCGACGTTGACCTTGACGATGGAGAGGTTCTCGTGCGCCTCGCTCATCTGGTCGAGCACTGGGGCGACCTGGCGGCACGGGCCGCACCAGGGCGCCCAGAAGTCGACGATGACGGGACCCGGGGCGTCTGCCACGATCTGGTCGAAGTTCGCCGTGGTGGCGACGATCGGTTCTGACATTGGTACCTCCGTGGGAGTTGTCGTGCTTCGTGGTGAATGGTGTTCGGGGCGGAGTGCCTGCTCGGATTGAGTCTGCGTGCGCTCCGGTCGATCAGACGATGACGGTTTCGCTCTCCGTCACCGCGGCGGCTGCCTGGTCTTCCGACTCCTCCGCGATCGGCTCGGGGAGAGCCGCCAGGAACGCTTCCGCGTCGAGTGCCGCGACCGTGCCGGAGCCCGCAGCCGTGATGGCCTGACGGTAGTGGGGGTCGATGACGTCGCCCGCGGCGAAGACACCGGGGATGCTCGTGCGCGAGGAGCGGCCATCCACCCAGATCGTGCCCTCCTCGGTGATGTCGAGGACATCCTTGAAGAGGTCGATGCGGGGGTCGTTGCCGATCGCGACGAACACGCCCGTCACGGGCAGCTCGGTGCGCTCGTCGGTCGCCGTGTTGAGGACGCTCGCCGACTCGACGCTCGCCTCACCGGTGATGTCCTCGATACGGGAGTTGAGCATCCACTCGATCTTCGGGTTCTGCTCCGCACGCTCGCGCATGATGACCGATGCGCGGAGGTTCTCGGAGCGGTGGATGATCGTGACCTTGCTCGCGAAGCGCGTCAGGAAGGTCGCCTCCTCCATCGCCGAGTCGCCGCCGCCGACGACCGCGATGTGCTGGTCCTTGAAGAACGCGCCGTCGCAGGTCGCGCACCAGGAGACGCCGCGGCCCGAGAGCCTGCCTTCAGCGTCGAGGCCCAGCTTCCGGTAGGCGGAACCGGTCGAGATGATGACCGTGCGCGCCTCGAAGTCGCCGCTGTACGACGTGGAGACCTTCTTGACGTCGCCCTCGAGGTCGACTGTCGTGACGTCGTCGTAGACGAGCTCGGCGCCGAAGCGCTCAGCCTGCGCCTGCATGCGCTCCATGAGGTCTGGGCCGAGGATGCCCTCGGGGAAGCCGGGGAAGTTCTCGACGTCGGTCGTGTTCATCAGCTCGCCGCCGACTTCGACGCTCGAGGTGATGACGACAGGCTTGAGGCCAGCACGGGCCGCGTAGATCGCAGCCGTGTAGCCGGCGGGGCCTGAACCGATGATGATGACGTTCCGCATGAGTCCTCCGCACTTCTCCGAGTCGCGGGAATCGCGGCTCGACATACAGGCAAACGCGTTGAGACTAGCGACTATTCCTTCGGACGAGGTGTTGAACCGCGCCCGTCGTCGTCATCGGCCTGGCTCCGGGCCTCACGGGCGAGACGCGCCTCTTCTTCACGGCGGGCGGCCAGCTCGATCACAGCTCGGCGCTCCTCCTCGCGACGCTCCCGGCGGGTGCGGGGCGGTTCCTGGCGGCCGACCTTCGGGATCTCGGTCGTCCGCGAGTGCATGGGCAGGATGATGCCGGCGGTCGAGAGGTCCTCGGTGGCGCCACCGAACGCCCAGGAGGCCGCGTTGACTCGCTCCTCGCGCTGTTCCTGCTCCGCAGCCTGCCTGCGTTCGTCCGCAGGGTCTGGCTCGATCTCCTCGGATGCGAGATTCCATGGCGTCGGTGCCGAGTCCTCCGCGCCAACGGTGACGGTTTCTGGGAACGCCGGAAGGTCATCCTCGTCGAGCCCCTCCTCGCCGGGGCGGGCTGGACTCGATGGCGGGCCGGGCTTGATGCCGAAACGAGCGAGGAGTGGGCCGGCGAAGCCCCGGAACTCGGGTGACTTGAGCAGCCAGAGCAGGGGGAAGTAGAAGAGGGCCATGATGCCGGCGCCGATCGCGCACGAGACGAGCGCCTGGAAGATGCCGGAGCGGGGGAAGCCGTCCTCCTGGAACGTGCCGAGCAGCACCATGACGATCAGGGCTGGGATGGATGCAGCGATGGCCGCGATCGTGAAGCGCACGTAGGAGCGAACGATGTTCGCGAAGTCGAGCTGGCCCATCCGCTTCCGCAGGATGAAGAGCAGGATCGCGAGCCGCAGGGTCGACATGATCGACTGCATCAGGGCGAGGCCCACGACGATGAGCTCGACCGGCCCGATCGCGGCGAGCGCCATGCCGAAGATGTGCAGTGGCAACGTGAAGAGGAACACGAAGAAGATGGTCTTGGTGTCCTCGAGCGCGTAGAAGGCGCGCTGCACGAGGAACAGGCCACTGAATGGGATGAGGCCGACCAGGAACGCGATGAGGATCGCCGCGATCGAGTTGATGCCGGCATCCGTCGTCGCGAAGATCCGCGCGAACGGCACAGCCACGAGTGCGAGGCCGAACCCGGCGAACAGCAAGAACATGCCGATGAGGCGCGAGCCCTCGGAGAGGTCGCGGATGAAGTCCTGGGGTCTGTCGTCACTGATCGCCGCGCTCATGCGGGTGAAGAACGCAGTGGCGATCGAGACGGCGATGACGGCGTGCGGGAGCGCGAAGATGAGGAACGCGTTCTGCATGGCCGCGATCGACGCGTTCTCACCGGATGCCAGGTAGGCGACGATCGTCTCGACGAGGCCGGCGAGCTGCATGACGAGCAGCATGCCGAGCGTCCACCCGGCGAGCTTGCCGACCTGACCGAGGCCCGTGCCGCGGAACTGGAAGTCCAGGCCGAAGCGCAGGCCGGCGCGACGCCAGAAGAACAGCAGCACGATCGTCTGCATCGCGACGCCGAGCGTGGCGGTGCCGCCGAGCGTCGCGATCATCGTCGGGTCCCACGAGTCGATGTTGCGCCCGGTACCCGTCGGGTCGGCGCCGAACACGGAGCTGAACAGCAGCAGGCCTGCGATGCCGACGACGTTGTTGATGACGGGCGCCCACGCGAACGGCCCGAAGAGGCCGCGGGCGTTGAGGATCTCGCCGAGGACGGCGTACATGCCGTAGAAGAAGATCTGCGGCATGCACCAGTAGGCGAACGCCACGAGGAGCCCCAGCTGTTCGGGGCTGAGGCTCGCGCCGTAGAGCGCGCCGATGATGGGCGCGCCTACGGTCGCGAGGATCGTCAGCCCGCCCAGCAGCACCATGGCGAGCGTCACGAGCCTGTTGACGTAGAGCTGACCGCCGTCTTCGTGTCTCGCTGCCTTGACGACCTGCGGCACGATGACGGCGTTGAGGAGCCCGACCGAGATGATCGAGTAGATGTTGCTCGGCAGCTGGTTCGCCCCGGCGTAGGCGTCGGCGGAGACGCCGATGACACCGATCGTCTGCGCGATGACGATGGCCTTCACGAAGCCCAGCACGCGAGACACCATGGTGCCCGATGCCAGGAGCGCGCTCGCCCGAGCGATGCCCTGAGCCATGCCTACTCCTCGGTCTTCGCCGCGTCGGCGGTCTGGTTGTCAGCCGCGTCGGCTTGGGTGCTGTCCTCGGCGGAGGTCTGAGCGTCCGAAGGCTCGGCTCCGGGTCCGGCCACTGCCGCGAGCCGACGACGGATGGTGCGCACGAGACCCGCGATGAAGAGCACGGCCAAGCCGGCGCTCGCGACGAGGATCGCGATGCTCTCCCATTCGGCGCGCACATCCAGGCGAATCTGCTTCGTCGAGGAGAGCTGCTCGCCATCCGGGGTCATGACGTTCACGGTGACGTACGTCGGTCCGTTGGCGATCGCCTTGATGGGGATGCCGACCCGCGACATCGAGTTCGGCTCGATCGTGAGGGCGACGGCGTCGCCAGTCTCGACGGCGCCCGTCGTCGGCCTCAACTCGACGAGCACGGTGACTTTGCGGTCCTGGATCGCGTTGGACACGAAGAGCGGCAGCTCGGTGTCGCGGCCGACGATGAGCGCCTCGCTCGTGTCCCCGAGCTGGACATACGACTCCGTGAGCGTGACGTGGTTGCGGAGCCCGCTGACGGCAGTCTGCGCCTCTGCCGGTGTGGTCGCCCACCCGGTTGCGAGGGCGCCGATGCCGGCGACTCGGACCGGGTCGCTGTAGTCCTGCGGGTCCTCGAAGATCGTCGAGATGACCTGCGCGCGCTCGATGGTCTGCATGACGTTCGTCATGCGGTTGAACGCGGACTCGCCGACGCTTCCGTCGATGAGGGAGGCCTCCCGCCGCCCGGTGTCGGCGTCGCTCGGGAACGTCAGCGGTGTCGCTGAAGCCCAGCTCAGCCCATCCACGAACTGCAGGGTCTGTGCGAGGCGATCGCCGTCGAACTCGTCGCGCGTCACCGTGCCGACCAGCGTGCGCGGCTCGTAGGGGAGTTCGCGCGTCACGACGGCCAGGAGCGTCGCGATGCGCGTTGCCGCCTCGTTCCATTCCTCGTCCGTGGTGGCGTGCACGGCGTCGTCGATCGCGTCGTCGAGGGTCTTCTCGGCGATGACCGCGCTCCAGCCTGCGACCGTGGCCTGCGCGCTCTCGGTGAAGTCCGCGTCCGCGCTGACTCCCGTGTTGGAGTCGTCCAGGATGAGGGACTCGCCGCCCCAGTCGCGGAACCTGTCGAGGTCTGCCGACTGGACGGTGCCAGCCTGCGGCCAGACGACGCCGCTCATCGTGTAGGGGAAGCTGACGAGGCTCTCGGTCGTGGGCAGCGGCGGTGCGACCGGCTCAGGATCCTCTGTGGCGGTTGGCGCGGGGGACTCGGTCGTGGTCGCCTCGGGGGACGAGGACGATTCCGCGCTGCCCTCTGCGTCGGTGCCCGCCGCCTCGTCCTCGGAGGGGGTGAGCGTCCCGGTGTCGGCGCTCTCGGTCGGCGTCGGCGTCGGCGTCTGGGTTTCCGCGGGATCGGCGAAGTTCGCGGGATCGATGTCGAAGTCGAAGTTCGTGACGTCCAGCGGCTGCTGGGCCCCCCACTGCGACTGGAGGGTGAGGCTCGCATCTGCGAAGGGAAGCTCGAACGTCTGATTGTCGATCGCCGTCAGCCGGTCCAGCCATGTGAGCGCCGATTGCGGGGCTGCAGAACCGAGCACGCGGATCGAGGCCAGGAGGCGGGGGTCGATCGCGACCGTCGAGTTCGGGCTGGCCTCGACCGCGGTGAGGATCTTCTCGAGGCGCCCGCCCGGGGCCGTCTCCTCGGCAAGCCGCGCACTGCTGAGGAGCGCCTCATCGGCATCGACGAACAGGCCGGAGGTGATGGGAACGACGGTCGAGACGAGCGTCGGCTCAGCGGCAGCGACGCCGTTGAGCACGATCGTGGAACGCGCCTGTGCGAGCTTCGAGTCACCGCTCGTGAGGGTCGCGGCCATGGCTCGGGGACCGAAGTCGTCGGTGGCGGCGAACGGCAGCCCCTCCGCAGATACCGACACGTTCACGAGCTCGGTCTCCCCGGGCGGGACGCTCTCCGTTGCGAGGTCCGCGACGACGTCGAGCCGGTCAACCGCGGACTCGTTGCTCGAGGAGCTCCACGCATTCAACGCGAACCTCGTGTCGATCGTCGACGAACCGACCGCGAGCTCGAGCTGGCCGGGCGCGATCTCGGCATCCGTCTTGTTCACGACGACGAGCTCCACGACGAGCGGTCCGCCTGGCTGCACGAGACCGCCGTCGGCCGGCGCGGCGAAGATCGAGACCTGCCCGTCCGGCGCGTCGGCGATGGCTCGCGGCGCGGCTGTCGAGGCGCTGACCGTGGCCGGGCTCGTCTGGTTCGTGGGTGCAGCTGACGCGCCACCGGTGACCCCGAGCGCCAGCACCGACGCCAGGAGCGTCGCAGGGACAACCCGGCGTGCACAGGCACGCAGGAACCGTGGCACAGCGGCGCGCGGTGCGTGGTCCATGACCTCCATAGTAAGGACGGACGGCGAGGTGGCGAGCTGAACGCGCCCTCAGAGGCGAGCCGACCGTCCGCCTCGCCTCGTAGAATGAGCGGATGCAAAACGTGCAGTCCGCCATGGAACGCCTTCGCGGACTCGCGACCGCGTCTCCCGTCGCCGAGCTCGCCTCCGCCTTCGAGGCCGCGGGCTTCGAGCTCGCCCTGGTCGGCGGTCCGGTGCGAGATGCCTTCCTCGGGAGGGACGTCACCGACCTCGACTTCACGACGAACGCTCGGCCAGATGAGATCCTCCGCATCGTCGCCCCGATCGCGGATGCGCACTGGGACATCGGTCGCGAGTTCGGCACGATCGGGGCACGGTTCTCCGGTGAGACCGTCGAGATCACGACCTACCGCGCCGACAGCTACGACGGGACCTCCCGGAAGCCCGTCGTGGCGTTCGGCGACACCATCGACGGCGACCTGCATCGGCGCGACTTCACCGTCAACGCGCTTGCCCTGCAGCTCCCGGCGCTCACGCTCGTCGACCCCTCCGACGGCACGAAAGACCTCATCGAGACGACCCTGCGCACGCCCATCGAGGCTGCAGTATCGTTCGGCGACGACCCGTTGCGGATGCTGCGGGCGGTGCGGTTCACCTCGCAGCTCGGCTTCCAGCTCGACCGCGACTCCTTCGACGCGATCGTCGAGCTGCGGCGGCGCATCCTCGATATCTCAGCGGAACGAGTGCGCGACGAGCTCGTGAAGCTGCTCAAGACGGACACGCCTCGGCCAGGCCTCGAGCTGTTCGTCGAGACGGGGCTCGCCGAGCTCGTGCTGCCGGAGCTGCCCGCGCTGCAGCTCGAACGCGACGACGCGCACCGGCACAAGGACGTCTACGAGCACTCCATCACGGTGCTCGAACAGGCCATCAGCCTCGAGCGCGAGCGCAACCCCGGAGCGGACTCGGACCTCGTCCTGCGCCTCGCCGCGCTGCTGCACGACATCGGCAAGCCCAAGACGAGACGCTTCGGCGAGGGGCGGAAGGTCACCTTCTACAACCACGACGTCGTCGGCGCGAAGCTCGCGCGCAAGCGCCTCACGTCACTGCGGTTCGACAACGACACCATCAAGTCAGTGGCGCGCCTCGTCGAACTCCACATGCGGGTCTTCAACTACGAGGGCGCGGGCTGGACCGACTCGGCAGTGCGACGATTCGCGCGAGACGCCGGACCAGAGCTGCAGCGGCTCCTCATCCTCATCCGCGCCGACATCACGACACGCAACCAGCGGAAGTCCGATCGGCTCCTCTTCGCGATCGACGACCTCGAGCGGCGCATCCTGGAACTGCAGGAGAAGGAGGAGCTCGACTCCGTGCGCCCCAGTCTCGATGGGGAGCAGATCATGGCGATCCTCGACATCGCCCCCGGCCCGCTCGTCGGTAAGGCATACAAGCACCTGCTCGAGGTGCGCCTCGACGAGGGCCCGCTCGAGCACGACGACGCGAAGCGGCGACTGCTCGACTGGTGGGAGCAGAACCGGCCGTAGCGGCACCGCTCCGAAGCGGCACCAGTCCGAAGCGGCACCGGTCCGTCGTGGCGCCGTTGAGGCGCGTGATGACTTTCGGTGACGGTGATGGGTTTTTTCCCATCACCGGTCGTGAAAACCCATCACGGACGGTGCACGTTTGGATTCACGGGCAGGGAATTCAGCGCGGCTGGTCTGCCAAGCGAACTCTGGTCTGTCGAAACAACGCAGAACGGCCCCCTCCGAAGAGGGGGCCGTTCGTGTCGATGCGACTGGAGCTACTCGGCGAGCGCGTACTGCGAGAGGTTCGAGTCGTAGCAGGAGACGTAGCTTGAGCTACTCGCCTCCACGATCACGGTTCCATTGACCGTCAGGGTGCAGGAGAGCTCTGACTGGTCGTTGTAGTCGCTGTGGCTCGCGGAAACAGACGCGAGGGTGCTGTCGTATCCGTACGAAGCCTCGTACTTCATCGTGGTGGTCTCCGACCACGGCACTGCTGTCGCAAGCGCCTCCGTGTCGACCTGAACACGGTCCGAGCCAGCCAGGCCGTTCTCGTAGCTGTACGTGATGTCGACCGGGGAGGTGCCCGTGCTGGTGATGGTCAGTTCGATCTCCAGCTCGCCAGATGACTCGTCAGAGAGCTCATCGATCTGTGTCGTGGCCTCGTCGGAGATGTCCTGCGCAACCCCTGCGCTCGTGGCCAGGGTGATCGCCCAGCCGCCGAGCAGCGCGATGCCGCCAAGCGCTACGCCGATGATTGCGAAGAGCTTCTTCGCGTTGAAGCGCTTGACGACGAGGCCGGCGATGCCCAGGCCGATCGCGGCGAGCGCGAACACGATCGCCAAGAAGTACCCGGCGAAGGGAATGAGGCAGATCAAGAGAGCCAAGGCACCCGCGATCGTTGCGATCAGGCCGAGAACGTTGAAGCCGCCCTTGCCCTGCGGGGCGTAGTTGCCATACTGCTGCTGCTGGCCTCCGCCAGCACCGCCGGCTGCTCCGTAGGCAGGAGCCGCTCCGTAGGCGCCGGGAGCTGCGTTCGGGTCCTGGGACTGGGCGCCGTAGGCGTTGCCCTGTCCGGACGTGCCGTACGCGTCGGGTGCCGGAGCCGAACCGTATGCGTTGTTCTGCGCTGATGCCCCGTACGCGTCGGGTGCGGGTGCTGACCCGTAGGACCCGGGTGCGCTGTCGTTCCCGTAGCCGTTTCCGGCCGAGTAGTCGGGAGTGCTGCCGTAGCTCGGAGCCGAGTAGTCGCTTCCGGATGCGGAGGGTGCCGTGTACGAGGTGTCCCCCGTGTACGAGCCAGCGCTCGGCGACGAGTACGAGTTGTCGCTCGACGCCCCGTAGCTGGAGTTGTCGCTCGACGAACCGTAGTTGGGGGTCGAGTAGCCCGAGTTCGACGATGCGCTCGGCACGCTCGAACCGGTCGAACCGGAGTAGGACGACTGCCCGCCCTGGTAGCCGGATGCGGAGCCCGGGGACTCGTAGGAGCCGCCAGGCGCCGTGTAGTTGCCCGGGGCCTGGTAGTTGTCGCCGCTCGAGCCGTAGCTGCTGCCGACGCCGTAGCCGTTGCTCGAGCCCTGCTCGGCTCCGCCGGGCTGGTCGCCGAACGCCGCCTGAGGAGCTTGCGACGCCGCAGCGTCGCCTTCCTGCGGTGCTGAGTTCTGTGGCACTGGGGCGTTCGGGTCGCGTTCGCCCGCGCCGCCTGTTGGATCGCTCATGATTCCCCTAGGTAGTGGTGCGTTTCAGCGGACCACGGGGGCCGCCGGTTGTGCTGGAAAGAGCATATTCGTTCGCGAGTCGGGGAGTTCTTCCAATTGACTGGCATTTAGGAGCCGGAAGCGACTATGCTTGCCAGGTTGTCTGAGCGATCAACTGCCCAGGCACGCGCAATAACCCTCCTGCTGCAGATCGTCTGCAGCCGTTCTAGACCGAAGGAGGTGGGTTTATCGTGCATCAGTATGAGTTGATGGTGATCCTCGATCCAGAGATCGACGAGCGCACCGTAGCTCCGAGCCTCGATAAGTTCCTCAACGTCATTCGCAATGACGGTGGAACCATCGAGAAGACCGACATCTGGGGCCGTCGTCGCCTCGCCTACGAGATCAACAAGAAGAGCGAAGGCATCTACGCCGTCGTTGACTTCACGTCGACCTCGGCAACGGCGAACGAGCTCGACCGCCAGCTGAACCTGTCCGAAGCTGTCATGCGCACCAAGGTGCTCCGCGCAGAAGAGGCCATCGCTCGCGTCGCCTCCGAGGCGAAGCGCGACGAGGCTCGCAAGGCTGCCAAGGCCGCTGCTATTGCAGCGAAGCCCGCGGCGACCACCGAGGCCTAGTCATGGCTGGCGACACGATCATCACCGTGGTGGGCAACCTCACGGCTGACCCCGAACTGCGGTACACGCAGAACGGGCTCGCAGTCGCGAACTTCACCATCGCATCCACCCCCCGCGTGTTCGACCGTCAGGCGAACGAGTGGAAGGACGGCGAGGCACTCTTCCTTCGGGCGAGCGTCTGGCGTGAGTTTGCGGAGCATGTCGCCTCGAGCCTCTCAAAGGGCTCGCGAGTCATCGCGCAGGGTCGCCTCAAGCAGCGCTCCTACGAGACGAAGGAAGGCGAGAAGCGCACTTCCATCGAGCTCGAGATCGAGGAGATCGGTCCTAGCCTCCGCTACGCCACTGCGCAGCTCACCCGCACGTCCTCCGGCGGCGCCGGCGGACAGCAGGGTGGCGGCCAGGGTGGCTTCGGCGGTGGCCAGCAGCGTTCCTTCGGTGGCAACGGCGGCGGCAACAGCAACGGCAACGCGTCAGGTGGACGTCAGTCCGCCCCGGCGGACGAGCCATGGGGCCAGCCTGCTGGCCAGCCCCGCGACAACGGCGCATCCGGCTGGGCGACGCCCGGCGCATCGAACGATTTTGACGAGCCCCCCTTCTAAAGGGCGCTCGCAAACACACTCAACGAAAGAAGATCCCAATGGCTGGAAAGTCAAGCGGCGACCGCCGCAAGGGTGTACGCGGGAAGGGCGGCAAGCCCGCTGCTCCCGCGAAGCAGATCCGGGTCGGAGTCATCGACTACAAGGATGTCAACACCCTCCGCAAGTTCATCTCGGAGCGCGGAAAGATTCGCGCTCGTCGCATCACCGGCGTCTCCGTCCAGGAGCAGCGCCTCATCGCACGTGCAGTCAAGAACGCACGTGAAATGGCGCTCCTGCCCTACGCCGGCTCTGGCCGCTAAGGAGTAGTCGACATGGCAAAGGTAATTCTTACGCACGAGGTCTCCGGCCTCGGTGCAGCCGGTGACGTCATCGAGGTCAAGAGCGGGTACGCCCGCAACTACCTCGTCCCCAAGGGCTACGCAGTCAGCTGGTCCCGTGGCAGCGAGAAGCAGGTCGAGCAGATTCGTTCCGCTCGTGCCGCACGCGAACTCGCAACCCTCGAAGAGGCGAAGGCGCTCAAGGACAAGATCGAGTCCGCCATCGTCAAGCTTCACGTGAAGTCGGGCGCCGAAGGCCGCCTCTTCGGTTCCGTTCGCGGTGCCGACGTCGCGACCGCCGTCGAAGAAGCTGGCCTCGGCCAGATCGACAAGCGCAAGGTCGAGTTCCCGAACCCGATCAAGTACACGGGCAACCACGAGGCGACTGTTCGCCTCCGTGACGACCTCGTTGCGACCGTCAAGCTCCAGGTCATCGCCCAGCGATAGCCAGTAGCCGCCTCGGCGCTCGAGCAGCACCTCGGTAGCTGATCGACAGAGCACGGCCCCGGACATCTCGATGTCCGGGGCCGTTCCTGTCCCGCGTCGGGCCCCAAGGTCGCACCCCACGGCCTGCTCGCACCAGTCTGGGGTGGATGCGCGAGCGGACGCTATAAGGTCAGCGGAGTCCAGCATCCAGCTCGTTCCCTTTCCTGATTGACACACGAACATGTCGAACCAAACGCACCGACCGGCAGCAGAGCACGAGCCGCGCCGGTTTCCGGTGACGGTGAGCCCGACGGTCCTCGGTTTCATCGGGTCGCTGTTCATCCTCGTCGGATCGTTCGGCGCTGGCTGGATCGGCGACGGCCTCGGTATCCGCGAGTGGTTCCCCATTGCCTTCTTCCGCAGCTCGCCAGACCTGACTCGTCTCTGCACGATGCTGCTCATCGTCGGCGGCTTCCTGCTCCTCATCGCCTGGATCCGCTTCCGGCCGAGCATTCGCGACGACGACGCCTCGCTGCGACGCGTGATCAGGACGGCGGTAATCTGGGCCCTGCCGCTGCTGATCTGCATCCCCGTCTTCAGTCGGGACATGTTCTCGTACGTCGCGGTCGGACGCCTCATGGCGGCGGGGATCGACCCGTACCAGCATGGCGTCAACGAGATCGCCGGCTGGTACTCGCTCGGCGTCGATCCCTTCTGGTCCAGCACGGAGTCGCCCTACGGTCCGCTGTTCCTCGGCGTCGCGGCCGTCTTCTCCTGGCTCGGGGCAGAGATCCCCGAGTACGCCCTGTTCCTGAATCGCGTCGCCGCAACCGCGGGCGCCGTGCTCATGGTGGTGGCCTTCTTGAAGATCGCCGCACTTCGCGGGCGCAACCGCGCTTTCGTCGCCTGGATGATCGCAGCGAACCCCCTCACGCTCCTCCTGTTCATCGCCTCAGGGCACAACGACGGCCTCATGCTCGCCGGTATGGGGTTCGGCCTGCTCGCGGCGCTCAAGGGGCATCGTGTCCTCGGAGTGGTCTGGATCGCGCTCGCTGTGGCGATCAAGCCGATCGCGCTCATCGCCCTCCCCATCGTGGCGCTCATCGGCAGGCCCAGTTCACTCCCCGTGTGGGACAGGGTGAAGAGCTGGACACTGCACGGCGCCATCGCCATCGGACTTGTTGGTGCCATCGGCCTCGTGCTGGGGTTGGGATTCGGCTGGGTGACGGCCCTCACCGTGCCGGGGGCGATCCAGCACTGGTACTCCCCGTTGACGCTCATGGTCGGCACCGTGCGCGGCCTCGCGGAGCTCGTGACCCTCGACCCGTTCGTGTTCGAGGTCATCCTCAAGGTCATCGCCTTCTCGATCGCCGGTCTCGTCGCCGCGTGGGTCGTCCTCACGAAGCGGCCCATCGACCCGCTGCTGCGCCTCGTGCTGTGCACGGCGGTCATCGTCGCCGCATCCACTGCCATCCACCCCTGGTACGTCATGTGGATCCTTCCGTTCGCGGCCGTCGCGGGTCCGTGGAGGAAGGGGCAGGAGCACCTCGCGATGCTGGTGACCATCTTCTTCACGACGGTGACGCTCGCTGAGCCGACCGACTCGTTCTTCGAGGGGCCGTACACGCGCCTCGCGGTGGCCAGCATCACGGTCCTGTTCGCGCTGTCGGTGCTCGTCTGGTGGTGGCGGTCGAGCAACGTGTCGGGGCGGGCGGTGGTCATCGCCGTTCCATACGGGCAGGTGCTCGTCGATCGCTGGAGTGCGAGACGGCAGCGGAAGCTGCGGGAGCGCGCTCACACGCAGCGCTGAGCGCACGCTCGCGAGGTTGTGGAAAACGCCCGGATATCCCCGGTTTGCGTGGGGAAGCGGGCGGATGTTATGCACAGTCCCGCTTGCAGGTTTCAACCTTCAATGGATGCTTCACACCGGTTGTCCACAGCGAGATAAGAACACAAAAACCCAGGTAAAAGCACCTTTCATGCCTGAGTCTCTCGGATAATCCCCGATATTATCCACAGAGTTTCCACACATCGCCCGGCGCGTCTCCACAGTTACACACAGAGTTATCCACAGGCACGCCGGCGATGGTTCGCTCGGCTGGGGAGCTGGGGACTACTGTGGTCAAATCTCTCACCGGCATTCGAGCGAAGTCAGGAGCATCCGTGTCGATCGCGCATCTCGGTTCCTCATCTCAGGGTGAGCGGGAGACGCACGACGGGGTTCGCACGCCTCCCCACGACCTGCTCGCCGAGCAGTCCGCCATCGGCGGCATGCTCCTCTCGAAGGACGCGGTCGCCGACGTCGTCGAGGCCGTGCGCGGCATCGACTTCTACGTGCCGAAGCACGAGATCATCTTCGACTCCATCCATGCGCTCTACGCCGCCGGTGAGCCCACGGATGTCATCACCGTCACCGACCACCTCACGAAGTCGGGTGAGCTCTCGCGTGCCGGCGGTGCCGAGTACCTGCACACGCTGGCCGGCATCGTGCCGACAGCAGCGAACGCCGGCTACTACGCGGCGATCGTCTCGGAGCGCGCCGTCCTGCGGCGCCTGGTCGAGGCCGGCACCCGCATCGTGCAGATGGGCTACCTCGCGGAAGGTGAGGTCGTCGACCTCGTCAACCAGGCCCAGGCAGAGATCTACGGCGTCACCGGGGCTGTCGAGAAGGAGGACTACGTCGTCCTCGCGGAGGCAATCCTCGAGGCCCAGAACGACATCGACGCCGCGCAGAACAAATCCGGCGGCATGACCGGAGTGCCGACCGGGTTCAGCGACCTCGACCGCATCACGAACGGCTTCCACGGTGGCCAGCTCATCATCGTCGCAGCCCGCCCTGGTCTCGGAAAGTCGACGGTGGCGCTCGACTTCGCACGCTCCGCTTCCATCACGCACGGCAAGGCCTCGATCTTCTTCAGCCTCGAGATGGGCAAGAGCGAGATCGCCATGCGCCTGATCTCGGCAGAGGCGAGCGTGCGACTGCAGCACATGCGTGCTGGCGGCCTCACGCAGGAAGATCTGACGCAGATCGCCCGCACGCAGGGGGACATCTCCGACGCCCCGCTCTACATCGACGACAGCCCGAACATGACGCTCGTCGAGATCCGCGCGAAGTGCCGCAGGCTCAAGCAGAAGGTCGGGCTGTCGCTCGTCGTCATCGACTACCTGCAGCTCATGACAAGCGGCAAGCGCGTCGAGAGCCGCCAGCAGGAAGTGTCGGAGTTCTCGCGTGCGCTGAAGCTGCTCGCGAAGGAGCTCGACGTTCCCGTCATCGCGCTGTCGCAGCTGAACCGTGGTCCCGAGCAGCGTGCAGACAAGCGTCCGGCGGCGAGCGACCTCCGTGAGTCCGGATCGCTCGAGCAGGACGCCGACATGATCATCCTGCTCCACCGCGAAGGTGCGTACGACCGGGAGAGCCCACGCGGCGGTGAGGCCGACTTCATCCTCGCCAAGCACCGCAACGGCCCGACCGACACGATCACCGTCACCTTCCAGGGGCACTTCTCTCGCTTTATGGACATGGCACCCGGCTACGCGACGGGGCAGTAGGCGAATCCGGCCGCGCCTCCTCGACGACGTCGTCACCAACGCGCCGCCGGAGAATCGCGAGACGGAGGCGGTCAAGGGACGCGAGCGGCACGAGAAGCGGATGGAGCGCGAAGCTCGTATCCGCACCACGAGCTCGTCGGTCTCATCCCTCCGGCTATCGAGTTCAGCCCCGCGGCCGAAGCGCCGAGGCTCCTGTGCTTCGTACCTTGAATGCAGCACCCACTCGCGGTGACAAGGACAAGGGAGAGATCATGAACGCTGACGCGACGCAGCCGGCCAGCATGAAGCAGCGCCGATCGATACGCATCCTCACGATCGCGATGAGCGTTCTGCTGCTCGCAGTGCTCGTCATGCTGGTTGCAGGGGTCATGGCCAGCTCTGCGCCCATGATCATCGCCGGCAGCAGCGGATGCGCCGCGATCGCCACGGCCTGGACGACCGGCGTCCTCGCGATCCGCCAGCAGGCCAGAAAGTAGCCCGAACGCGATCGCCGAGGCGGCGAGGCATCTGCCAGACTGAGCGCACCGACCCCAACTGGAGGAACCCAATGGTGAGTTCTGAAGAGATCGTTCTGGGCGACCTGCCCGCAGGTATCGTCCGAGCCGACGAGGCCGTGGCCGGCCGTGTCTGGAATGTGCTCGGCCACACCTACATCACGAAGGCAGAGAGCGCCTCGACCTACTCATGGCTCTCGCTCGACCCGGCGGGAACCGGGGTGCCGCCGCACGTGCACCCCACCCAGGACGAGTTCATCTACGTGTTCGAGGGGATCTACACCCTCTACCTCGACGGCCAGTGGACCTCGGCCGGCCCGGGCGACCTCGTGCAGATGCCGAAGGGTATCCCGCACGCTTACTACAACAAGCAGGACGAGGCAGCGAAGTCGCTCTTCTGGGTGAGCCCAGGCGGCCAGCTGGCGAACCTCTTCAGTCTGCTGCACAACGTGACCGACCCGGCCGAGGTCGTGCGTCTCTCAGCCCTGAACGGCGTCGACTTCCTGCCAGAGGGTGCCGTGGAAGGCGCGTGAGGCGGCGCACGTGACGGATGCGAGCGTCCGGGGCATGCCGGGCGACCCTGAGGCGAGGCGCGAGACATACGGGTCGGACGCAGATCAGCATCTGACGTTCTGGGCGGCTTCCGGCTCCGTGCGCGGGCTCGCCGTGCTCATCCACGGTGGGTATTGGCGATCGCAGTTCACCGACGAGCTCATGCTCCCGCTGGTGCCGGAATTCACCCGACGCGGCTGGTCCGTGGCGAATCTCGAGTACCGGCGGGGCGACGATGGATGGTCGGCGACGCGCGGGGACCTCTCGCGTGGCCTCTCGGCGGCGCGCAGCGAGGCGTCCCGGTTGACGCCGGATGCGCGGCTCGTGATCGTCGGGCACTCGGTTGGCGGTCAGCTCGCACTGCTCGGCGGAGAACCAGGCGACGCGGTCGTGGCGCTCGCGCCCGTCACTGACCTCGCGCGCGGCTACGAAGAGGGCAACGGCGACGGAGCCGTCTCGGAGTTCTTCCGCGTGGCGCCCTCCCAAGCCCCGGAGGTCTACGCGTCGGCGTCACCGATCGAGCATTTGCCTCTGCAGGCACGGGCGCTGCTTGTGCACGGAGTCGATGACGAGCGTGTGCCGGTCGAGCACACCCGCGCCTACGTTGCCGCCGCCAGGCAGGCTGGCGCCGACGTCGAGCTCATCGAGCCCGCGACCCTTGAGCATCGCGTCGCGATCGCGCCGGATGCGCCGCACTGGCCAGACGTGCATGCCTGGCTCGACGCGTTCGCATTCGCGCGCCACACCTGAGGCAGTCGACCTTGACGCCAAGGAGGGATTGACAGGACCTGCCTGACGACCCCGCGCGTCTCCGCTGGGACGTATGCTTCCATCCGGCGAGAAGTCTGAGCACAGACCCCGCCGTCGTGGAGGGGAAGCCATTGGGCCAGCAGAAACAGGATTGGGTCCGTCTCGTCGCGGACCGTCTGCGCACCGAGTCGGGAAGCGCCCTCCTGCTCGTCGGCGTCGCGGTGTTCGCGCTGCTCTGGGCGAACTCGCCCTGGTCTGAGTCGTACGTGCAGCTGTGGGAGACCCACGCCGCCATCGGCATCGGCGATTTCCGCATCGACATGAGCCTGCACCACTGGGTGAACGACGGCTTCATGGTCATCTTCTTCTTCCTCATCGGTCTGGAGGTGCGACAAGAGCTCGCGGTCGGCTCGCTGCGTGACCGGCGCCAGGCTCTTGTGCCTATTATCGTCGCGGGCCTCGCCGGAGTCGCTCTCCCAGCGCTCATCTACCTCGCCATCGCCGGGCGGGACGCCCCGGAAGCGTGGGGAGCCGTCATCGGCACGGACACGGCGTTCCTCCTGGGCGCGCTTGCGCTGGTCGGTCCGAAGATGTCGAGTCAGCTGCGCGTCTTCCTGCTGACCCTCACCGTCGTCGACGACTTCCTCGCCGTCGCCATCATCGGCATCGTCTACACGGAGTCCGTGCAGTGGATGCCCCTCGGCATCGCCGTCGTCTGCCTCGTCTTCCTGTTCCTCCTGGCCCGCGCGAACGAGTGGCGTAGCAGTCCGTACATCGTCGTCATCGTCGTGCTGTGGGCCGCGACGCTGCTCTCCGGTGTGCATCCGTCACTCGCCGGAATGGCCGCTGGGCTGCTCATCCCGGCCTCTGACCCAGACCGGGAGGACGTGGTGCGGGCGAAGCGGCTCTTCCGCGACTTCTGGCAGTCACCTCGCGCCGATGCTGCCCGCAACGTGCGGCTCGGCCTCGCCAAGTCGATCTCCGTCAACGAACGGCTCCACGAGGTGCTGCTCAGCCCCGTCGCGCTCTTCATCGTGCCGGTCTTCGCGCTCGCGAACGCGGGGGTCGACCTGCGGGGCGGGATGCTCGGCGATGCGCTCACCTCCCCGGTCACGTGGGGTGTCGTCGCAGGTCTTGTCCTCGGCAAGTTCGGCGGCATCGCCCTCGGCAGCTGGATCGCCGTGCGTGCTGGCCTCGGCACACTCCCGCAGGGCGTCGGCATGGGCAGCGTCTTCGGCGGCGCCGCGCTCAGCGGCATCGGCTTCACGATGTCGCTGCTCATCATCTCGCTGGCGCTCGAGGGCGAAGTCGCCGGGCAGGCCATCGTGGGCGTGTTCATCGCCATGGTGCTCTCCTGGGTGCTCGGCTGGCTCACCTTCACGTTCGCGCGCGTCAAGATGAACGAGACGACGGCCGACCTGCCGACGAAGCTGTCGCGCCCCGTCGACCCCGAGCGCGACCACCTCCTCGGCGACCCGGACGCGCCGGTCACGATCGTCGAGTACCTCGACTTCGAATGCCCGTTCTGCGCGCGAGCGACCGGCATGTGGCAGGACCTCGGCGAGTACTTCACCGACGGAGGGGCGCGCTACGTGGTGCGCCACCTGCCGCTCGAGGACTACCACCCGCACGCCTTCCAGGCCGCGATCGCCGCCGAGGCCGCCGCGAACCAGGGGAAGTTCTGGGAGATGCACAACCTGCTCTTCGCGAACCAGGAGCGTCTCGACGTGCAGTTCTTGCGCGGCTACGCGGAGGAGATCGGGCTCGACCTCGACCGGTTCGACCTCGACATGCTCGACGACGAGCTGCCGAGGCGCATCCGCGACGACATGCAGAGCGCCATCGATAGCGGTGCGCGCGGCACTCCCACGTTCTTCCTCGGCGAGACGCGCCACAGCGGTGCACATGACGCGCGCACGCTCATCGCGACGATCGAGGCGCAGCGCAAGGAAGCTGCCATCCGCCGCCGTTCGTAGCGCCATGCCCGAGATGCTCGAGGCAGATGGGCATTGGCATCCCCGGCACGAGGCGACGGGCCGTACGATCTCCTCATGGCTGACACGAAGAGTGCTCTCGTCGAGGAGAGTGCGGCACCGGACACCGACGCTGTGCGATTCGAGGCACGCGTCATCGCCGCCCCGGTCGTCGGCGATTCGGGCGAGCGGTTCATCGTCCGGTTCCCGGACGACGCGAGCAGGATGCTGCCGTCCCGCGGCCAGGTTGCCGTGACCGGTTCGATCCGGCCGGATGGCGCGGAGACGGCTAGCCCCTTCGACTCCGTCATCGAACCCGACGGGTTCCGGGGTCACTGGCTGGACGTCGCGGCCGCGCTCGGTGCGGGTATCGGGGCCGGCGATGCCGTGGCGGTCGAGCTGCGACCTCGAGGCGACTGGCCAGAGCCGGTCGTTCCCGAGGACTTCGCCGCCGCGCTCGCGGAGGCACCCGAATCCGCCGCCACCTGGAACGACATCACGCCGATGGCGAGGTGGGAGTGGGTGCGATGGATCAACGCGACCCGCAACCCGCAGACGCGTCTGCGTCGCGTCGAGGTCGGCCTCTCGAAGCTCGAGGCGGGCAAGCGCCGCCCGTGCTGCTTCGACCTCTCCTCGTGCACCGACCCTGAGCTGTCGAAGAGCGGCAAGCTCGCGGTCTAGCCCCGACGCCGACCGAAGACCGCTCCTGCGGCGAGCAGCAGCGGCACGACCGAGACGCTCATGAGCACGATCCCGAGCGGGGCGAGCTGCGGCAGCAGGAGCACACCGGCGATGAGCAGGGCGGCGAACACGATCGCCGAGACGACCCCGCGCAGCATCCGCTCGAGTGAGCGCATATGCCGGTCGACGCTGGGCGTCTGCACCTTGAGCTGGCCGGCCTCGAGGCGAGTGGTGAGCGCATCGAGTCGACCGGGGAGGGTGACTGCGGTCGCCAGCGCGGAGATCGCCTGCTTGGCGACGGCCTGCACCGTGTTGCCGCCCTCGTCGCGGGTGAGGGTGCGGGCGAACGGGTCGACCGCCTCCCACATGTTGAAGTCCTTGTCGAGCGCCGAGGTCACGCCGGAGACGAGCGAGATCGCTCGGATGATGAGCAGGAAGTTCTCGGGCAGCTGGAACGGCATCTCGCGGATGGTGTCGCGGAAGCGGTCGGCGAAGTCGCCGAGCTCGGCAGGGTCGACGCGTTGCAGCTCGGCGACGCCCATCCCTCCGAAGCGGCCGAAGAGCTCGGTCATCGCCTGCTCGAGCTCGATGGTGTCACCGGCAGGGAGGAGCACGCCGACGCTGCGCATCGACCGCACGAGCCCTGGCCCGTCGCGAGAGACGATCGCGAAGATCAGCTGGCGGAGGCTCGCGCGGAGGGTGTCGGAGATGACGCCCATCATGCCGAAGTCGATGTAGGTCAGCTCCCACGTGACGGGCGCGAGCGTCTCGGGGCCGCCCTCGGCATCGGCGTCCGTCGGGGCGGGCTGTCTCGGTGTGGCCAAGGGCGTGACGAAGATGTTGCCGGGGTGCGGGTCGGCGTGGAAGAACCCGGCGACGAACAGCTGCTGGAACGTGGCCCTCGCCAGTTCGTTTGCGACCTCGACGGGGTCGATGCCCGCCGCGCGCAGGGCATCCACGTCGGTGATCTTGATCGCGGTGACGTCGGAGAGGGTGAGGATGCGCGACGCGGTGCGCTCCCACACGACCTGGGCGGCCCCCACGCGCGGGTCGGTCTCGAAGTCGGCGGCGAATCGCTCGGCGCTCGTGCCCTCGTGGATGTAGTCGATCTCTTCGAGGCTCGTCGCGGCGAACTCCTCGACGAGGGCGGGGGCGTCAGCACGCTTCGAGACGAGCTCGACTCGCTTGAGGAGCTGGCCGACGCGGCGCAGTGCGCGGAGGTCGGTCTCCACGAGGTCCTCGATGCCGGGCCGCTGCACCTTCACGACGACGTTGGAGTAGCCGGTCTCCTCGGCGAGCGCGGGGGTGAGCACAGCGCGGTGCGCCTGCCCGAAGGAGGCGGCGGCGATCGGAGTCTCGTCGAAGCTCGCGTAGGCCTGTCCGAGCGGCATGCCGAGCTCAGCCTCGGCCTGTGCGCGGATGGCCGGGAACGCGACCGCGGGCACCTCATCCTGCAGCCCCTCGAGCTCCGCGGTGATCTCCGGTGGCAGCACGTCGAGGCGCGACGACAGGAACTGGCCCACCTTGATCATGAGCCCGCCGAGCTCGACCGCGAGGGCGTGGAAGCGGCGGGCGAGGCGCTGCATGCGCGCCGTGCGTCCGCGTTCCGCGAGCTTCCCGAGACGGATGCGGGGCAGGAAGATCTCGAACCACCAGATCTGCACCATCGCACGCTGCGCGAACCGCACGATCCTGCGGTACCTGGCACGGCCTTCCGCCGAGAGCTTCGTATCGCTGCTGCGGACGGCACCGGGCCGGGTGACGGCTCGCGCCTGCGCCGCGGCTGCGGTCAGTCTGCTCTCGGCGGCCAGCTCCTCCGTGAGGCCGGGGCCATCGGTCACGTTCAGTCCTCGGCGAGGATCGAGTACAGCTTGCGCCGTGTCTCGTCGAGCAGTGCTGCGGCCCGTTCGGCCTGGTCGGGGGTGGCGCTGCTCTGCACCTGGACGACGGCCTGGGCGAGGCGAGCGCCGGCCTTCGGGAGGGTCGCTGCGCGCTCGGCGCGGCGGGCGGCAGGCGACTCCCAGGGGAGCTCTCCGGCTGAGGCATCCACCGCGACGGCGCGGCCTTCTTCGGTGAGCGCGTAGACCTTGCGCTCGCCGGTGACCTCGGGCACGACGAGGCCCTCGTCGGAGAGCAGCTGGAGTGTGGGGTAGACCGAGCCGGGGCTGGGCTTCCAAGCGCCACTCGTGCGGGCTTCGATGGCCTGGATCAGCTGGTAGCCGTGCTGTGGGCCCTCGAGGAGCGCGACGAGGAGGGCGGTCCTGACGTCTCCGCGGCCGGCTCGAGCAGTGGTCGGTCGCGAGGCGAAGGTCTCGCGGATCTCATCGACGGCTTCGCGGAGGCCGAAGCCGAGTCCGCCTGGGGTGTGCTGAGCGACCATGTGCATTCCTTTCGAGTGCCGAGCATCCGGTGGCGATCGTGTCGACCGGGTGGATGCGCGGATTGGCGATACCTGACGACACCCGACGATACATCGGTGAATGTCGGCGAAGCTGTGCATTCCGGGTGGCTCTGAGTGTTGACAGACAATCACTTGTCTTTGTTGCTAAGTACCAGTACTCGGTGTTACTTTGTACCGGTATTCATTGATACTGAGTAGAGAAGGTGGCCGATGGGCAGGCAGGCATCCGAGATGCTCAAGGGCACGCTCGAAGGCATCGTGCTCGCGATCCTCGCGAAGCGCTCCGCCTATGGGTACGAGATCACGAGCTGGCTCCGCGAGCAGGGCTTCGTCGACATCGCCGAGGGAACGGTCTACGCGCTCCTCGTGCGCATCGAGCAGAAAGGCCTCGTCGACGTCGAGAAAGTCCCGTCCGAGAAGGGCCCGCCGCGGAAGGTCTACACGATCAACGCTGCGGGCACCGAGTACCTCGCGGAGTTCTGGCGCACGTGGGGCTTCCTCGTCGAACGCCTCGAGCAGCTCCGAGGCACCATCACCGCACCATCCGCTGCAACCAGCACAGACATCGAGAGAGGCAACTGACATGGCCGCCAAGTGGATCGAATCGCTCACGGGCTCATTCGAGGAGAAGAAGCAGTACAAGGAGGCACAGGCCCGGCTGGATGCGCTGCCGGAGCCCTACAGCAGGGTCGCGAAGGCCGTCCAGCGCTACCTCATGTACTCCAGTGGCGTCGTCGATGGCGAGTCGATGGTGCGCATGAACGCTGATCTCGCCGACCTCTGGGAGCGGGCCGTGGCCGATGACGCGCCTGTCCGCGACATCGTGGGCAGCGACCCGGTCGACTTCGCCGAGACGTTCGGGCAGTCGTACTCAGGGAAGCAGTGGATCGACAAGGAGCGCGCACGCCTGGTCACGGCCGTCGAAGAAGCGGAGCGAGGGCAGTAGTCAGCCCCCCCACCGACGGTCTCAGGCGGGCGGGAACGTGCAGGTGACGGTGGGGAGCTCGATTCTGAGGTCGTCGTTCGCCATCAGGTCGCTTGGAGCGATCGCCTTCGAGAAGAGCAGTCGCAGCGTGACCATTCCAGCCGCGCCTCCGGAGTGGTGGGCGAACGTGATCGGGGTCATCTTCGGGTCTGCGCTCTGCGTGACCGGAAGCGTCTGTGTCGGCGCCGGATCGGCGGATGCCGTGGAGAGCACTGCGAGGGATTCGATCATCGTCCCCCTCCCGTCGACGACCTCCACGGCGACCGCCGCGGGGCGGCTCGACCCCGCTGCAGACGAGCGGCGGGTCGCGCACGCCCGGGTGGTGAAGGTGTACGTGCGGCCAGGGGTCACCGGGAAGGCGTAGCTCGCACTCCAGGTGGCGGGAGCAGCCGTGCCAGCGGCGTCCATCCCGGAGACCAGGGTGATGCCCGTCGGGCTCTCGAAGCCGTTTGTGCCCGAGCCCTCGACGAACGCACCCGTGAGCGGGCCGGCGTCGATCTTCCACGCCGAGCGTGAGGTGGAGTTTCCGAGGCAGGGGTACTCGGGGGGAGCAGTCGGGGCGACCGCGGCCGCAACGACAGGTGCGCTCCAGGCCGGGCCCCTCAGAATCCGTCGCGCGGTCATCTGCAGGGTGGCGGTCAGTGTCGGTTCCCGTCGCGCTTCTGCTGTCGCTTTTTCGCGCTGCGTCGTTTGGTGATGATGCCGAGGGCAAAGGTGATGATGCGAAGGAACATGGTGGTGGAGCTTTCGGGTTGGAGCTGGGGCGTGCTTGTTGGGTGGGGGTCTGGCTACTGCAGGCGAGTCGGCTTCTGGGTCTGTGCTCTGAACCCGCCGGTCAGCTGGAGGAGCACCGGCAGTTCCCTGCCGAGCAGAGCGTCGAGGGTGTGGAGGTCACGTTCGACGAGGTCTGCGGCGTCCCTCGGGGAGACCCCTCGCCGACAGCTCGCCGAGACTTTCAGCGCCGGGGTTCCGCGCACCTCGTAGGCGGAGACGCTGGTCGAGAGGAACTCATCGCGTTCGCCGAGCGAGTCCGAGAGCGCGTCTCTGGCGACACTGACGTCCACGACAGTCGGTCCCGCCTTCGACGCGCGGTCGTGGATGAGGGTTCCCGTCCGACCCTGCCCCTGTCGGAGGCTGAAGGCGAGGAGCAGGATGATGCCCACCACGAGGACGGCGACGACGGCGATCATCAGCCAGCTGAAGTCCGTGCCGGGGAAGGGGGTCTGCTGGAGCCAGCTGCCGACCTGCGTGGTGACCGTTTCAGAGATGGGGGTCCAGGTGTCCTTGGCTCCGGGCAGCCAGGCGCCGATGGCGGCGGCTGCGCCCACAATGAGCAGAAGGAGCCCTGTGGCGACGATGAGGAGGCGGTTCAGGCCTCGGTTCGTGCTGTTCATGCGCCGACCTTTCCGTTCTCTGCGACGCGGACCTTGGCGGTGACGCGTGGGGTGAGTTCGTACTGCTCGAGCTGCCGGGTGACGGCGGCTTCGATGGAGGCGGCGTCGACGGGCACACCGGAGGCGGGCACGAGGTGGACGTCGGCGCGGCGGTGCGAGACCGAGACGGTGACGTTGTCCGGGCTGACGTGGCCAGCTCGAGCCGCGTGGCGGGCCAGCGCCGAGGCGATGACCGCGTTGTCCGCGACGGTCGCGGTCCGCGACGAGCGCAACGCGTGGCGGGAACGGCGACCGGGGGCGAGGCCTGCGATGAGCAGGATCAGCCCGATGATGGCCACGACAGCGCCGGCGGGGCCGACGTACTGGGCGGGCTGCTCGAGGACGCCGAGGGTCGACGTGAACATGTCGACCGGCGCGACGAGCAGCGCGGGGAGCGCCAGGAGCGCCAGGACGATCTCCGTGCCGACCCAGGCCGCCACGATGATCAGCAGCACGGCCAGGACGATCGCGAGCGCCGACCGTGGCGAATGCGACTCGCGCCGAGCGACCCGTTTGTAGAGGGAATCGTGGTTGCTCATGTGACTCGTTCCTCGGGTCGGATGTCGAGCCCGGTGATCCGCAGCATGACGCGGTCGACGCGCGAGTCGGTCAACGTCTGGAAGCGGTCCCGGATCGCGACCTTCGCGGCTTCGACTCGATCGAGGATCGCCCCGCCGCTGCGTTCGATGGCGGCGTCCTGCGAGCGGATGCGGGAGAGGGAGGGCACACGAATCGGTGTGCTGATCCGCAGCGCGAGGTTGCCGTTGTGGTCGTCGAGGTCGACGTTGACGCTGCCGGCGTCGACCCCGAGGGCGTCACCGGCGACAGCTGACGCGACACGAGTCAGGGCCTTCGCGGTGAGTCGTGTTGTGCCTCGCTGCGCCGCGCCGTGATGTGTCGTCGCGGCGATGCTCATGAGGAGGTGTTCCGTCCTCGGATGACGTCGACGAGAGCGCTGGCGTCGAGCTTTCCTTCGAGGATGCGTCCGATGACGCCGCCGATGATCATCGCGATCGCGACGAAGAAGAACGCCCAGAAGCCGAGGATGATCCAGGTGAGCGCGAGGACTGCGCCGATGAGGATGCCGGTTCGGGTGAGGGATGCGGTGTTCACTGGACTCGCGCTTCTTCCGTCGTGTTGGTGTCGTTGTCTTCGGAGGGGAGGTGCACGTCGTTGACGGTGACGTTGACTTCGGTGACCTCGAGGCCGACGATCGTCTCGACGGCGCGGATCACGTCGGCGCGGACGCCGTCGGCGACGTCCTGGAGGGAGACGGGGTACTCGGCGACGATGGTCACGTCGACGGCGACCTGCTTCTCGCCGACCTCGACGCTGATGCCCTGGCTCTGGTCGGTGGCGTTGATGGCGTTGCGGATGGCACCGATCGCGCGGGCCGCGCCGCCACCGAGGTCGTAGACGCCACGGGCGTCGCGGGCGGCGATGCCGGCGACCTTCGCGACGACGCCGTCATCGATCGTGGTCTTGCCGTTGGCGGCGTGAGCGGGGCGCAGATCCTTGCGGTCGCTGGACGAGGTGCTGACGTTCGGGGTGGTGTTCGACATGATGCTCTCCTTGTGGTTGCCCGGCGGTGCGGGTGCACCTGCTGCGGGGTCGTGCTGGTGAGACGTGTGCGATTCATGATTTGTCACGAAATACTCGAGGAAAAAAATCTGGAGCCCGATCGCGCGTCGTGATGGTGCGGGCGAAGGGGTGAGAAGAGGTCTTGGTTGGGGGTGGAGGTCGCAGCTGCGGTCCGCTGTAATGCGCGAGTGGTATTTCACATTGCGTGCACCTAGCGAAGTGAACTCGTATCTGCCCGGTGAGCATATGCACGGCGTACGCGGCGGTAGCCGAGAGTTCCTCCCCGCTTTGTGGCCCAATTCGGGTCTGATGCGTCTCCTGATCTGGGTTTTCCTGTGAATGCGAATACTGGATCGGCTCGCGGACGACTTTGATTCAGCTCGCCGACGGAAATGATTCTGGCGGGGAAGAAGTCGCCGAGTGACTCGCAGTTTGCTGCGTTCCAGCTCACTTCCCCGGGTGTTTTCATCCGGTGAGATGCCCGACCCGGTTCTCCAACCCATCCGACAGAATGGAATGTGTGACGAACACCGCGCTCGTGTCGTCTCACCAGGGAACGTGCGGTCTGCGCGTTCTCCGAATGACATCGAGCGATTGGAGTGGGTGAGGTGCAGGAGCACACGAGTCAGGCAGACACCGAGGTTGCCGTGAGGGAGTCGAGCGACGGCCAGTGGCCGACGCGGACGGAACTCCCTCGGGTGGTCTCGCTCACTGTCGACGAGGTGGGGCCGGAGGCCGTCGAGACCGTGCGGGGCTGGGGATGGCATCTCCAGTCGGACGGTCAGGACTTCAGGGTCGTCGGCGATGTGCTCAAGAACGACACCTTCGCCCTCAGCCGCTACCGCCACACGGCAGCGACCTTCCGATACGAAGTCCCGAGCGCCTTCGCCGGGGGCGCCGCCAGGCTGCTCCTCGCCTGCCTGGAAGGCGAGGTCGTGGTCGACATCGCCGGAACGCTGGAGACGCTCACCCCCGGCAGCGTGCTGTTCGCCAACCCGGAGGATCTCGTCAGCAAGACGTCGAATGGCCCGGTCAGCAGCCTCCTGGTCATCTTCCCCCGTCCCCAGTCCTTCACGGAGAACTACGTCGGAACGACCTCGGCGTCGGATGCCTACCTGCAGGTGCTCGTCGACGCCTCCGCATCCATCCTCAGCGGCGGACTCCGTGCTGAGGACCCCGCCTTCACCCGCGTCGGGCTGGGCGTCGAGGCGCTGGTCTGGGCGCTGGCGACTCAGACCGAGCTCCGCACGCTCAGCACGGCGAGCACCGACCTCGCCCACGTCTACAGCGAGGCCGTCAAGTACGTCTCCCGGTTCGCGTCAGACGAGGCAACCACGGTGAACTCGATGGCCGCCGCCCTCGGCGCATCCCGGGCGCACCTGTATCGGGCGTTCGCCGCGACGGGTGACACCGCGTCGGCGTACCTCAGGAGGGCGCGCGTGCGCCTCGCACAGCGCCTGCTGCTCGAGGGTGCGAATCAGGATGCGGCCGCCAGGGGCGCAGGGTTCGGCACGGCACGGCGCATGCGCAGCGCCCTGGCCGCGGCCCCGGACGCCGCGGTGACGCCGCAGAAGGCGATCCTTCCAGCGGCGGAGTGAGCTGACGCTCGCTTGCTCGTCTCGCCCGCACGGAGTCTCGTCTTTCCGTCGAGCCCTCCGCTCGGCAGTCTGCCTCAGGGGTAGATCGGGGTTCAGGGGTGCGAGTCCTGCGCAGCCACGTGCTCGACGCGCGTGTTCTCGCTCGTCAGCAAGCTCCCATCGGCGGCCTTCGGGGTGAGCTCCGGCACCCGGATGCCGTCCTCGCCGACCAGTGACGAGTGCGCCTCCCCGCTGGGGAAGGCGTGGTGTTCGCCCCACTGCCGCAGCGCGACGATGACGGGAAAGAGGTCACGACCCGCTTCAGTGAGCTCGTACACTCTGCGTTTCCCGGTCGGCGCATCCACCCGGGCCAGGAGCCCGGCCGAGGTGAGTTTCCGGAGTCGATCGGTGAGAATGTTGCGCGCGATGCCGGTCCGCTGCTGGAAGTCGGTGAAGGAACGGGCGCCGTCCATGGCGTCGCGGACGACAAGCAGGCTCCAGCGGTCGCCGACTAGGTCAACGGTGCGGGCAACTGGACAGCTCGGGTCTGTCCAGTCTTGGCTCGCCGTGGGGCTCGACATGTGATCTCCCTTGAGTTGCGTACTGCAACCATTTTGCCCTACGTTCAAACAGTTGCAATGTGCAACTGATTGCGAGGGGTCTGTGAATCGAGGTACGAGAGCGGTGCTCGCGGTCATCTGCGGAGTCGCCGTGGCGAGCATCTACGCGAGCCAGCCAGTGCTCGGACAGATGGGTCGCGAGTTGTCGGTGCCCGTCGAGGCCGTCGGGTGGCTTGTCGCCGCCGCCCAGCTCGGCTACCTCGTCGGCCTGATCCTGCTCGTGCCATTGGGGGACCTGCTCAACCGCAGACGGCTCATCGTGGTGCACCTCGCCCTGCTGGCCGGTGCACTTGCCCTCGTCGCGGCTGCGCCCGTCGCCTGGGTCGCCTTCGCGGGCCTCGCGAGCACCGGGATGCTCGCCGTCGTCGTGCAGACGGTCGTCGCCTACGCCGCCGCGCTCTCGGACCCTGCGGAGCGCGGCCGCACCCTGGGTGTCGTCACCTCCGGCGTGGTCATCGGGATCCTCGGTTCCCGCATCCTGTCTGGCGCCCTCGCCGACCTCTGGGGCTGGCGCAGCATGTTCGTCGCCCTAGCGGTGCTCGCCGTAGGCCTCGCGGCGGTCGCCCTGTTCAGGCTCCGGGCGGACTCCCGCACCGCACTGGTGCCGTCGTACCTGGGGGTGCTGCGCTCGTTCTTCCACCTGCTCGCGCAGCCGTCCCTACTCGGACGCGGTGCGATCGCCTTCTTCCTCTTCGCCTCATTCGGCGCACTGTGGAGCGGGATGACCGTGCCTCTGGCGGGTGCTCCCTGGCACCTCAGCGAGACGCTCATCGGTGTCGTGGGCATCGCGGGACTCACAGGTGCCCTCGGCGCAGCACGAGCCGGACGGTGGGCAGACGCGGGACACGCGAATCGCGTGGCGGGAATCGCGCTCGTCGTGCTCCTCGCGTCCTGGCTCCTCATCGCTCAGCTCACCTGGTCGCTCATCCTCCTGCTGCTGGGAGTCGTCGTCCTGGACTTCGCCGTTCAGGCCGTGCACGTCAGCAACCAGCACATCCTCACCAGCGCCGACCCGGGCCGGGTCAGCACCACCATCGGCGCATATATGGTCTTCTACTCCCTTGGCTCGGCCGCCGGTGCGGCGTCCACCACCGCCGTCTACGCCTGGGCGGGTTGGCACGGGTCCACGATGCTCGGAGCCGCGTTCGCGGCCGCCGGCCTCGTCGCCTGGGTGCTCGCCTCTTCCGTGCGGCGGGCCTCACACGCGACCGAGGGAATGTCGGAGCCCCGTCCTAGGCTGGTCGCATGACGACGGCGACTTCACTCCAGGGCACCTTCAACTTCCGAGACACCGGTGGCATGCCGCTGGCGGCCGGTGGTACCACGACGCCCGGCGTCTTCTACAGGTCAGATGCGCTGAGCTCCCTCACCCAGACCGGCCTCGAGGAGCTCGCCGCGAGCGATATCGGGGTCATCGTCGACTTCCGCACGCCCTCCGAGCGGCAGATGGCACCCGACCGCCTCCCCGTGAGTCGCCCGTTCCGCGTCGCCGAACTGCCCCTGCTCGAAGGGGCCGTGTCCGGTCTCGTCCAGCAGGGTCTGCAGTCGGCGGCGGGCGGAAGAGACCCGGCCGAGCAGGCGAAGGCTCTCGAGGTGGTGCTCGCGCAGATCCCCTCGCTCGGCGAGCTCTACGTCGGCATGCTCGAGCACGGGGCCACGTCGTTCGCTGAGCTCGCACGCCTGGTCGCCAACGCGACGACCGCCCCGCCGACAGCGGTGCTCGTGCATTGCACCGCAGGCAAGGACCGCACCGGAGTGGGCTCGGCGCTGCTGCTCGACGCGGTCGGCGTCGAGCGATCGGCGATCGTCGCCGACTACACGTCGTCCGGTGAGCGCCTCGCGGGCGAGTGGGCTGAGCGCATGTACGGCATGGTCGCGCAGTACGGCCTGCCGCTCACCGACGAGATCAAGGACCTCGTCGCCGCGACCCCGGCCTCGGCCATCGAGCGTGCCCTCGAATGGGTGGATGCCCACGGCGGCTCGGCAGCCTACTTGCAGTCAGGCGGGCTCACCGGTGCGGAGCTCGCCGCGCTCAAGGGCCGCCTCACCGGCGCCTGAACCGGGATCCTCGGGCGTCGGGGCGCTCGGTGGCGCGGCGCGTCCCGCCGAGCGCTCGACGCCGATCCCCGCCACGATGACCAGCGCGAGACCCACAACCGGCAGGATGCCCGGCACCTGGTGCAGGAGCAGCAGCCCGATGACCAGTGCGACGGCGGGCTCAAGGCTCGTGAGGGTTCCGTACGCGGCCGCGGTGATGCGGCGCAGCGCCTGGATCTCGAGCATGAACGGCACGGTCGGCAGGAGCACGGCCAGGCCCAGGCCCGCGAGGGCGGCCTCCCAGGTGAGCAGCGGGATCGTGCTCGGCGCCGCGATGAGGCTCGCGATGACGGCGGCGACCGGAATCGACACGGCCAGGCCGCGCACCCCGCTCAGCTCGTCACCCACCCGCTGCGTGCAGAGGATGTAGACGGCCCAGCAGGCGGCGGCGGCGAGCGCATACAGGACGCCGAGCGGGTCGATGTTCCCCGTCCACGGCTCAGTGAGCAGCACGACCCCGACGGCCGCGATCAGCGGCCAGAGCAGCGCTCGGCCGCGGCTGCGCAGCACGGCGACGGCAAGCGGGCCGAGGAACTCGAGGGCCGCGGCAGTGCCGAGGGGGATGCGGTCGATCGCGAGCGTGAAGAGCAGCGTCATTCCCGAGGTCGCCGCGCCGAGCACAACGCATGCCAGGAAGCTGCTGCGCGTGAACCACGAACGGCGTGGGCGCACGATGACCAGTACGAGCGCTGCCGCGAACACGAGGCGGATCCAGCCGGTGCCGAGCGGGCCGAGCTGCTCGAACAGGCCCGTGCTGAGCGCGAGCCCGAGCTGCACGAAGAGCATCGCCGAGATGGTCATGAGCGTGCCGGAACGCGCAGTTCCCCGCGGAGCTGGCGCGAGCTTGGACGTGGTCATGGAATCAGGATGTCGCTCGGCGGTGTCCGTGTCCACGCGAGATGAGCGAACACATCGTTCGCGAAAGACGCACAATGATGGAGTGGACGGTGACGCCCGCGACCAGGATCACCGGCTGGAGGGCCCATGGAGACACGACGCCTCGAGTACCTCGTCGACCTCGACCGGCTCGGCTCCATGCGCGCGGTCGCCGAGCTCCACCGAACCACGACGTCCGTCGTGTCACAG
This sequence comes from Pseudoclavibacter sp. RFBJ3, assembly GCF_002931375.1. NCBI lineage: Bacteria > Bacillati > Actinomycetota > Actinomycetes > Micrococcales > Microbacteriaceae > Pseudoclavibacter > Pseudoclavibacter sp. RFBJ3. The sequence goes on along the minus strand of NZ_PSXZ01000015.1, from coordinate 223,436 downwards.
CAGCTCGCACTCTTGCAGCAGGAGCTGGGTGCGCGACTGCTCGAGCGAATCGGACGCGGGGTGCGGCTGACCGCCGCGGGTGCTCGGCTCGCGACGCGCGCATCCGGAATACTGGCGAGCCTGGACGATGCGAAGCGCGACTTCGACCCCGAGGGTGAGCCGCAAGGCACCCTGCGCGTTGCCGGCTTCGCCACGGCGGCCCGCGCCCTGTTCCCGATCATGCGCGAACTCGCCGCCTCGCACCCGGGGGTGCGCCTCGTGCTCGAGGAGCAGGAACCCGACGAAGCGCTGGCGCTCGTGGATGCTGGCCGAATCGACCTGGCACTCGTCTACGACTACACGCTCGCGCCGCTGCGCATCCCCACCCGCTACGAGAGCGTGCGGCTCTGGCAGGGGGAGTGGGGCATCGGCATGGCGGACCGCCACGCCGACGCGCTCCCGGGCCGCGGGCGGGTGCCGCTGCCGAACCGCGAGCTCATGCTCGCGCTGCGCGACCAGGAGTGGATCGGCAACTCCAGGAACAACGCCGATGAGATCGCGATCGGCGTGCTCGCATCGCTCGCCGACTACGAGCCGAACGTCACCCACCAGTCCGACGACCTGGCCCTCGTCGAAGACCTCATCGCCGCCGAGTTCGGGGTCGGGATGCTGCCCCTCACGAGGCAGCAGCGCGACAACGTGCGGATCGTGCGGATGCAGGACCCGCCCATGCTGCGCGCATCCGCCGCGTACCTCCGCGGCACCGCGGAGTGGCCGCTGCTGCGCCACGTGCTCGACCGGCTCACCCCCGGCTGACCTGGTTGCGCCCGCTCCTGGTGGCCTTCCGTCCGCAGTCCGCCCGGTGTTCGCTCCGCATCCAGGCCCCCTGGCCCCTGGCCCCCTGGCCCCCTGGCTCTCGGGATGGGTTCCACGCTTCGGGATGGGTTGCAAGCCATCTGCGTGCGTTGGAGCCATCCCGAAGCGTCGGTGTCCTCCTGACCTGAGTCCGCGGTCGCCGACGGCCGACCGGATTGGCGCGGCGGACCGGACGCGGTTCCGCGAATCTCCCTCGCGCGTGGGTGTGGCTGCTGTTTCGCGATGGGTTCCACGCCTCGGGGTGGGTTGCAAGCCATCCCGAGGCGTGGAACCCATCCCGAAACGGGGTGGTGGGTGGCCGATCCGCCGCGCTGGAGCCGCCGCGCTAGATCCAGCCGCGCTCGCGGGCCACGACGGTCGCCTGCTGCCGGGTCGAAACGGCGAGCTTGCCGAGCGCCGACGACACGTGGTTGCGGACGGTGCCGGGGGAGAGGTGCAGGGTGCGGGCGATCTCCGCGATCGTCTCGCCGCGCTGCCCGGCCCGCAGCACGTCGAGCTCTCGGTCGGTGAGGGGGCTGCGTTCGTCGGCGAGCGCATCCGCGGCGATCTCCGGGTCGACGTAGCGTCGGCCAGCGGCGACGCGGCGGATGATGTCGGCCACCTCCTCGGCGCGGCGGGACTTCGGGATGAACCCCTCCACCCCGGCGGAGAGCGCCCGACGCAGGACCCCGGGCCTCGCGTGCCTCGTGACGACGATGCACCGAACCTCGGGCAGCCCCTGCAGGCGCTCGGCGACTTCGACACCGTCGAGGCCGGGCATCTCGAGGTCGAGCAGGCAGATGTCGGGCTTGAGGCGCAGGGCCGTCTCGACGGCGGCCGTACCCGTGCTGCACTCGGCGATCACCTCGAGGTCGTCCTCGAGGCGCAGGAGCGACGCGAGCGCCGTGCGGATCATGTCCTCGTCGTCGGCGAGCAGGACCCGGATCATGCGTGTCCCTCCGCGCTCGCCGCAGCCTGCTGGGCGGCGATGGGCAGTCGCACCTGCACCGTGAAGCTCGTGCCGTCGTTCCAGGCTTCGACTTCACCGCCGCTCGACTCGAGGCGCTCGCCCATGCCCGTGAGGCCGCTGCCCCAGGCGATGTCGGCACCGGCGTGAGCCCCGGAATGAGTACCGGCCCCGGCCCCGACCCCGCTGCTCTCACTGCCGCCGGCGGCGTCGTTCACCATCCGGTAGAGCCACGTGTCGCCGTCACGGCTGAGCTCGATCCGAGCGCGGGCGCCGTCGCCGTGCTTGAGCACGTTGGTGACGCTCTCGCGCACGATCGGTCCGAGCACGGCGGCTGGGGCGGATGCGGTGCCCGGTCCCACGTGCATCCGCACGTCGTGGCCGGCGGCGCGCAGCAGGTCGGCCGCGTTCTCGAGCTCGTCGGGCAGGGGCACGCCTCGGAAGCTCGTCGCGAGCGCTCGGGTGCCGGCGCGCGCCTCGTCGACGGCGCCCTGGGCGGCGCGGATCTGCTCTGCAGCCGCCGCCGGGTCCTTCGCGAGGAGCCGCTCGGCGAGCTCGAGCTGCAGCGCGATCACCTGCAGGTGGTGGCCTTGCAGGTCGTGGACGTCGTTGGCGAGGCGAAGGCGCTCGCGGGTCGCGGCGAGCTGGCTCTCGGCGGCGCGGGCCCGGTCGAGTTCGAGGACGATCTCCCACCACCAGAGGGAGAAGGCGGTCATGGTGGGGAGCATCACAATGAAGAACGCGGGTGCCGTGAACGCGTTCGAGGGAATGCCCTGCCTCGTGAAGCTGGACGCCTCTACGAAGACGAGCGCGGTGACGAGCACCGTCGCCCCGACGACGACACGCCACCGCACGCCGGGGGTCCACGGCCGGACGGCCAGGACGAACCCGACAACCCCGACCGCAGCGAGTACGGACGACGTGCCGACTCCGAGCAGCAGCGCGCCCAGTGCGGCGAACGCGAACCCGGTCATGTTGAGCGGCGACCGCGGGTGCCGTTCGCCGTCACGGGCGGCGTGCACGCTCGGTCGGTAGTCGAGGAGCAGGAAGATGCTGGATGCGATCCACGCGGCCCCGCCGGCGATCGCGACGGGGAGCCGCCAGGGTGCGTCGAGCGCCGGCGACGCCCAGGCCCATAAGGCCCAGAACATGCCCGTGAACGCCACGAAGGAGACGACCCCAACCGCCGTGTACCACCAGGTGGCGGTCACGCCGCGGGCCAGCGCGATCTCGCCGATGCGTGGAGTGCTCATCCCTCCACGGTAGGCCAGCGGCGGGTGCCCGACCCGTGACATATGTCACGAACCGGCACGCGCATCCTCACGAGGAGTGGTGACGCGGTGACACTGCCGCTGCGCGAGCATCCCGACTGGAATGGAGTCATCACCGCGGTACTCCGACGCGGCAGCCCAGATCTCAGCTTCGAAAGGCCACACCATGAATCCCATCGCAGAGCTCATCCTCGGCTTCCAGAACCTGATGGCGCAGCTGCCCGAGTGGCTTCAGCCGCTCATCGTGGCGCTCGCCGGCGCGGTTCCCTTCATCGAGGGGGAAGGTGCGGCGACGATCGGCATCATCGGCGGCATCAACCCGGTCATCGCCGCGGTGGCGGGCGCCGTCGGGAACTTCATCGCGGTAGCGCTGGTCGTGTACCTGGGTGCTGCCATCCGGGCCCGCTTCGCGAAGTCACCGGCGGATGCGAAGCCGAAGACCGCGAGCCGCGAGAAGTTCCAGCGCGCGTTCAACCGCTACGGGGTCGCCGGTGTAAGCCTCCTCGGCCCACTCCTGCTCCCGACGCACTTCACGGCCGCCGCGCTCGCGGGAAGCGGCATCGCGAAGGGGCGTGTGCTGGTGTGGCAGGCGGCCGCGATCGTCCTGTGGACGACCCTGCTGACGCTCATCATCACGGGCGTCATCCAGTTCGCGGTCTGACGGCTCGCTGTTCGAGCCGACGCCACGTCAGGCTGAGGATGGCGGCTGGCGCGGGTCAGCTCTGAGGGGTCCACCCGAACGGGGTGGGTCCCTCGAGCGTCGCGCGCTCGCGGTCGGCTGCCGCTGACCAGCCCTGGGCCGCATCCACGGCGTCGAACCCGCCGCGCGCGACGCGGAACCCGACGTCCTCGTGGTGCATGCGGGGTGCACCGCCGCGGCGAACGGAGGCGCGGACGCTCCAGGTGTCGTCGGCGTAGCCGCCGCCTCTGAACACGCGGTAGTCGTCGTAGCGGGCCGGGTCGAGGTGATCCCAGCACCATTCCCACGTGTTGCCGAGGGTGTCGAACAGGCCGTTGAGGTTGGGGTGCTTGCCGCCGACGGGCTGCGGACTGGTGACACCGTCGAGGCTCGTCCAGGCGACGTCGGCGAGTGGCCCGTACTGGGCGGTGGTCGACCCGGCGCGGCACGCGAACTCCCACTCCGATTCGGTGGGGAGGCGGATGCCGTCGGAGTCGACGTGCCACGTGACCTGCTCGCCGTCGTACGAGTAGGCGGGGTCGAGCCCTTCCCATTCGGAGGCGGCGTTGCAGAAGCGGATGGCGCGCAGCCAGCTGACGTCGGTCGCTGGCCGTTCGGGGTGGCTGGTCCCATCGTCGGTGGCTTCGCCGAGGAGCTCGCCGAGCTGCGACTGGGTGACGGCGTAGACGCCGATCTCGAACGGCTCCAGCTCGACGCGCCTGCGCAGCTTCCGTCGGGCGTCGTGCAGCTCGACGGTGCCGCCCTCGATGGCCGAGAATTCGATATCCATTGGGGCCATCCTCGCACCGGAGGCTGCCACTGGCGCCTGTCGGGTGGTTGTCGGGGCGTGAGAGCATGCCGGGATGATCGACTCCGCCGCTTTCTTGACCACCCCCGACGGTCGTCGCCTGCGCACGTTCGCGAGCGGGCCGCTCGATGCAGGCACGGTGGTCGTGCTCGAGGCGGGCCTCGGTGCGAGCGGCCTGTACTGGGGGCTCGTGCACCTGATGCTCGCGGAGCGCGTGCGGGTCGTCGCCTACGAGCGTGCCGGGTATGGGGAGAGCACACCGGATCCCGCCCCGCGCACGCTGGAGCGGCTCGCGGATGACCTCGACGCGGTGGTGAACGCGCAGGAGCCCGCTCGGCTGGTGCTCGTCGGCCACAGTTGGGGTGGGCCCATCGTGCGGCGCTTGGCAGCACGTCGCCTGGCGGCGGGTGCGCCGATGGATGGGGTTGTGCTGGTCGACCAGAGCGACGAGCACGCGGCCCTGTATTTCCGGCCCTCGACGCGGCGGCTGTTCGCGTTCTCGGCCGCGGTGCTGGAGCCCGCCGCCCGACTCGGCCTGCTGCGTGTGCAGCTGCGGAGCCTCGTCGATGGGATGGACCCGATCGCGGCGGCGCAGGCGCTGGATGCGTCGACGAACCCGGCCGCGGCACGGGCCGCCGCCGCAGAGCAGCGAATGGTGGGGAGCGAGCTCGCCGGGTTGCGATCGCGCCCGCCGCGGCTTGGCGACCTGCCTATGCGGGTGATCTCGGGCATGCAGGAGACACCGGCGGATCGCACGCGTGGCCCGCTGATCACGGCGCACCTCGAGACGGTCGCCGCGCATCCTGGGGCCGTGCACGTGCGGGCGGAGCGGTCGGGCCACGTGATCACCGCGTCCGAGCCAGAACTGGTGGCGCAGCAGGTGCTCGAGTTGGCGCTGCACGCCGGCGATCGCGGGGTCGACTCGCGTGCATCCGGAGACGATTCATCGATCTGAGGGCCAAAGGGACGCGGTCGCCAACGCCCCCGAGCCCGCCAGGATCAGCGGCGCGGTCTCACGGTTCCAGAGCATCGAGGATCGTGGCGATAGGCCCCTCTTTCGCCTCTCGCCAGCCCTGTCCTGCCCAGAGGTTGACGAGCGTGCTGTCGCCCGCGGCCGTGGCTTTCGCCCGCATGGTGCGGGTCAGGTGATGCAGCGCTGGGTACCCCACTGGCGCATCCACGTGGCTTTCGACGAAGGCGTTGACGAGCGCACGTGCGGGTCGACCGGTAAATGCCCGCGTGAAGGCCGTCTCGGTGTACTGCTCATCTGCGAGCGCGGCCTTGTGCACCGCAGATGCTCCGCTCTCGTCTGACCGAAGCACCGCGGTGCCGACCGCGACCATGTCAGCGCCTGCGCCGAGGAGCTCGAGCACCTGCTCGCGACGCGTGATCCCGCCCGATGCGATCAGTGGCAGGTCCGTGACCGTCCGGACGCGCTCGATGAGCGTCGCGAGCGCGATGTTCTCGGGGAAGGTGTCCGGATCCCACACGCCGCTGTGTCCGCCGGCGTCGTGCCCCTGAACGGTGAGGGCGTCGGCGCCGGCTGCCGCGGCCTGTCGGGCCTCATCGACGGACGTCACCGTCTGGATCGTGAGGACCCCTGCCGCCTGCAGCCTCCGAAACGTCCCCGCAGAGGGGAGCCCGAACGTGAAGCTCACCACCGGCGTCCGGCTGAGGATGACCGCATCCAGCTTCTCGGACCATTCGTCGTCGTCTTCCAGTCTGGCGGCCATGGTCGCGGCATCATCGTGCGTCGACGCGTGCTCGCGGATGTTCTCCCAGTACGCGGCGTATCCCGCTTCGTCGATGGGGTGGGGGTTGGGGACGAAGAGATTGACGCCGAACACCGACACCCCGGCCTCGGTCACCTCGGCGATCTGTGCGTTCAGCGCCGCCGCCGTCTTGTACCCGCCGGCGAGCTGCGCGAAGTGTCCTGCGCGGGCCGCGGCGACGACGAGACCAGGGCTGTTCGGGCCGCCAGCCATGGGTGCGACGGCAACGGACTTGAGTGTGTCCAGTGGGGAGGGGAGCGTCATGGTCATGCCTTTCCGCGGGTGTGCATTGGTTCGGTGATGCGGGTCACAGTGGCCCCATGAGGGACCCGTGCGTGTGATGGATGTGCGCGCGGAGCTCGGCGAGGAACGCGCCTCGATCCCCGGTGCGCACGTGCTCGACGAGGCGTCGGTGCTCCGCGATGAACTCCGACCACCGGCCAGCGACGTCGTCGTAGGTTCGGAGCGTCATCGCCGCCTGACGCTGTCGGAGCTTGTCGTAGAACTCCAACAGGATCGGGTTCCCTCCTGCTTCGACGAAGATGCGGTGGAAGTCGATCGTGAGCTGCACGACGCGGTCGTAGCTGCCCTGCTCGAGCTCGGTCAGCTGATCCTGGATGGACTTCTCGAGCCGGATGCACAACCGCTGCCGTGCCTCGACGGACAGGGAGTCCAGGGCGGCAGACTCGAGTACCTGCCTCGCGTCCGCGACGGCTCGCGCTTCCTCGGCCGTGAGGGTGCGGACCAGCGCCCCGCGCTGCGGGAAGATCGTCACCAGCCCATCTGCTTCCAGGCGACGGAGGGCGCCTCGCACCGGAGTGCGGCTGACCGCCAGGCGCTTCGACAGGTCGTTCTCGCTCAGCATGCTGCCTTGCGGGAGTGTGCCGTCGCGCAGCCACGCGAGCATCTGCTGGTAGGCCACCTCGGTCGCGGTGGGTGGTAGTGGCGTCTTCATGGGCCGAGTGTACAACTGGGATCCCAGTTGTACGGGAAGTTCAGCTGGGATCAATACTCCGAGGCGGCCACCCGGGTCAAGCCGTCACCGGTTTTCGGCGGTCGTTCACGCCCCGCAGGTAGTCTGCTTAGAGCGGTTGGGCCTCCTTGTGTGTCGCCGACCTTTCCGCGGTTCCCCCATTCGAAGGATGTTCATGAGTTCCCAGCCCTCCCCAGGACCGAGTCGTCGGGCCGTCGTCACCACCGCCGCCTGGGCGTTGCCGACCGTCAGTGCCGCGCTCGCCGCGCCCCTCGCGGTCGCCTCGACCGCGCCGGCTCCAGAACCCCTGACGCTGGGTCCTGATGGGGCGGTCGTCTCCGACGGTGAATCCACGGTCTCGCTGCGCGGGTTCGCGGCCACGACAGAGGCGGGGACCCGTCCGCAGACCGTGCAGCTCGCATACTCTTCGCCGATCACGGGCCCATCGAGCGCCGCCGTCGATTCCGAGACGGGTGAGTTCGAATTCACGGTCAACGTGAGCGGCTTCTATGCGGGGGCGAGCTCGGGCCAGGAATTCACGGGCACCGTCTCCGCTTCGATCACTGACGGCGCGTCGGTGTCGGTGACGGTGGACGTCATCGCCCCGCGCACCGCGCCCGGAGAGACGACCGGCACCATCAACTTCTCCCCCAACCAGTACCGGGGCAGCGAGGTCGACGGGGTCACGATCTTCCCGACGCTCACCGGCGTCGTCACCGTCAATCGCGGTGCGCTCCCGGCCGAGGTCATCCTCAGCTTCTCCGACGTCAGCGAAGGGCGCGTGGATCTGCGCCGCGACGCGGGGCTGATCGTGCCGATCAACCCGACCACGGGCGCGTTCAGCGTAGACGGCGTGTACAACGCCATCACCGGCGGAGAGAACCCGTTCGGCTTCATCTACGCGGGCGTCAACAACGCCGCGAATGTCACCTACGGCCTCGCGGTTGCGGAGCTCGACGGGTAGTCGAGCGCCCAACTCCACGCGCACTGAACTCAGCCCCTGACTGCCAAGTCGGGGGCTGATTCGTATGCCAGGCCAGGCCAGGCCAGGCCAGGCCAGGCCAGGCCAGGCCAGGCCAGGCGGGGCTCAGCTCGACTCAGAGGGAGTGCCCGTGCGCGTGGGCTGCTCAGGCTAGGCGCGAGGGTGCGCTTCCGAGGAGCTCGGTGATTCGCGCGAGGTCGGACTCGTCGATATTGGCGAACGGCGAGCTGGTCGAGGCGAGCTCGACGATCGCGTCGCGAGCTGCACGGCCCTCGGGCGTGAGCTCGATGACACGCTGTCGGAGGTCGGTCGGGGACGGTTTTCGAGTGACGAGACCCTTGGCCTCGAGCTGGTGGCACATGAAGGTCACGTTCTGCGGGGTGCAGTGCGTTCGTTCGGCGGCCGTGCGCATCGACGGTGCGGGCGCGTCGGGGTCGATCACCCAGAGAAGGTGAGCGGTGACTGCCGTGAGTCCGAACTCTGCAAGTGCCGGCTCGAGCGCATCGTTCGTGCGCGCGACGACGTCGTATGCGGCGAAGAGGGCCTCCGACAGCTTCTGTGCGCGTTCGTCTCCCATGTGCACACCCTAGCACTTGCTACAAGACTTGAAGCTTCTGCTACAGTAACTTCAGAACTTGAAGGAAGTGGGTGGTTGGTGTGCAACAGAAGACACGAGTGCTGTGGGTAGTGGCCCTGGCGCAGGCGCTGATCGCGGTGGACAGCACCGTCATGAACGTCGCTCTGCCGACGCTGCAGGCCGCCCTGGGATTCGACGAGACGGTGTCGCACTGGGTCATCACGTCGTACGCCTTGGCCTTCGGTGCGTTCCTCCTCCCCGGTGCCCGCGTCGTCGCTCGCATAGGAGCCCGGCGAGGGCTGGTCTGGGGAGGAATCCTGTTCGGGATGGCATCGCTGGTCGGGGGACTCGCTGGGTCCTTCGAACTGCTCATCCTCAGCCGTGGCGCGCAGGGCGTCGCGGCCGCACTCATCGCTCCCGCGGCACTGACCGCCCTGGGGGAGAGCTTCCCGTCAGGCGTCGAACGAGTTCGCGCGTTCGGCGTCTACGGAGCCGTCGGCGTCGCCGGCATGGCAGCAGGCCTCTTCTTGGGAGGTCCACTTGCCCAGTTCCTGGGCTGGCGTTCGGCCTTGCTGTTGCTCGCGGTCCTCGCAGGAGTCCTCGTGGCCGGAGCAGTTGCGTCCGTTCCCAGATCGGTGCAGAGCAGGTCCCGGCTGCTGCCCGCTCGCAGCGTCATCCTCAGCGTCAGCGGGGTGTTCCTGGTCGTGCTCTCACTCGCGATCCTGGAGACCGCCGGGGTCACGGCTGGACTCCCGCTGCTCGCCCTTGGCCTGCTGCTGCTCACCGTGCTCACCTGGTCCGAACGACGCGAGCGAGATCCGCTCATCCCACGCGTGGTCTTCGCCAACCGGGATCGAGTCGCGTCGCTTGCCGTGCTCGGTCTTGGCACAGCGGGGCTGTTCGCGGTGTTCCTCTTCGTCGTGTACTACCTCCAAGGGCCTCTCGGCCTCGACCCGGTCGGATCGAGCCTCGCGATCCTGCCCTTCCCGATCGTCGCGGCGCTTGGCTCCGTCTTCCTCGCGCCTGTCCTTGGTCGCATTCTGGGACCACGTCTCACGCTCGTCGCAGCTGCTGCCCTCGCCGCCGCGGGCATGGGATGGATCGCGGTGGAAGCAGCGGACGCGAACAGCGTCGTCGCGCTCATGCCGGGCATCGTGCTGACCGCAGCCGGGATGGGAGCCATCTTTGCGATCGCCCCCGACCGCGCGACGCTCGGACTCGATGACGGGGATCGGGCAGCTGGATCCTCGCTCGTCCACGCCGTGCAGCAGATCGGCGGAGCCGCCGGGCTTGCGCTGCTCAGCCTTCTCGTCTCCGTCAGTGGCGTTGGCTCATCTCCTGCCGTCTACCAGCTCGTCTTCACTGCCACGGCAGTCATCTTCCTGGTCGCCGCGGCGGCAGGTGCAGCTGCCGCTTGGCTACCCCTCAAACGCAACCAATTGCGCGCCTCCGCGCCTGAACAGAAAGCCTGAGCAATGGACACACCACGACTCGATGGACAGTCGATCATCGTCACCGGCGCAACCAGCGGCATCGGCTTCTTCGTCGCGGAAGGGCTCGCTCGCCTCGGTGCGCAGATCACCGTGGCAGCCCGCTCCGCGGAGAAAGCGCAGAGCGCCATCGCACTCCTCCCGGAACCCGCCCGCCACCGCCACCTCGAACTCGACCTCGCGGACCTCGAATCCGTTCGCGCAGCCGGGTCGCGCATCGGCGCCGGTCCGCCGGTCCACGGTCTCGTGATGAATGCCGGCGTCATCGCCGCTCACCCCACCTACAGCGAAGGTCCGTTCGGGGTCGAGTCCACGGTCGGAGTCAACGTCCTCGCGCACCTCGAGTTCCTGAGATTGAGCTTTCCTGCGCTCACGTACGCGCCTGAGGCGCGGGTGATCAGCACAGGCAGTTTCCTCACGAAGAAGATCCCGTTCGATGCGGACGGCTGGCTCGCTCCGTCCGCGTATCGTCCTCGCGCCGCCTACGCGATGTCGAAGCATGCCGCGGAGATCGTCGGATTCGAGCTCGACCGACGTCTCGTCGCGCGCGGTTCTCGCGTGAGATCGGTTGTCAGCCACCCCGGTTCCGCGATCGACGCGTTGACGCCGGACCGGCCCCCACTGCATCAGCGCTCCGCGCTCGTCCGCACGCTCGCGACAGCCCTTGCTCCAGTGTTCTCGAGGGTGGTGCAGGGCAAGGATGCGGCTGCGCAGCCGGCGATCGCCGCGATGACGACACCCGTGCTCCCAGCCGCCGCCTACTTCGGCCCTCGGACGGGAGCCACCGGTGCGCCGATCCTCGCGACCCCGGTGCCGACAAGCCTCAATCCTGAACTCGGTCGAAGCGTCTGGCAGCAGGTCGAAGAGCGTCTCGGAGCTCCGATCATCTTTGAGTGATGAACGCGCGCGCGCCATCGCCGGAGCCGATGGAGGAGAGCAGGAGTTGGCCACACGTTCACCCTTCGTTCGGTCGCAAGCTGGGCCTCGGACTCGTCGCTGTAGTGGGCGCCATGGAACCTGAGCGAGGCCCGAACATCTCGGGTCGAATCTTCTGAGGGGTATCCGTGTCTCGCGAATCCGTGTCTCCACAGCGACCACGCTGGTTTCGGCATCTGTATGTCTGGGTGCTCGTCGGAATGATCGCCGGCATCATCGTCGGATTTCTCGCCCCCGAATTCGGGGCGTCCCTCGAACCGGTCGGCGATGCGTTCATCGCACTGATCACGATGCTGCTCGGTCCGATCATCTTCTGCATGGTCGTCGCGGGCATCGCCGCGGTCCGTGATCTGCGCAAGCTCGGCGCGGTGGCGCTGCGCTCGCTGATCTACTTCGAGATCGTCACGACCATCGCGATGATCTTCGGGCTCGTCGCCGTCAACATCGTCCGTCCCGGATCCGATCTTCGGGTGGATCCCGCGTCGATCGAGGTGTCCGCTGCGGCCGAGGAACGGATCGATGCTGCGACGGGAATGCACTGGTCGGACTACTTCACGCAGCTCATCCCATCGAACATCGTCGAGAGCTTCGCAACCGGTTCGATCCTGCAGATCCTCGTCTTCTCTGTGCTATTCGGGATCGCGCTCACCGTCGTCGGAGAACCGGCGAAGGCAGTCGCACGAGGCGTGGAGCGGCTCAGCACGGTGCTGTTCACGATCGTGCGATTCGTCACCTACCTCGCGCCGATCGGCGTCTTCGGAGCGATGGCGTACACGGTCGGAGCCCATGGCGCGGCGGTGATCGCCGGGCTGCTCAAGCTCATCGCCACGTTCTACACGACCTCCGCGCTCTTCATCGTCATCGTCCTCGGCGGTGTCCTGCTCCTGGTGCGCTTGAACCCGTTCCATACCCTGCGCTATTTCCGGGAGGAGGTGCTCCTGGCGCTCGGAGCGTCCTCCTCCGAGGTCGCCTTGCCCGGGATCATTCGCAAGCTCGAGCGCATCGGCGTCGACAAGGGAACGGCTGGCGTCACCGTCAGCGCCGGCTATTCCTTCAACCTCGACGGCACCTCGATCTACTTGTCACTCACGACGGTGTTCATCGCGCAGGCGCTTGGGATCGACCTCGACCTCGGGGAGCAGCTTCTGCTGCTCGTGATCATGCTGCTGTCCTCGAAGGGCACGGGAGGCGTCACCGGTGGCGGCTTTGTGATGCTGAACGCAACGGTCGCGTCCACGGGGCTGGTGCCCGTCGCGGGAACCATGCTCGTCCTCGGCATCGACCGGTTCATGTCGGAGTGCCGGGCCGTGGTCAACTCCTTGGGCAACGCGGTCGCGGGTCTGGTCATCGCTCGCTGGCAGGGGGAAGTCACCGCGCCCTCCGCCAACGCGATCATGAGTGGCCGCGACACGGGTGCCACCGGAGATGAGCACGACGATCAGCATGACGATCGTCCTGCGATCGGGCCGATCGGGGCCACCACGGCAGAGCGGAGCTCGCAGTGACGATCAACCTGCAACGACTGCAGACGTTCATCTGTGTCGTCGACCTCGGCGGTGTCACGGCTGCCGCACGCGCTCTTGGCGTCGCCCAGTCGTCCGTATCCGCAGCGGTCAGCCAGCTCGAATCAGACGTCGGGGCGCGATTGATCGCACGAGAGGCGCGGCGCCTCCAGGTCACGGAGGCGGGTCGCGCGCTCGTCGACCATGGCCGAACCCTGCTCCTGAGCGCTGAGGAGGTGCTGGACAGCGTCATGCGCGCGCGCGATGCCCCCGTCGGCGGCCTGCTGCGGGCTGGAGCGACGACCACAGCCGCGGAGCACGTCCTTCCCCAGGCGCTGGCGGGGTTCCTCGAGAGCTATCCGGATGTGGATGTGGATGTCACCGTCGCCCGCACCGAGCAGATCATCGGGCACGTCGTCGACGGCGTTCTTCCGTTTGCGCTGATCGCGGGCGTCAGCGATGACCCGCGCCTCATCTGCGAGCCGATAGCGATGGAGGAGCAGGCGGTCATCATCGGGCCCGAGCATCTTCTGGCCGGTCAGAAGATCGATCCGTCTGTGCTGCGCGGTACTCGCCTCCTCCTCCGCGAACGCGGCTCAGCGACGCGTGAGCAGCAGCTTCATCTCGCGGGGCAGTGGCAGATCCCGGGCGTGCAGCACAGCACCCTCACCGGCACCTCCGCGATCCTCGCCGCAGTCTCACATGGACTCGGGATCACCTGCCTCTCCCGATCCGTCATCGAGGTCCACCTGCGGGCGGGCGCCGTGGCCGAGATCGAATTCCCCATCCCGGTTCCGGCGCGTGCCATCTCGCTGGTCCGACGTCCACGCCACACACCACACCTGCTCGAGGAGCTCTTCCTCGCGCACCTGAAGAAAGGCCGCTCCGCATGAGCATCACTGTCAACGACCGCACCTATAACGCCCCGGAGCGCACCGTCGTCGTCTTCACCGTCGACGGTGGAGACCCCCGCTACTTCGACGATGCCCTCAGGCGCGACACCATGCCGCGCCTGGCCGCGATGCTCGCCCATGGCGGCTCCTACGCCCTCGGCGCCTCCGAGATGCCAAGCCTCACCAACCCCAACAACATCTCCATCGTCACCGGCGTCTCTCCGGCGATCCACGGCATCCCCGGCAACTACTGCCGCCTCTCCGACGGCACGCTCGAGCTGCTCAACGACCCTCGCTTCCTGCGGGCGCCGAGCATCCACGCAGCGTTCGAGGCGGCGGGTGTGCCCACGCTGATGGTGACGACGAAAGACAAGCTGCGTCTGCTGCTCGGGAACGGAGGGGTGCCCTCGGTCAGTGTCGAACGCGCAGCGGGCGCCAGCCTCGAGGCCTACGGGATCGAGGATGTCGAGGAGCTCGTCGGGGAGCCCGCGCCGGGGGTCTACGAACCACGGGCGAGCCACTACGCGATGCGCATCGGCCTTGCAGCCTTGGAGCGCACCCCCCAGCTGAAGCTGATCTACGTCTCGCTCACCGACCGCGTGCAGCACGCATCCGCACCGGGGGAGCAGCTCTCCGACGAGTTCTTCATCGAGTTCGACAGGCTGCTCGGGCAGTACCTCGATGCCGGATGCCTCGTCGCGATCACCGCCGATCACGGCATGAACAGCAAGCACGACGAAGCTGGCGAAGCGCGCGTCGTCTACCTCGAGGACACGCTGCGTGCCGCAGGTATCGCCATCGACGAGGTCGTGCTCCCGATCACGGACCCGTACACGAAGCACCACGGGGCGCTCGGCTCCTTCGCCTGGATCTACCTCGACGACGCAGACCGTGAACGCGCTCGCCGGGCGCTCGCGGCGACCCCGGGTATCGAGGAGGTGTGGGACCGCGAGGCCTCGGCCACGATCTACGAGCACCCCATCGATCGGATCGGCGATCTCGCCGTCACGGCCGCCGCGGACACCGCCTTGGGCCGCACCGCCTCCGCCCATGACCTCACGCAGCTGCACAGCGCCTTGCGTTCGCACGGTGGTCGCTACGAGCAGCTGGTCCCGCTGATCATCAGCGAGCCCGTGACGGGACCACTCGCGGAACGCTACGCCGCGAACGTGCTCCGCAGCCGCGACATCCACGACCTGGTCCTCAACAACACCTGACCGGATGAGCGTGCCCTCGAGGCTCCCCGAAGGGCACGCGTCGTCGTCTGCGGCTGCGGACGGCGACCGCAGGGGGACGGTACTCGCTGAGGTGCACCGCAGGGCTCGGTGCACCTCAGCCCGCTCCTCGGCACGCTCGGCGTGCGCCCGAGCGTACAGGTAAGGCTATCCTTAGCGAGCCAGTCGGCAGACTCGACTCGATCCAGGGAGCCCATGTGCGTCAGCGCGCCACCTTCAGCCTCGTCCTCACCGCCGCAGTCGTCCTCGGGCTCTCCGGATGCGGAGCGTCGGAGGCGGTCGAATCCAACTCGGCTGCGAGCGCGGGAGACGGGGCGACGCAGTACCCGCTGACACTCGACAACTGCGGAACGCAGGTGACGATCGACGCGGCCCCGGAGAGGGTCGTCTCGCTCGACCAGAACTCGACGGAGATCCTCCTGTCGCTCGGGCTCCAGGACCGCATGGTCGGCACGGCATCCTGGACCGACCCGGTCCTCGAATCGCTGGCTGACGCCAACGCCGCCGTCCCGAGGTTGGCCGACAACGCCCCCACCTACGAGGTTGTTCTCGGCGCGGACCCCGACTTCGTGACCGCCTCCTTCGGCCGGCACTTCGCTGAAGGCGGGGTCACCTCGCGCGAACGATTCGCTGAGACGGGCGTCAACAGCTACCTCTCGCCGACGGACTGCGACAACGGGACCAGCATCAACGGCGGAGGGACGCGGACGACACCGCTCGAGGTCGATGCGCTGTACGCGGAGATCACGGAGCTCGGTGAGGTCTTCGACGTCGCAGATCGCGCGGCCGAGCTCGTGAGCGATCTGCAGACGCGCGCGGCAGCGGCGACCGAGGGCGTCGACTTCGATGGCGCGAGCGCTGCGTACTGGTTCGCCGACACCAAGACGCCCTACGTCGCGGGTGGCCTGGGTTCTGCCGCCATGCTCGGATCATCCACGGGGCTCACGAATGTCTTCGCGGACCTCGACGACGACTGGCCCGCGACGACCTGGGAGGACATCGTCGATCGGAACCCGCAGGTGCTCATCCTGGGCGACCTGCAGCGAGACCGATTCCCTGGCGACCGTCTGGACGAGAAGGTCGCGTTCCTGGAATCCGACCCGCTGACCAAGACGATGGATGCCGTGCAGAACAAGCGCTACATCGACTTGCACGGGGCGGAGCTCAACCCCTCCATACGCTTCGTGGACGGCCTCGAGAAGATCAAGGCGTGGTGGGACGAGCACGGGGAGGAACTCTGACCTCCGCCACGGGCCAGCGTTCCGTCGAACGCGTGAGCACCGAATCTTCGCGCGCGCCCCGGCCGCGACGCGTGCTGATCGCGTGCGCCCTGGTGCTCGCCGGTCTGCTTCTGCTCGTCGTCTCGGTCGGGACTGCGATCACGCTCGGACCGGCGGATATCCTGCCAGTCAACGTCCGTGACATCGTCACGAACCACCTCGGCCTGACCGACATCCCGGTGAAGGTGTCGAAGGACGCGATCGTCTGGGAGGAGCGGCTTCCTCGCGCCTTCGTGGCCGCCGCGTGCGGAATCGGCCTCGGGCTCTGCGGCGTGGTCATGCAGTCGCTCCTGCGCAATCCGCTCGCCGACCCCTTCATTCTCGGCATCTCATCCGGCGCATCGACGGGTGCCGTCGCAATCGGTGTCCTCGGGCTCGGTGGCGCCGCGATCGGGCTCTCCGGTGGCGCGTTCATCGGCGCACTCGTCGCGTTCGGGCTCGTCCTCCTGCTCTCTCAGCTCTCCGGCGGCGGGACCGACCGAGTTGTCCTCGCGGGGGTCGCGAGCACGCAGCTGTTCTCCGCCTTGACATCGCTGATCATCTTCGCCTTCGCGGATTCCGACGAGACGAGGGGCGTCATGTTCTGGATGCTGGGCTCCCTGGAAGGGGTGAGGTGGGATGACGTCGTGCTCTGCGTCGTCGTCGTGGGCGCCGGGACCGTGCTCTGCGCGAGGTACGCCCACGCCCTCGACGCCTTCGCGTTCGGGGCAGACGTCGCGGCGTCCCTCGGTATCCATGTCGCGCGTACTCGAGCCGTCCTCCTCGTCGCGACCGCCCTCATCACCGCCACGCTGGTCAGCGTCGCGGGAGCCATCGGATTCGTCGGCCTCGTCCTGCCGCACGCCGCCCGGCTGCTCGTCGGCCCGCGACACTCACGCCTCATCCCGGCGACCGCAGTCATCGGAGCGATCTTCATGGTCTGGGTCGACGCCGGATCGCGAGTCGCGTTCTCGCCCACCCCGCTCCCCGTCGGTGTCGGCACGGCCCTCGTCGGGGTGCCCGTCTTCATCGCGCTCCTCGCCCGGAAGAGGAAGCGCACGTGACGATCAACGCGGAGGGCGTCTCGTGGAGTCGAGGCGGAGCGCTCGTCGTGGACGGCGTCAGCCTGCACCCCCAGCCGGGCCAGACCGTCGGACTGCTCGGACCGAACGGGTCCGGCAAATCGTCGTTGCTCCGAGTGCTGCACGGGTTCGTGAAACCGAGCGCTGGCCTCGTGACCCTCGACGGCGTCGACATCAGCACCGTCGGGCGTCGTCACATCGCCCGGTCCGTGGCGTCGGTGACCCAGCATGCGGACACCGACGTGGACATCACCGTGCGCGACATCGCGCGCCTCGGACGGATCCCGCACCGCTCAGGACTCGGAGGAGACACCGCCGCCGACGATCGCGCGGTCGACCGCGCCCTCGACCACGTCGGTCTGCTCGAGCAGGCCAACCGCTTCTGGCACACCCTCTCGGGCGGCGAGCGCCAGCGCGCCCAGATCGCCCGCGCCCTCGCCCAGGAGCCCCACGAACTGCTCCTCGACGAGCCGACCAACCACCTCGACATCCGACACCAGCTGGAGCTGCTGGAGCTCATACGCGCACTGCCGGTCACGACCATCATCGCCATCCACGACCTCAACCTCGCGGCCATGTACTGCGACGTCCTGGTCGTGCTCCGGGATGGAGCCGTGGTCGCCGCAGGCACGCCGACCGAGGTGCTCACCCCTGAGCTCATCGAAGACGTCTACGGCGTGACCGCCGAAGTCTCCGTCGACGCCCGCCGGCAGACCCCCGTCGTCACCTTCACGAGACCGGGCTGAGCGGGAGCGTTCGGCGGTGAGTCGCAGAACGCTCGGCGCGTGAGGCGCCCGACAGCACCCCACCCCGGTACCGGACTGCCTCGATCGCTACCGCGCTCGCCACTGCCCTCGCAGCTCGTGCCCGAGGATCACCGCGTGGACCCTGTCGCGCAGGTGCAGCTTGGCGAAGATGCGGTTCACGTGGGTCTTCACCGTTGCGGGGGAGAGGTGGAGCGTCTCGCAGATCTCGCTGTTGGAGAGCCCGGCGACCATGCACCCGAACACGTCACGCTCGCGCGGGCTGAGCTGGCCGAGCGGGTCGGCGTTCTCGGAACCCATTGAGCGCCCATGCGGTGACCCGCCGGAGGCGTAGTGATCGATCAGCTGTCTCGTGATTCTGGGTTCGACCACGGCCTCGCCCGAATGGACGGTCCTCACCGCCTCACGGAGCCGATCTGGCGGGGTGCTCTTGAGGAGGAAGGCGCTTGCCCCCGCGTCCAGGCCGCCGAAGGCATACTCGTCGACGTCGAACGTGGTGAGCACGAGCACCCTCGTGCTGGGGTGCACGGTCGTGATGATCCTGGTCGCCTCGATGCCCCCCATGCCGGGCATCCGCACATCCATCAGCACGACGTCGGGCTTCAGTTCCCGCGTGCGGCGGATCGCCGACTCACCCGTGTCTGCCTCGCCGACGACCTCAATATCGTCGGCGGCGTCGAGGGTGAGAGCCGTACCCATCCGAACGAGCTCCTGGTCGTCGACCAGTAGGACCCTGATCTTCGGCGAACTGCGGCCGGTCATGTTCTGGTTGCCTCGTCGATCTGCAGGGTGGCTCGCGTCATCCAGCCGCCGCCCGGGCGCGGGCCAGCTGCGCTCGTCCCGCCGTACGTCGCGGCACGCTCAGCGACGCCGAGCAGGCCACGGCCGGTCCCCTGGCTCCGGGCCCTGCCCGAGTGCGGTCCGGCGCAGCCGTCGTCGGTGACCTGCACCGTGACCGTGCCACCTGCGACGTCGATGCTGACCTCGACTCGTGTGGCTCCTGTCGCGTACCGCAGCACGTTGGTGAGCGACTCCTGGACGATCCGGTACACCGTCGTCGCCAGTGTGGGGCTGTCGGGCATCGTCTCGCCGGAGCGGGCGAGTGTGACGGGCACGCCGGTGCCGCGAAAGACCTCGACCACCTCCTCCAACTCCGGCACGTTGTGGCCCGAGCGTTGGAGACTCTCGTCCAAGACCGCGTCCTCCCCCCGAAGCACCCGCAGGACCCTGTTCATGTCGGCAAGTGCGCTTCGCCCGACGTCGCCGAGCCTGCCGAGCGCGAGAGCCGACCGCTCCGGGTGCGTTTCCCAGCCCTTCGATGCACCGTCGGCGAGAGCGATCATCGTCGAGAGCGAGTGAGCGACGATGTCGTGCATCTCTGCCGAGATGCGCTGCCGCTCCACGACCCGAGCCGTGCTGAGCCGTTGGTTCACCAACTCCGCGAGCGCCTCTCGGCGCCGCGCTGCGCTGCGGACGGCGATACCGAGAGCGAGAGCGATCAGCGCCAGGGGGTCGAGGAGCGACGGTGCACGGGGGACTCCCGTCGTCAGGAACATAAGGAGCATGCCTGCTGCGGGCAACCCCACGGCGACTGCGTACCCCAGGAGTGCGGTCGTGATGGGAGTCAATGAGGCCAGGGTGTACAGCGCGACGGCGGCGGGCAGTCCGAGGAGCGCGACCGGGGTGGGGAGGAGCAAGCCCGCCGTGCTCACCGAGGCGACTGCCGCGAGGATGGTGCGGGGAAATCGTCGCCGCCACAGGAGGAGGCCGCAGGAGAGTGGCACGAGGAGCAGGCCGGCGGAGGGATTCTGGGCACCTGGGAGCACGAGGACGAGCATCTGGGCTCCCAGGCACAGCAGGGCGACGACCGCGTCGACCGTCCTGGGGTGAGCGCCGAACCAGAGCAGGAGCCGCGTGCTGAGGACGCGGTCGACCTCCGCGGCATCCACCCCTGGCGGTGATGAGCGAGCACTCATACCCCGACCTCCATCCCGAGCTGTGCTCCCATTCTCGCTGCCAGCCCGCCCATGAGCGTGCTCAGGCGTCGCGGCGCTTGAGCACGATGGCTGCGCTCACGAACAGCGCCAGCGCCCAGAGCAGCAGGACGGCAGAACCGCCCCACGGTCCCATCGGGTCAGTGCCGGCGGGCGCCAGGAGCAGCGAGCCGGCTTGGATCGGGAAGAAGCGCATGATCTCAGTGCCGTACTCGGAGAACATCTGCGGGATCACGGGCACGATGATGAGGAAGACGATCGTCGCCAGTACCGCGGCGATGACGTTGCGGATGATCGCGCCGAGCGCGATGCCGATGACGCTGATGGCAGCGAGGTAGAAGCCCGAGCCGACGACCAGCCGGAGCAGGTCGGGTGTCTCGAGGACGTAGCTGTACCCACCACCGGCGAGGATGGGCGGTGCGAGCGCGAACCCGATCGCTGAGCTGACGACGCCGATGACGAAGGCGACGCTCGCGATGATCGCCGCCTTCGCGAGCAGTGCCGGCGTCCGGCGCGGAACCGAGAGCAGCGTGGTGCTGATCTGCCCGGAGCGATACTCGTTCGTGACCATCAGCACCGCGAGCACGGCGAGCACGATGCCGACGTAGCCGGTCTTGTCGACGACCATCTCGGGGTACGCGTCGTAGTTCGCCTGGGGTGAACCGCGGTCGCGGAAGACGTACGCCCATGGCATCGCGATGCCGTTGGCGACCAGGAGGAGGAACGTGAACCCTGCGAGGACGTTGTTCGAGGCCAGCCCGCGGAACTTGATCCATTCGGAGCGGACTGCGCCGCCCAGGCTGACGTTCCGCACGGGGAACTGGCGCACGATGCGGGGAGGCGTGGCGGTTGTGATGGTGCCCATGAGGATGGTCCTTTCGTGAAGCAAGCGAGATCAGGCTGAGGCGTACTCGACGGAGTCGCGCGTGAGGTGGTTGTAGGCCTCTTCGAGGGTTTGCCGCAGGGGCGTCAGCTCGGTGATGAGCACCCCCGTCTCGCGGGCGGCGCGGGCGATCTGCTCGGCGGTGAGGCCTTCCACCTCCAACAGCTCGGGCTCGCTCGAGACGATCCTCACCCCCGTGCTCGTCATTCGGCGAGTGAGCGTGAGCGCATCCGGCGTGCGCACGCGGACGCGGAGGCCGTTCTGCTCGGTGAGCGCGCTGAGCGGTGAGTCCGCGATGATCTCGCCGCGGCCGATGATGATGACGTGGTCCGCGATGAGCGCCAGCTCGCTCAGCAGGTGCGATGAGAGGAAGACCGTTCTCCCCTCGGCCGCCAGCCGCGCCAGGAGTTCGCGGACCCAGGTCACGCCCTCGGGGTCCAGGCCGTTGACCGGCTCGTCGAGGATGAGCGTGCCCGGGTCGCCCAGCAGCGCCGCGGCGATGCCGAGACGCTGCCCCATGCCGAGGGAGAACCCGCCGACCTTCTTCCGGGTCACGGCGCTGAGGCCGGTGGCCTCGAGGACCTCGTCGACGCGCGAGCGCGGAATCCGGTGCGTCGCCGCGATCGAGGTGAGGTGGTTCAGCGCCGTGCGGGACTTGTGCGCCGCCTTCGCGTCGAGCAGAGCACCGACCTCGCGCAGCGGCGCCGCGAACGCCCGGTACTCGGTGCCGTCGATGCGTGCACGCCCGGAGGTGGGGTGGTCGAGGCCGACGATCGAGCGCATGGTCGTGGACTTGCCTGCCCCATTCGGGCCAAGGAACCCGGTGACCTTGCCCGGCTGGACCGTGAAGCTCACATCCCGCACTGCGTGCTTTCCCTTGTAGGTCTTGGTCAGGGCCTCAACTTCGATCGTCATCTCGTCGCGCTCCTCGTCATAGCGGTTGTCTCGTGCTCACGACGCTACGGACGAGGGGGTGGTGGCGGATGCCAACCAGGGGTTGAACTGCGGATGATCGCGACCGGCGGGTCGAAGCGGTCTCAGCAAACTCGCGGGCACCCCGCTTCTCATTTAGCTAGGTTAACTAGATAAATATCTGCAGGGCTCGAGGGAGAGCGGCCAGCTCCGACCCCCTCACAGAGAGAGGGTCGCCATGTCGAACTCAGGTCGGTGCACGTCGAGCTGTGGCCCGGTGCGAGGCGGCGCGCGATGAGCGCGGTCGTGGCAGAGCGGCCACGTGCCGACGGGGGATCGGAGTCAGGAGACGAGAGGCTGGATGCAGATCTCGTGCTCGTGGGATCCGGAGACCGTGCAGCGCTGTCTCGTCTCTACGACGCCCTGAGCCCGACGATGTTCGCGCTGGCGCTCAGACTCCTCAATCGGGAAGATCGAGCACAGGAAGCCACCACCCACGCCTGGTTGACGATCTGGCAGTGCGCGCCTCGTCTTCCGCAGGGGCGTGCGCGGCAGACGATCCTGGCCGCGACGGTTCGATCGGTCTCGAAGTTGGCAGAGGTCAAGTGACCCCGAGCGCGAGGAGAAGCTCCAGCTGCTCGACCTGCTCATCGCCACCGACAGCGGGTTCGACCTGTCCGGTGCCGAGTTCGATCTCTACGACGAGGACTCGACCGCCGACGCGTGGGAACGGGAGATGACAACGGCGTTGGCCGACGTCACCGCGAGCGACGTCTTCCGAGGGGCAGACACGGCGCCATTGATTCACGTCCGGTGGCGATAGCACCGTGGAGCGTCAGTCTTCCTCCGCGTCGTCATGCGGGGAGAGCAGGCGGTGTGCGTAGGGCGGCAGCTCCGTGACCAAGACCACCACGACATCCTGCAGCTTCCAGTCGAGACCCCGGCACGCTTCGGTGAGCTGCGCGCATTCGATCAGGCCCACACCGGCCGGGGCGCGGGGGACGACGAAGACTTCCGCATGCAGCTCATGACCCTGATCCCGCAGCCGGCACCCGGTGTGCTCGACCCAGTCGTGGGCCGCGACAAGGGTGTTGAGTTCCGCGGCGAGTGGGTGGGGACGTTTCCCGTCGTAGGTGCGCGCCTGCTCGTCCATGAGGTCGAGCACGGCGATGCGCAGGTTGCGCACACCGTCCCACATGATGCTCCCGGAGATGAACAGAGCGGCCACCGAGTCGAGCCACCACAGACCGATTCCGATGCCGGCCACGCCGACTGCGGAGCCGACCGCGGTCTGCCAGTCGGCCTTGTTCATGTCCGCGTCGGCGTAGAGCACCTTGTCGTGCAGCTTGGCGGCGAGCTTGATCTTCTTGCGTCCGATGATCACCGGGGGCCAGGCGATGAGGAGCATGACGGCGATCATGAGCCACCCCAGCCACACCCGCTGCTCGAAGATCTCGATCGTGCCGATCGTCGGGTGTTCGGCACGAAGCAGCCCGCTCCCGGAATCGACGATGAGGAACACCGCCATCGAGGTCAGCGCGATCCCGGACACAAGGTGACCGATGGCGACGGCACGGTGGAAGCCGTAGGGGTGACTGATCGTCGCGGCTCGTCGACTGACGCGAACGGCGATGAGGAAGGCGATGGGCGGGATGAACGAGAGCAGGTCCTCGAGCCAGGCGGCTTTCATCGCCTGCGAGTTCCCGAGCACGAGGTAGACCAGGGTCACGGTCACCGCGAGGAAGGCGATCGTTATCCACTCGAGCCGGATGGCCTTGCGTCTTGCCTCGAGGTGTTCATCTGGGAGGTGCGTCATCGCGTGGCCTTGGCCAGATAGATCTCGAGTTCCGTCAGGAAGGCGTTCTCGCCGGCCGGGACGAGCATGACGTGGCGCACGGGTGAACCGTCGGGTGCCAGCGTCTCCAGGTACGTGTCTGTGGCCCCCACCTCGTCCGTGTAGGGGGAGTCGTCACGAAACCCTGCGACGGCGAGGTCGAGGTTTCCGTCCTCGAGTCCCTGGACAAGCGCAGCTTCCGATCCCGAGGTCCAGACGACGGTCGACTCGAGCTGATTCGCGAATCCGCGCACCAGGTCCGCCTCGATCCCGGTCGGCTCGGCATCCGCCTCGAGAGCGGTGAGGGGTGGGTTGTGGGAGATGCCCACGCGCAACTCGCCGGCACGCACCCGATCGAGTGTGCCGTCGGGGTCGCTCGGCACACTGATGGAACATCCGGCGAGAAGGACAACGCTCAACGCCAGAAGAGTCCAGGTCCGCAACAGCGACCTCACCGTCTGCACCATGCCCCGAGCATAGAACTTCCGACACAAGGCAGCAGCCCGCGGATCGGTGTCAAGCCCTAGGTCCCCTGGAGAGTACAGCTCTAGCGTGTCCGGATGACGAAACACGACGATCGGGAACTTGTCGAGCTCATTGCTGACCGGCTGCAGGCGAGAGGGTTCTCGTTGGCCGCTGCTGAGTCGCTGACCTGCGGACGGCTGGTCTCATCGCTGGGCCGTGGGCCGGACGCGAAGACGTGGCTTCGCGGTGGGATCGTGGCCTATCAATCCGAAGTGAAGCAGCAGGTGCTCGGGGTCACACCGGGACCGGTCATCACGGCCCGCTGTGCCGAGGAACTCGCCGTCGGCGCGGCGAGGGTGTTCGCGGCCGACCTGGCGATCACCACGACCGGTGCGGGTGGACCAGGGCCCGAGGAGGGGGAGCCGGCAGGGACGGTCTACCTCGGCTGGAGTGTCGAAGGAGCTGTGGGCAGCGAACGCTTCGAGTTCGATGGGGACCCCGACGACATTCTGAGCCAGACGGTTTACGCCGCGCTCCAACAGCTCGAGGTCCTGCTCCGCACTGAATGAACCGTATCCGCGCCGCGCACCACGAGAATGCGAGCGCCGACGCCGCCTCCTACGAATCGGACCCGTGGGATCCGCCCGAGTGGCTCAGTTGGCTCTGTGACTGAGGCCTCCCCGCCTTCGCAGGGGGTCTGCGTTGGCTGAGGTGTGCCGCAGCACGCTCGGTCTGCGGTTCCGGAGTGAGGCGCATCCCGGCGTGCGAATCAGCCGTATCGATGATCGCCCGCAGCCAATCGGCATTGACATTCGGAAGCCGACTGCCGAGGAACCGGAACCGCAGCTCGATCGACGGCGATATCCACAGCGTTTCGCGACCCCCACCCCGTGACACAGGGCGCGGGTGGGAGAACGCGAAGCTCTGCCCTGCACGGAGCAGACCCGTCATCGCGATCTTCAGATGTGCGAGCGCGCGATCGTTGATCTCCACGGAGTGGTCGCTGCTGCCGTAGTAGAGAAAACCCAAGACCAACCCTTTCCACCACCCTCAGGAACCAGACAGGTCGAGAGCCCGTCCGCTTGGAGCGTTCGCTGAGGCCAGCATGGCCGTAGCCAGTGCTGCTGCTTCTTTCTTCGATCAATTCTTGCGCTCAGCGGCAGAATCGCCTGGAGTCTTGACCTTTCGCCGCAAGGCCCACTCAGATACGCGCGGCGGCCGCGGCCTTCGCCTCATACTCCCGGTGTCGGGCTTCGTCAAGCACCGCGTCGGATCGGAGGGTGCGTGCGTATGGTCCAGATCATGAGCCAATACGACAAGAAGAACCCTGTCGACCTCTACCCGATTCCGCCGTTTCCAGAACAAGAGCAGTCGCTCCCGGGGCTCGCGCAGAAGATGACTCCGAAACCGGACCACGGTGAGCAGAGCTACGTGGGGCTCGGGCGCCTCAAGGGCTTTCGTGGTGTCGTGACCGGTGGAGACTCCGGTATCGGCAGGGCCGCGGCCATCGGCTTGAGCCGAGAGGGTGCCGATCTCGTCATCACCTACCTGCCGAGCGAGCAAGCTGACGCGGAAGAAGTGCGCGATCTCCTCGAGGGCGAGGGGCGCAAGGTCGTGCTCATTCCCGGGGACATCAGCGACGAGGAGTTCTGCCGGGCCCTCATCGATCAGGCGGTCGAAGAACTCGGCGGCCTGGACACACTGGTCATGGTCGCAGGCCACCAGGAAAGCCACGGCGACATCGCCACGATGACGACCGAGAGCATCGACCAGACGCTGAAGACGAACGTCTACTCCCTGTTCTGGCTCACCCAGGCCGCGCTGCCGCACCTCGAACCGGGATCCTCGATCGTGACGACGGGTTCCATCCAGGGCGCGGAACCGTCTCCAGACAAGCTGGACTACGCGCTCACGAAGGGTGCGATCGGTGTCTTCACGGCAGGACTCGCGCAGCAGCTCGCCCCGAAGGGCATCCGCGTCAACTCTGTCGCACCTGGCCCCATCTGGACGCCACTTCAGCCTGCCTCTCAGGACGGGCAGCGGGTCGCGCACTTCGGCGAGGAATCACCGTATGGCCGGCCTGGGCAGCCAGCGGAACTCGCGGCTGCGTACGTGCACCTCGTGAGTCCCGAGTCGAGCTACACGAGCGGAGCGACGATCACGGTTGCCGGAGGGACACCCGCTTTCTGAGTCGGCCTGAATGCGACGGTGTGGGCGGGACCAGGTCGACACGGTGCTGCGCCTGCCATGCGTGCTCGGCCAGCTCAAGTCCTTCCGGTTTTCAGAGGCCTTCGAGACGCTGCGCGTCGACGGACGAGGAGGTCCACATGGAATCTCACCAGCCTCAGGCGGTCGCGGGAGCGCCAATCCAAGACTGCGTTCCTGGCGTCGCCGACGTTAACGTGGAAATGTACGCACTGACCGGAGTCAGCCCACTTCTTCGCACTCGAAGGGAGCTTTCATGACCTCTCCTGAAGCAACGTCCACTTCTCGGCCCTCGATCCGCCAGCTCGACCAGCCCGGGGACCTCGCCTGGGTACTGCTCACTCACAAGGTCTTCTCGGACTCCTTCGAGGATGGCCGCACCTACGAACGTCTTGTCGCGCACGCCATCGAGGGCTATGCCGCCGTCGAGGAACGCGAGCGTGAAGGGGCATGGATCGCCGAGCTCGACGGAAGACGCGTGGGGTGCATCTTTTGTATGCCAGGGGAGGACGGCGAGGCCGCCCTCTTGCGGCTGCTGATCGTCACACCCGACGCGCGGCGCCTCGGCATCGGCCGGGCACTCGTCGAGACTGGCATCGACTTCGCCCGGCGACGAAACGCGCCAAGTGTCGAGGTCTGGAGTGCCCGGGAATTCACTGCCGCCGCTGGTTTCCTCCAGAGCGCTGGCTTCTCCCTGCTCTCCCAGGAGCTCGACCCGCGATTCGAACGGGACGTCGTCGGGCAGCGATGGGCTCGCCCCCTCGAGGCCTTCTCCACTCGCTGAGCGGCGGATGTTCCCCGCGACCGAGCGTCGCGGGGTGTCGACGGGCACATATTGGTGTCGGGAGAGAATGAGACACTGCCGTGATGACTGAGCAGACCCCGCATCTCGTGACTCTCGACCTGACCGACGAAGATCGCCACTCCGTCCTCATCAACGCACTCCAGGAGTACGCCGACGCCGCCCTCGACAAGGTCGAGCGCCCGGAGAGCACCACCGCGGAGCGCGACCACTTCCAGATCGTGGCGACCACCGCCCAGGGCTTCGTCGACGAGATTCTGGCCGCAAGCGGTCATGCAGCTCCGGTCCCGGCACCTGATCTGTCCTCGACCTGACGATCGCGCGGACCCGGAGCCCCGAAGGCCGCTGACTGGCCGCGTGGGCAGGCGCGACTGTTCGCATGGATGGGGTGCCAAGCGGCGCGTTTCGTCACGCTGGATGCATGGAAACGCAACGAACCGCAGACGCACACCCCACCGATCCAGCAACGAACGTTCGAAGCGGCAAGCCCAGGAAGGCGACCGCAGTGATCGCCGCTGCCGGCGTGCTCGCCGCCGGCGCGATCGGCGTCGGTGCGTGGTCGAACGCTGCCAACGCCGACGCCAGTCCGGATCCGCACGAGGCGACGATGCAGGCGCTCGTCGACGCGGGATACCCCGGCGTGCTCGCATCCGTCACCGACAGCGAGGGCAGGACCTCGAACCTCGCTCTCGGAAAAGGGGACATCGCCACGGGGGAGGCGCCGCCCCTGGACGGGGAGGTGCGCATCGGCAGCAACACGAAGATGTTCGTCTCGACGATCGTCCTCCAGCTCGCCGATGAGGGGCAGGTTGCCCTCGACGAGCCGATCGACACGTACCTGCCCGGTCTCATCACGGGGGACGGGGTCGACGGCACGAAGATCTCCGTGCGCCAGCTCCTCCAGCACACCGCTGGCCTGCCCGAGTACGCGGACAAGATCGCGGCGGACGCGTTCGGCGCGCAGGAGACGTACATCTCTCCCCGGGCCATGCTCGATGTCGCGTTCGAGCGGCCCGCGGCGTTCGCTCCAGGGGAGCGGTGGGGATACAGCAACACCAACTACCTGGTGCTCGGACTCATGATCGAGGCCGTCACGAAACGGGCACTCGCCACCCAGATCGACGAGCGCATCGTCGCGCCGCTCGGCCTCGAGCACACCTACCTGCCCGCGCCAGGCGAACGGCAGCTGCGCGGCGAGCACCCCCGCGGGTACCACGCTGAGACGGCCGGCGACCTCCGGGACATCTCCGAGCTGGACCCCGCGTTCGGCTGGGCCGCCGGCGCTCTCGTGTCCACGCCGTCCGAGCTCAACACCTTCATGCGCGCCCTCCTCGACGGCCGACTCCTGAGCGAGGCGGCGCTCGCGGAGATGCAGACGACCGTCCCCGCCGGGGATGAGCTGACCCCTGGTGCCGCGTACGGCCTCGGCCTGCAGCGCTACCCGCTGTCCTGCGGCGGAGTCGCCTGGGGGCACGGGGGAGACATCCCCGGAACGCAGACCCGCAACGCCATCGGCCCGGACGGCACCGCCGTGACGATCGCCGTCACCGCGCTCCCCTGGGCGGTCGTCTCGCCCGACGACAACGAGCGGCTTCTCGCGCAGTACCGCATGGTCATCGATGCCCTCGACGAGACGCTGTGCGGGCAGTAGCGGACGACGAGTTCGCGCCGGGTGATGGCCTCGTCAGGGGCCACCACCCAGCGTGGTTGAATCGGGTCATGCGCTCATCGCCGCGGAACTCGGCCGTGATGGTCGCCCTCTGGTCGGTGACGCCCAGTCTCCTCGTGCTGGCGGGTGCCGTCGGATTCCTTGCGATCGGCACCTGGGATCGCGCCCTCTTCGCGTCGGTCCCCGGAACCGGGTCACCGCTGGTGCTGGCGAGCCTCATCGCCGTCCAGGCGCTGCTGCTGTGGCCGAGCCGCTTCCGCCCGCTGCCCGTGTTCGCGGCGATCGTCGGCATCGATCTCGCGATCCTCGGCACGACGGCCGGGGAGCTCGGCATCGGCGCGCTCGCCGTGGGCGTCGCGTCGTACCGGGTCGTGCGGCAGCTGCCCCTCAGGGCGGCGCTCATCGCACTCGGCGTCGGGGCGGCCGCGACGACCACGGTCGGTGGCGTCGCAATGCTGCTCGGGTCACGCGAGGCGCCGCTCGTCCTGACCGCCACGCTTCTCCTGCGCATCCTGCTCCTCTACGTCCTTCCCGCGGGCATCGCCGACTACGTGCTCGGTCGGGAACGCTTGACGGATGCGCTCCGAGAGCAGGCGCGCATGGCCGAGCAGCGTCAGGCGGAACGGGCCCGCGGCGAACTCAGGGCGGAGCGCGCTGCCCTCGCACGCGAACTCCACGACATCGCCGGCCACCACCTGTCGGGCATCATCGTCAGCGCGCAGGCGGCAACCACCCTGACCCGCTCCGACCCTGACCGGGCGAGGGCCATGATGCAGGGCATCCAGGACGACGCACGCACGACGCTCGTCGATCTCCGGCGCACCGTTGGACTGCTGCGCAGCGACGACGATGACGAACGCACGGGCGGCCCTGAGCGCCCGAGCCCCACCCCGAACCTGGAGGGGATCGCGACGCTCGTGGATGCCGCGCGGGAGCGTGGTCAGGCCGTCGACTTCCGTGTAGCCGGTGCGCCTCGACTGCTCGGCCCGCTGACGGAGGCCACCGCGTACCGCATGGTGCAGGAGTCATTGGCGAACGCGGCACGTCACGCCCGGGGTGCACGCAGCGACGTCAGCGTGCGGTTCGGTGACGACGGCGTGGAGATCATCGTCGCGAACGCGCCAATCAGGCCCGGAGCGGATGCGGTCGTGCCACCTGCGCCCGCGCAGCCGGGGTACGGGCTCTCCGGCATGGCCGAACGAGCCGAGCTCGTGGGTGCGACCCTGAGCACTGGACCGACGAGCGACGGCGGGTGGCGGAATGCACTCACGATCCGTGGCACGTGCCAAAGCCCGAACCGTGACAGGGAGATCTCATGATCCGTATCCTCATCGCCGACGACCAGGCGGTCGTGCGCGCCGGGCTGTCGGTGATCCTCGGCGCGGAGCCCGACTTCGACGTCGTCGCCGAAGCCGTCGACGGTGCAGAGGCGGTCCGGCTCGCTCGCGAGCTGAGCCCCGATGTGGTCTGCATGGACATCCGCATGCCGGGAACCGACGGCATCGCTGCGACGCGGATGATCGCTGCAGAACCGTCGCTCGACGCTGCGGTGCTCATCCTCACCACCTTCGACGTCGATGCGGACGTGTTCGCGGCGCTCGAGGCCGGGGCGGCCGGGTTCCTCCTCAAGGGCGCGGATGAGGCGACGCTGCTCGCCGCGGTCCGCTCGGTCGCCGCAGGGCACGGGACGCTCGACCAGCGCCTCACCAGGCGCATCCTCCACGAATTCGCCGAGCGGCGGCGGCCCGTGTCGCAGCCAGCCCCGACGGCCGGGGTCGAGTTGACGGAGCGGGAACTCGACGTCCTCGGGCTCCTCGCGCGCGGCCTGTCCAACGCGGAGATCGCCGGTGAGCTGTTCGTCGAACCCACCACGGTGAAGTACCACCTCGCGGGGCTCCTCCAGAAGACCGCGTCGAGGGACCGCCTGCAGGTCGTGCTCTGGGGCATCCGCGCGGGCCTTCTCGATGTCCGCTGAGCCCAGTCGCAGCGAAGCGCGGATGACGTGCCCTGACGGCTGCCAGGTTGCAACACGGTGACGTCGTCCCGCGCCGGGGAGCCGTGCGGTACCGACTGGGTAGACTGGCGGCAGATCGTGAGGAGCGAACGATGACGATGCAAGTGGGGCCTACAGCAGTCCCGGAACGCCTGTGGATGTCGATGATCGCCCGCGCCGTGCCCGCGCTCATCATCGCCGCCGTCATCACCTTCTCCCAAGACCACTCTGCGGCGTTCGGGTTCATCACGTTCGGTGCGTTCGCGCTCGCATCCGGCGTGCTCATCGGCTTCGAAGCCGTCGGCTTCAAGGACCACCCGGCGCGCGCGCTCACGTTCGCGCGAGCCGTCGTCTCAGCGCTCGCCGGAGGCTTCGCGCTCTTCATGGGCACCGCAGAGACCGAGCACGCGACCGCCGCCGCGTTCATCGCGACCGTCGCCACCTGGGCCCTCGTCACGGGAGCGCTCGAACTCATCAGCGCCCGCGTGGGCCGCGCCACCAAGTTCTTCTCGCGCGAGGTGCTCATCACCGGCGCCGTCACCGTGCTCCTCGGACTCCTCGTCGCGATCATCCCGCCAGACCTCCGCGTCGACTACGGCGGAATCGAGCAGGTCGAGGGCACCCTCACCGCATCCGTGCAGACCGTCGGCTACGTCGGCGCCTACCTCGCAGTGCTCGGCGTGCTGCTGGTCATCGAGGGGATCACCCTCCGCGGCATCCTCGCGGATGCGCCGGCCGCCGAGCCAGAACTCACCAAGAAAGCCTGATTCCCCAGTGACACAACCCAAGCGCCGCGCGCTCATGAAGCCCTTCGAGCTGCTCGGCATCTCCGCCGTGATGGCGGGCTTCGTGCTCCTCATCCTGCTGCTCACGACACAGGACTTCCTGCTCGGCATCATCTTCGCCGGTGTCGCCTTCATCGTCTCGATCCTCGTGCTGGCGATGCTCGTGCTCTCCTACTCGCCGAACCCCGAGAACGAGATCTACCTCGACCGCTTCGAGAACGCAGAGCAGGGCGTCTCCCGCAGCGACGAAGGCGAGCAGAGCCGCGCGGCCACGCAGGCGGCGGCCGCAGACGAGACGGTACCCGTCGTCGACGAGGCTGCAGCCGAAGCGGAGCCCTCGGAGCGCATCGACGCACCGGAGCAGGCCGCGGCGACCGAGGAGCCCGCAGCCACGCTCCCGGCAGATGCAGAAGAGGCCCCGCTCGACGAGACGACGTCGAACGAGGCCCCAACCAGCAAGTAGCTGGAGAACCAGCGGGCGTTCCGCCCGCGCGCTCAGCTCAGGTGGTCGACGAGACGCGACGAGGCGCCCGTGTAGCTGCCGGGCGTGAGGGCGAGGAGTGAATCCTTCGCCTCCTGGCCGATGTCGAGGCCCGTCACGAACTCCACGAGATCGGCCTTGCCGATGCGGCGGCCGCGCGTCAGGTCCTTCAGCACGGCGTACGGGTCGGCGATGGATGAACGACCAGCGACGATCTCGGCTCGGATGACGGTCTGGATCGCCTCGCCGAGCACCTCCCAGTTGCCGTCGAGCTCGTTCGCCAGCAGCTCCTCGTCGACGGCGATCTCGCGCAGTCCACGCGTCACGTTGTCGAGCGCGAGCAGTGAGTGGCCGAACGCGACACCGATGTTGCGCTGCGCGCTCGAGTCGGTGAGGTCGCGCTGCAGGCGCGAGGTGACGAGCGTCGAGGCCAGCGAGTCGAGGAGAGCGCTCGAGATCTCGAGGTTCGCCTCCGCGTTCTCGAAGCGGATCGGGTTGATCTTGTGCGGCATCGTGGACGAGCCCGTCGAGCCGGCCTGCGGGATCTGACGGAAGACACCGCGCGAGATGTAGGTCCACACGTCGGTGCAGAAGTTGTGCAGGATGCGGTTGAAGCGCGACACGTCCGAGTACAGCTCGGCCTGCCAGTCGTGCGACTCGATCTGCGTGGTCAGCGGGTTCCAAGTGAGGCCGAGGCCGCTCACGAACTCGTCGGCAAGCGTCTCCCAGTCGGTGTCGACACTTGCCGCCTGGTGCGCGGCGAAGTTGCCCGTGGCACCGGCGAACTTCCCGAGATACGAGGTTTCCTCGACGCGCTTCAGCTGGCGGCGCAGTCGGTGTGTGAACACGGCGAGCTCCTTGCCCAGCGTGGTCGGCGTCGCCGGCTGGCCGTGCGTGAGCGACAGCAGGGGCACATCCCGCAGCTCGACGGCGAGCTCCGCGATGCGGTCCGCGAGACCGGAAGCCGAGGGGAGCCAGACGTCGGTGACGGCGTCGCGGATGGTGACCGCGTACGAGAGGTTGTTGATGTCCTCGCTCGTGCAGGCGAAGTGGGTGAGCTCGGCGAGCTCGCTCAGCCCGAGCTCCTCCAGGCGGGCGCGCACGTAGTACTCGACGGCCTTCACGTCGTGACGGGTGCGAGCCTCGACCTCGGCCAGCTCGTCGATGTCCTTCTGGCCGAAGTCGGTGACGAGGGCACGCAGTGCTGCGGCCTTGTCTGCATCGATCTTGTGCGAGCCGAACATCTCACGGTCGGTGAGGAACAGCAGCCACTCGACCTCCACGTGCACGCGGGCACGGTTCAGCGCGGCCTCGGAGAGGTGCTCGCCGAGACCTTCGACGCTCTTGCGGTAGCGCGAGTCGAGGGGGCTCAGCATCTGGGGAGGGAGGGGGCTCATTGTGCTCCTTGGGACGAGGACGATCCGGCGCGCGCCGTCAGCGCTGCCCGGACGACCGGCTCGATCTGACGAAGAAGCTCCTCGCACGCGCTTGTGATCATGTCGCGCACGTGGTCGAAGAGCTGATCGTTGCCATAGTACGGGTCTGGGACTTCCGTGATCCCGCCCGGGGGCGCCGGGTGGAAGGTGAGGAGGGGCTGCACGAGCGAGCGTTGCTCGTCGTCGGAGGCCCACGCCTTGAGGATGCGCCGCTGGCCGCGGTCGAAGGTGATGATGAGGTCGAACGTGTCGAACCAGTCGACCTCGAACTGCTTCGCGCGATGGTTCTCCGCCGTGAACCCGGCCCGCTCGAGCGCGGACTGCGTGCGGGGGTCCGCCTTCTCGCCCACGTGCCATTCGCCGGTTCCCGCCGAGCTGATGCTCACGGCGCTGCCGAGGCCGATCTGCTCGACCATGTCGCGGAAGATGACCTCCGCCATCGGGGAGCGGCAGATGTTGCCGGTGCAGACGAAGATGATGCGAAAGACCGCGTCCTTGCTGTTTTTCGCCATGACGCCCATTGTCACGCATTCAGCACCGGTTCGCGTGCGTGTTCACCCGCTCTTTCGCTGCCCGTCGGAGCGAAGCCGCACTCTGCAGGCATCCGGCCTGTGGATGCGCGTCCCTCCACACCCGTGGGCGTGCATGCGTCGCCGCTTCTCCTGCCGCCGCAGGATCGGAGTCTCCGACGCACGAGAGGACCACCGCGAATGCCAGAGACCACGTCTTTCGTTCCCATCGCACCGTCGACGATCGGCCAGACACTGCCGTTCGTCGATGCCGCGAGGGAGCAGATCATCCACGCCCTGCAGCTCATCGCCCTCGACAACGCTCGCGCCCTGTACGCCTTCGGCTCGGGCACCACCGATATCTGCACGGGCCTCAGGCTGCTCGCGGTCTCCGACGCGTGGAGCTCGCCAGCGCAGCGCTGCCTTGCCATCGAGGCCGAGCTCCTCGCCGACGCGATCGGACTCGTCGCGACCGCCGCAGGGCTCGCCGAGGCCGAGTACCGCCGAGCGCATGGGGCATTAGGTCTCGAGCTCGAGGCGTTGGGGGCCCGATGAGCGGCGAGCTTGTCGTCGTCGGGCCCAGCGACGTCCGCGCCGTCGCCGTGCGCGCCGGGCTCTTCGCCGACGACTTCGAAGCGCTCCGCACGATCCTCGCCGGTCAGGAGTGGCTGCCGCCGTCCGTATGGCTGAGCGGCTCGGGCCTCACATTCGCTGCAGCGGCGGCGCAGGCCGAGGTCGCCTTCTTCGGAGGGGCGCCGCTGGAAACCCAGCTGTCCTCGCTGGGCGAGCGCATCCAGCTTGCCGCCGAGCTGTACGAGCGGGCCGAGGCGGTCTCCGCGGCCGTCGTCCAAGCAGCGGGCGCAAGCGCCGCCAACTTCCTCGGACGCTCGTTGCCGCTGACGGTCGCGCTCCTCGGCCCGGCGGCTGGAATCGTGGCGCTCGCGGCTCTTGCGGGGGAGGCTCCGACGCTGAGCGACCCGCGGGTGCAGGAGCTCATCCGCGTCACCGTGGAGAACGCCGACGACTTCGCGCTCGGGATGCTCGGCCTCCCGCCGGTCCCCGGCGCCGACGGCAGCACTCTCGTGTCGTGGGCGCTCGCCGGGGCAGGTGTGGCGGGGCTGACCCCGAGCGATCGCTTCAGGGTGGGGAGCGCCAGCGCTCCGCTCGATGGCAGAGATGCGGCTCCCACGGGACTCCAGTCGCTGGTCGCCGCCATCCCTCCCTCGGTCGACGGAGGGCCGCAGGTGCGCGTCACGAGCTACGTCGACGCGGCCGGAGCCCAGCTCTACGAGGTCGCGATCACGGGCACCTCGAACCAGTCGTACGGCACGACGGGGAACCCCTTCGACCTGGCCGGCAACCTCGCGGCGTACGCGGGGATCGACTCGCAGTCGGTGTCCGCCGTCCTCGCTGCGATGGCAGAGGCGGGTATCGAGCCGGGCGATGCCGTCGTGTTCGCCGGCTACTCGCAGGGTGCGCTCGTCGCTGCGTCGATCGCCGGGCTGGGGAGGTTCGACACGAAGGGCCTCGTCTCGATCGGGGGTCCCATCGACGCCGAACGGCTGAGGGCGCAGCTGCAGCACCAGCAGGCTGATGGTCGGGGCGATGATGCGTCGCCCGGGAGCCGAGCCCCGATCATCGAGATCCAGCACCGGGAAGACCCGATCGTCGGCCTACAGGGGCTCGCCCCAGACGGCGAGGATTCAACGGTCGTGCTCGCCGAGGCCGATGCGGTGACGCCGTTCGACGACGACCCGCTCGCCGCCCACGCGCAGACGCGCTACCTCGAGACCGCCGGCATGGCCGACGCGAGCGGGGTGCCTTCCCTGGATGCGGCCCGCACGGACCTCCTCGACGTCTACGACGGCTTCGAGCTCGACGAGTCGAGGCTCTACACGGTTGACCGGCTCGACCCGCTTCCGGAACCCGGTGAGGCCATCGACGAGGTGAATCGTCTCATCGAGGAGAAGTTCGCGCCCATCACGAGCAACCTCAAGCCAGACGACATCAAGATCTGAACGCCTCGATCAGGCTTCCCGACGGCGACGCTCATCGCTCTTGAGCTTCGAGTCGGCACCGCGCACCCAGCCGCCGAGCACCGCGGTGACCACCGACATGATGAGCGCTGCGAGCACCGCCCACCAGAAGCCGGAGACCTCGATGCCGAAGCCGATGCTGTCGCTGATGACCCCGACGAGCCAGAACAGGAAGCCGTTGACGATGAACGAGATGAGGCCGAGCGTGAGGATGTAGAGGGGGAACGCGACGACACGCACGACCCCGCCCACCACGGCGTTCACGACGCCCCAGATCAGCCCGAACAGTGCGAGCGTGCCGATGACGCCCCAAGTCGACTCCTCGAACGGGATGACCTGGACATGCGCTTGCAGGATGAGGGTCACGACCCAGAGGGCCACGGCGTTGATGAGGATGCTCAAGATGGCTCGCATGCCCCCATTCTCCCCGATCCTGCGGTGAAGCGGCTGGGGCGCTCGCCCGCCTCGTGTCGTCGATGCCGTGCAGGGTCGGCCCGAACTGTTGGAGGATTTCTCCTGAACGGCCATGGGGTGGAGAACTAGACTGGCGAAATCTCGGGCAACCGCATGCGAGATCGGAACAGCAGGAAGGCGCCACACGACGTGACTCCAGGCGACGAGACCGTGCAGATCCTCACTCCAGAGGGAGAGGTGAAGCCGACGAAGGCCGCCGAGCCCTTCCTGGAGCAGCTTGAGCTGCTCACCACGGAGGACTACCTTCGCGCCTATCGCGACATGAGCTACGTGCGGGCGTTCGACCGTGAGTCGACCATGCTGCAGCGCCAGGGACAGCTGTCGCTGTACGTCCCCGCCGAGGGACAGGAGGCCGCCCAGATCGGCTCCGCCTACGCCATGCGCCCGCAAGATGCGGTCTTCCCCTCTTACCGCGAGCACGGCGTCGCCTTCGTGCGCGGCGTCGACCTCGTCGACGTGCTGCGCCTGCTGCGCGGCGTGACCCACAGCGGATGGTCGCCGGAGGGCCACGGCGTGCGCCCCTACACGCTGGTCATCGGCTCGCAGACCCTCCACGCGACGGGCTACGCGCTCGGCCAGAAGTTCGACGGCGCCACCGGCACCGGCGACCTCGACAAGGACGAGGCGACCGTCGTGTACTTCGGCGACGGCGCGACCAGCCAGGGCGACACCAACGAGGCCTACATCTTCGCGACGAGCTACCAGGTGCCGCTCGTCTTCTTCCTGCAGAACAACCAGTGGGCCATCTCCGTGCCCGTCTCCGTGCAGGCCAACAACCCGCTCTACAAGCGCGCGGGCGGCTTCGGCATGCCCTCGACGCACATCGACGGCAACGACGTCATGGCGAGCTTCGCCGTCACGCGCGCGCACCTCGAGCGGGCGCGCGCCGGCGGTGGCCCCGGCTTCATCGAGGCTGAGACCTACCGGATGGGCGCCCACACGACGACGGACGACCCCACCAAGTACCGCACGAGGGACGAGGAGGAGTCGTGGCGCCGCCGCGACCCGATCGCCCGCCTCGGCGCGTACCTGCGCGCGCAGGACGTGGGCGAGGACTTCTTCACCGGCGTCGACGAGGCAGCGAAGGACTACGCGGCCGACGTGCGCCGCGGCGTCTTCGAGATCGAAGAGCCCGACAACGACTCCATGTTCGAGAACGTGTACAGCGACGCGCATCCGCAGCTCGAGGAAGAGAAGCAGTGGCTGCGCCGGTACGAGGCGTCCTTCGATGACAACGCGAGCCAGGAGGCAGCCCGATGACCGACGTCGCCACGAGCACCACAACGCCCGAGTCGCAGACGGATGCGCCAGAGACGGTCACCATGCCGCTCGCGAAGGCCATCAACGCGGGGCTGCGCCGCGCCATGGAGGACGACGACAAGGTCGTGCAGCTCGGTGAGGACATCGGCACGCTCGGCGGTGTCTTCCGCGTCACCGAGCACCTGAAGCGCGACTTCGGCGAGAACCGCGTGCTCGACACCCCGCTTGCGGAGTCCGGCATCATCGGCACCGCCATCGGCCTCGCCATGCGCGGCTACCGGCCCGTGTGCGAGATCCAGTTCGACGGCTTCATCTTCCCCGGCTTCGATCAGATCACGACGCAGCTCGCGAAGCTCACGAACCGCAACGAGGGCCGCCTGCAGATGCCGGTTGTCATCCGCGTGCCCTACGGCGGGCACATCGGCGCCGTCGAGCACCACCAGGAGAGCCCTGAGGCATACTTCGCGCACACCGCCGGACTCCGTCTCATCTCCCCGTCGACGCCGAACGACGCGTACTGGATGATCCAGCAGGCCATCAAGAGCAACGACCCCGTCATGTTCTTCGAGCCGAAGAGCAAGTACTGGCAGAAGGGCGAGGTCAGCCTCGCCGCCCCCGCTGCTGGGATGCACGCGAGCCGGGTCGCCCGCGTCGGCACCGACGTGACGCTCGTCGCGCACGGCGCCATGACCGCGGTAGCGCTGCAGGCGGCGGCGGTCGCCGAGGCCGAGGGCATCAGCCTCGAGGTCATCGACCTGCGCTCACTGAGCCCCATCGACTACGCGCCGATCGTGGAGTCCGTGCGCAAGACGGGTCGCCTCGTCATCGCGCAGGAAGCCCCCTCGAACGCCAGCATCGGCTCCGAGATCGCCGCGACCGTGCAGGAGCGAGTGTTCTTCTCGCTCGAGGCGCCCGTGCTTCGCGTGTCGGGCTTCAACGTTCCCTTCCCGCCAGCGAAGCTCGAGGCGAGCTACCTGCCGGACGCAGACCGCATCCTCGAAGCCGTCGACCGCTCGCTCGAGTACTGAACCAAGCCCGCACAGATAGAGGCAAGCACACCAATGAGCACCGAGAACTTCGAACTCCCCGACGTCGGCGAGGGACTCACCGAGGCCGAGATCGTCTCCTGGCACGTGAAGGCCGGCGACAGCGTCGAGCTGAACCAGACGCTGTGCGAGATCGAGACGGCCAAGTCGATCGTCGAGCTGCCCAGCCCCTTCGAGGGGCGCGTCGTCGAGCTCTTCGCGAGCGAGGGCCAGACCGTCGACGTGGGCAAGCACATCCTCTCCATCGAGACCGCAGGCTCCTCGAGCAGCTCCGAGGTGCCCGCCGCGCCTGAGGCACCGGCTGCCGACCTCGAATTCGATGCGGCACAGGCGGATGCGGCTTCCACCGTCTCCAGCGAGGGCGCCGAGTCCGGCGCCAACTCGGTGCTCGTCGGCTACGGACTCGGTGACGCGCCCACGACGCGCCGACGCAAGAAGTCGGCCGTACCAGCCCAGCCGACGCGCCCCGCGCAGATCCCCGCCCCGGCTCAGCCGTCGCATCGCCCGGCCGCGCAGGCTCCCGCTCCAGCGTCTGGGGTAGCGCGGACGCAGGTCCGCCCAGGGTCGGTGCCCGCCGCATCCGCGTCGCCGATCATCGCGAAGCCCCCGATTCGCAAGCTCGCGAAGGACCTCGCCGTCGACCTGTCGCAGGTCGAGCCAACCGGGCTCGCCGGTGAGACGACCCGCGACGACGTCATCCGCCACGCGCAGCAGGCGAGTGTCTTCAAGAACCTCGAGACCCCCATCTGGGGCGAGGTCCGCGAGGAGAAGCACCCCGTCAAGGGCGTGCGCAAGGCAACGGCGAACGCCATGGTCTCGTCGATGTTCACGGCACCGCACGTGACGCTCTTCACCGACGTCGACGCGACGCGCACGATGGAGTTCGTGAAGCGCCTCAAGGCGTCGCCCGACTTCGCCGGCGTGAAGGTGTCGCCGCTGCTCATCGTGGCGCGAGCCGTGATGTGGGCGATCCGCCGCAACCCGATGGTCAACGCCGCGTGGACCGACGAGGAGTACACGGTCAAGCACTACGTGAACCTCGGCCTCGCCGCCGCGACCCCGCGTGGGCTCATCGTGCCGAACATCAAGGATGCGCACGCCATGACCCTGCACCAGCTGGCGCAGGCCATCGAGCAGCTCACGTATCGCGCCCGCGACGGGAAGACGCCGCCGACAGAGATGCGCGACGGCACCTTCACGATCACCAACATCGGGGTGTTCGGGATGGACACGGGCACGCCCGTCATCAACCCCGGCGAGGTGGGCATCCTCGCGCTCGGCACGATCAAGCTGAAGCCGTGGGTGTTCGAGGATGAAGTTCGCCCCCGCATGGTGACGACGCTCGGCGCTTCCTTCGACCACCGCCTGGTCGACGGGGACGTCGCGAGCCGCTTCCTCGCCGACGTCGCGACGATCGTCGAGGAGCCTGCGCTGCTGCTCGACTGAGCCCCGCTGGCCGCGGTCGGACGCGTCCGCCCGCCCGCCCGCGCCCGCAACGGCGGCCAGAGTTGTGGCTAAACGCTGTTCCGCGTTCGCCAAGGCGCACTTCGCCACAACTCTGGTCACTGGTTGCGCCGGCTCCGGGGAGGCGTGCCCCTCGCGCGTGCCCCTCGCGCGTGCCCACCGCGTTGCACAGAGTTGTGGCGGGGTGTCGTTGGCGCGGGTCTTAGCAGCGTCTATCCACAACTCTGTGCCCAGTTACCGAGCTACCCAGCCGCCGGGGCGCCCGGGCGCGGGCTCGGTTCCCGGCCCGTGAGGTGAGGGCGGATGGGGAGATCCGCGCTCGCCGCGTTGCACAGAGTTGTGGCGGGGTGTCATTGGTGCGGGTTGCAGTAGCGTCTATCCACAACTCTGTGCCCAGCCACCCAGCCACCGAGCTGCCGGGCTGCCGGGCCGCCGGGCCGCCGGGCTGCCGGGCCGCCGGGCTGCCGGGCCGCCGGGCAGCCACGGGACCCACCGAGCTACCGACCGCAATTCCCAGCCCGCGCAATTGACATTGATTCTCAGTACGAATTACACTCCACGGGTGAACCTTCGCTCTCCTGCCCTCATCGCCCTCGCCGGCCTGTCCACCCTTGCGCTCGCGGCCTGCTCCGGTCCGACCGCGGCAACCGACAGTGCCGCGGCACCCACCGCGGAGGGCGAGTCGTTCACCGTCGTCGCGACCACCACGCAGGTCGCCGACTTCACCCGCGAGCTCACCGAGGGCCTGAACGTCGAGGTCACGCAGCTGCTGCAGCCCGGCATGAGCGCGCACAGCTTCGAGCCGACCCCCGCCGACCTCGTCGCGCTCGGCTCGGCCGATCTCGTCGTCTCGAGCGGCGCTGGACTCGAGGAGTGGCTCGACGCGGCCGTCTCGTCGAGCGGCTACTCGGGCGAGGTCGTGGATGCCTCGGCCAACGTCACGCTGTCGGGCAGCCACGAGCACGAGCATGGTGAGGAAGAGCACGCCGAGGACGAGCACACGCACGCCGAGGGCGAAGAGCACAGCCACGAGGAGGAGGCGCACGCAGAGGGTGAGGCGCACACTGAGGAGGCGCACGCCGAGGGCAACCCCCACACGTGGACCTCACCCGCGAACGCGAAGCTCATGGCGGCTGAGATCGCCACGCACCTCGAGGAGCTCCCCGGCATCGACGCCGCCGCGGTGCAGGCGAACGCCGACGCCTATGACGCCGAGCTGACCGAGCTCGACACGTGGATCGCAGCGAACGTCGACGCCGTCCCCGAGGCCGAGCGGGTCATCGTCACCAACCACGACGCGCTCCACTACTACCTCGACCAGTACGGCATCACGTTCGTCGGCTCGATCATGCCGAGCTTCGACGACAGCGCCGAGCCGAGTGCCGCGGAGATCGACTCCCTCATCGCCGAGATCAAGGAGCACAACGTGAAGGCCATCTTCACCGAGACGCAGCTCTCCCCGCAGAATGCGGAGACCATCGCGGCGCAGACCGGAGCGAAGGTGTTCTCGGGTGAGGAGGCGCTGGCGACGGATGCGCTCGGCGAGCCGGGAACCCCGACGGGCACGTATGTCGGTGCGACGGTGCACAATACTCAGATGATCATCGATTCCTGGGGCGCCACCGCGACCGACGTGCCTGAGGTGCTCGCGCAGCAGTGACGCATCCAACCCCGCTCGTCTCGTACCGCGACGCCTCCATTGCCTATGGCAGGGAGGCGCCTGCGTTGACCGGTGTGTCGTTCGAGCTGGGTGAGGGCGACGCGGTCGCGCTGCTCGGCCCGAACGGCGCGGGCAAGTCGACGCTGCTGCAGTCGCTGCTCGGTCTCCTGTCGACCAGCGGCACCGCGGAGGTGCTCGGCTCGGCTCCGGGGTCTCGCGCGTCGGAGGTCGGCTACCTGCCGCAGTCGACGCACATCGACCCCGACTTCCCCGTCTCGCTCCGCCAGGTCGTGATGATGGGCCGCTACCGGCGCATCGGGCTGCTCCGGTGGCCGCGAGCAGCTGACCGCGAGATCGTGCGTCGCGCCATCGAGACGGTCGGGCTCACCGAGCTCGCCAACACGACTTTCGGGGAGCTGTCGGGGGGTCAGCGGCAGCGCGGCCTGCTCGCTCGGGCGCTCGCCACCGAGCCGAGGCTCATCCTCCTCGACGAGCCGTTCAACGGCCTCGACCGCGCCAATCGGGATGCGCTCATCGCGACCCTGCGCCGCCTCCGAGAGACGGGGGTCGGCATCGTCGTCTCCACGCACGACCTCGAGCTCGCGCATGAGGTGTGCTCCCACGTGCTGTTGCTCAACGGCAGGCAGATTGCCGGCGGGCCCATCTCGGAGGCGTTGACGGATGCGGCGCTCGCGGCGGCGTTCTCCGGCACGTCCGCAGACACCGAGGCGCACGGCGGCGCCCACGGCACGGTCTGCGCGCCGGGCGGCGACGACAGCGACGATCACGAGCGGGCCCGGGTGTGACCGATCTCTCCGTCCTGCTGCAGCTGCCGTTCGTGCAGAGCGCGGCCGTCGCCATCATCGTGCTCGCGGTCGCGAGTGCCATCGTCGGCACGGCCCTCGCGTTGCGCGGCCTCGAGTTCCTCAGCGATGGCCTGGTGCATTCGGTGTTCCCCGGCGTCGTGATCGGCTTCATTGCGGCGGGCACCGACGGCGTCTACGTCGGCGCCGGCATCGCGGCCCTGATCGCGACGGTTGCACTGACCATCGCCTCGGCGCGTGGCATCGGCTCAGACGCGACCATCGCCGTGGTCCTCGCCGGTGCGTTCTCCCTCGGCATCGTCATCGTCTCGCGCAGCGTCGACTACGCGTCAGGACTCGAGCATCTCCTCTTCGGGCAGCTCCTCACGGTCTCGAGCGCTGACATCGTCGCGATCTGCGTGCTCGGCGGCGCCGCCGTGCTGCTGGTCCTCGGCACCTGGAAGGAGCAGCTGCTCGTCTCCTTCGACCGCAAGCAGGCGCAGGCGTCCGGCATGCGGGTGCTCGCCTACGAGCTGGCGCTGAACATCGCGATCGCGCTCGTGGTCGTCGCAGCCGCACGTGCGGTCGGCAACCTGCTTGTGCTCGCCCTCCTCATCGTGCCGGTCGCCGTCGCTCGCCTCGTCACGCGTCGGGTCTGGGCGATCGCCGTGGTTTCGCTCCTCGTGTCGGTCGGCTGCGGGCTCGTCGGCCTCTGGGCTGGCCTCTGGCTGTCGCTGGATGCTGGCATCCAGGCTTCCCCGAGCGCCGTGCTCGTGCTCGTGCTCGTCGCGCTGTACCTCGTGGTGGTCATCGTGACGAGGCTCACCGCGTTCGCCGCCGCCCGCCGCCGAGCCGCCGCCGCCGCTGCTGGCCGTGCCCCCGCATCCGCTGCCGGGGTGGTCTCGTAGCCATGGACTACTTCGCTCTCGCGCTGCTCACGGGCACGCTGGTCGGCCTCCTCAGCGGTCTCGTCGGTGTGCTGGTGCTGCTGCGCCAGCGTGCCTTCTACACCGTCGCCCTCACGCACGCGACGTTCCCCGGCGGTGTCTTCGCGGCCGTCGTGGGCATCAACATCGTCGTGGGCGCATCCATCTTCAGCCTGCTGCTCGTGGCGCTCATGGCCGCGCTCTCGCGAGTGCCGCGGCAGGGCAAGCAGGTGGCGGCCGGCATCATCCTGAGCTTCGGCTACGCGCTCGGCATGCTCTTCGCGTCGCTCAACCGCGGCCAGTCGGTGCGCGTCGACTCGTACCTGACGGGGTCGATTCTCGCCATGAACCCCACCAACGTGTGGCTGCTCGGTGCGGCGCTCGTGATTGTCCTCGGCGTGTACGCGCTCTTCGGCAAGCAGTTGCTGTTCTCGAGCTTCGACGCCCGCGGCTTCCGCGCGGCCGGCTTCCGCGAGGGAGTCTGGGATCTCGTGGCGCTGGCGCTCATCACGCTCACGGTGGTCGTCGCGATGCCGGCGATCGGGTCCATCCTCGCGATCGCCATGATCGCGGCTCCCGCGGCGGCGGCCAGGCTCCTCACGAAGCGCATCGGGTGGATGCTCGCCCTGTCCTGCGCGTTCGGCGTCACCGCCGCCGTGGTCGGCCTGCAGGTGTCCCGCACCCTGTCGTTCGCGGCCGGCGGGTCGATGGCGCTCACCGCGGTCGCGATCTTCGTCATCGCGCTGCTCGCGAAGGGCGTCGTCGACCGGTTCGCGCAGGGCGTCTCGCAACGCGCATCCGCCCCCGGTATGGTCGGCTGATATGAGTGACGAGACGAACG
This sequence comes from Pseudoclavibacter sp. RFBJ3, assembly GCF_002931375.1. Classification (NCBI taxonomy): domain Bacteria; kingdom Bacillati; phylum Actinomycetota; class Actinomycetes; order Micrococcales; family Microbacteriaceae; genus Pseudoclavibacter; species Pseudoclavibacter sp. RFBJ3. The sequence goes on along the minus strand of NZ_PSXZ01000015.1, from coordinate 178,934 downwards.
TCGAGGGCGGCGCGACCGCCGGTGCTGCCGCGGCCCCCGTCAAGAGGAACACCCGTCAGCGCGAGGCCGTGCGCCGCGCTCTGGCCGAGTCGTCGGAGTTCGTGAGCGCCCAGGTGTTGCACCAGCGGCTGTCGGCGGCTGGCGAGCGCATCGGGTTGGCGACCGTGTACCGCACGCTTGGCACGCTGAGCGAGAGCGAGGAGGCCGACTCGCTGCAGAACGCCGAGGGGGAGGTCGTCTACCGCGCCTGCGTCATGGGCGAGCACCACCACCACCTCATCTGCCGCAACTGCGGAGCGGCCGTCGAGATCACGGCTGACCCCGTCGAGCAGTGGGCGTCGAGCGTCGCCGCGAAGCACGGCTACACGCAGGCGAGGCACGTCGTCGACATCTTCGGCCTGTGCCCGAAGTGCACGGCTGCAGCTGCGGCGTCCGCCTAAACCGCGCGGGGCGACCCCGCAGTGGAGCCGCCCGCGAAGCCGCTCACCACCGGGCGTGGACCGTCTGGCGGAAGAACCGGTCGTAGATCTCGTGCACGTTCGCGTCGAGATCCGCGGGCAGCTCGAGCGAGGCGGCGGATGCGTTCGACTCCGCCTGCGCTCGGTTGCGTGCGCCGGGGATGACACTCGTCACCCCGTCTTGCGCTGCGACCCAGGCGATGGCCGCCGCGGTGGAGGAGATGCCCTCGGGAAGCGCCGCGGTAAAGGCCCGGGCCGCCTCGACGCCGGTGCCGAAGTCGACGCCTGAGAAGGTCTCCCCGACGTCGAAGGCGCTGCCGTCGCGGTTGTAGGTGCGGTGGTCGTCGGCCGAGAAGGTCGTTTCCTTCGTGTACTTGCCGCTCAGGAGGCCGGAGGCGAGGGGCACTCGGGCGATGATGCCGACGCCAGCCTCGCGCGCTGCCGGCAGCACGAGGTCGAGCGGCTTCAGGCGGAACGCGTTGAAGACGATCTGCACGGACGCGGTTCCCGGCCTGGCGATCGCGGCGAGGGCCTCATCCGCGGTCTCGACGCTGACGCCGTAGGCGGCGATCGCACCTTCAGCGACGAGTGTGTCGAGAGCGTCGTAGACGGCATCGTTCGAGAACACGGGGGTGGGCGGGCAATGCAGCTGCACCAGATCCAGGGTGTCGACGCCCAGGTTGCTCCGCGAGCGGTCCGTCCAGGCCCGGAAGTTGTCGAGTGTGAACTCGGCGGGGTCCTGTGGGCCCCTGCGTCCCATCTTCGTGGCGACGAAGACGTCGGCGTTCGGGTTCTCGCGTCGGAACGTCCCGATCAGCGTCTCGCTCCGACCGTCACCGTAGACGTCGGCGGTGTCGAAGAAGGTGACGCCGCTCTCGACGGCGGCGCTGAGGACGTCGAGCGCTGCGTGCTCTTCGACGTCACCCCAGTCGGCGCCGAGCTGCCAGGTGCCGAGGCCGACGATGGACACTGGGCGGCCGGTACGGCCGAGGGTTCGCTGAAGCATCCCCGATGCTAACGCGCCGCACCTGACCTAGGCCCGTATGACCCGTGGCCGCAGCCGACACCCGCGGCCGACTCGTCGACGTCGCGTCCAGTTGCCGCTCGTAGGGTTGTGGGCATGAAGCCCGAGCAGGAAGCCGCTCCCCAGCAGGTCGCCGTCTGGTACTTCGTTGCCGCCACCTTCATCTTCGCCGGCCCGGCGCTCATCGCGGATCTTCCCGTCTGGGTGCGCATCGCGTCGCTGGTCGTCGGCCTCGTGCTCGTCGTCTTCGGCGGGCGGCAGCTGGGCCGCGAGACGGCGGCCCGCCGACGGTCGAGGGATGCGGCGCGGCCCGAAACCCAGGACGGCTCGGCGTCCGACCCGATCGGGCCGACGAGCGACCGGTAGGCGTGCAGCTGGCCGAGATGTGCGGGGCTAGCGGAAGTCGCGGAGGTCCTTCAGGTACGTGTTGACCTCGCGGGACTTCGCCACCTCCGAGGGCGTGACCTCAGCGCTCAGCAGCTCGGTGTCGTCGCGACCGGCGATGGCGAGAGTGTTGCCGTAGGGGCTCGCGATGCAGCTGAGCCCCGTGAATCCCGGACCCGAGTGGTTCGCGTAGGCGATGTACAGCCCATTCTCGAGGGCCCGCACGGGCACCATGTGCGTCGAGATGACCTCGGCGTTGTACGAGTGCCCCGGCTGGTCGCCCGCGACGTCGCCCGTCGACGGGACGGCCGTCGGGATGAGCAGTGCCTCCGCGCCCGCGACCGCGGCACGTCGAGCGATCTCGGGGAACTCGATGTCGTAGCAGATGGCGAGCGCGACCCTGAGGCCCGCGACCTCGACGACCTCGGCGGCGGCATCCCCGAGGTCGAAGACCCGCTGCTCCTCAGCGCCGAAGAGGTTCGACTTGCGGTAGCGGGTGAGTTCGTTGCCGTCGCTCGCGAAGAGCGAAGCCGAGATGAAGCGGCGCTCGGTCGTGGCGTTGGCGGCGAACCCGGCTGAGCGTTCGATGGTGTGCTCGACCGTGGATGCGACGATCGCGATGCCGGAGTCGGCGGCGATGCGTGCGATCTGCTCGCGGATGGCCGAGCCGTCCTCGCCGGCGACTCGCTCTGGCGCATAGCCGGTGGCGAAGAGCTCTGGCGTGACGAGGATGTCGGTGCCAGCCTCGGCCGCTCGCCCGGCGAAGGAGCGGAGAAGGTCGAGGTTCTCCTCGACGGCGCCGACGGCGCCCTGTGCCTGCAGTACGGAAATCAGCGCCATTGCCAGCCTCACATCGTCGTCGTGGTCGCTCGGATCTCGAGCCTGCCGTGTCTCTCGAAAAGTAGTTCTTGACATGGCCGGGGGAGCAGCCTCAGGATAGCCGAAACCGAAAGTAATTCGGTTCTTCTGGATTCGACGACGAAGGCTGGACCCATGGACATGCGCGACCCGGAGATCACGGCAGATCTCGCGAGACGACTCGACTCTATCGCGACCGCCGAAGCCGGCGACATCGCGCACGAACCCCTGAGCGGCCGTGACATCGGCCTCTTCGCACTCACCTGCGTGGCCCTCGTGGCCGCTGGCGCCCTCGTGGTGATCCTGTGAGCGGCGGCGCCGGGCGAAAGGTCGAGGGTGCGTCCACCGAACTCGACCAAGCGGCGACGTTCGGCTCGCTGCCGCTCCTCAAGAAGGAGCGCATCTGGTCCGGCTGGGACTACAGCTGGGTGAACCTGAGCCTCGCGATCGCGACCTGGGCGTTCCTCGTCGGCGGTTCGACCGCGCTGCTCGTCGGCTTCCAGGACGGCATCGCCGCGATGGTCATCGGCAACGCGATCGGCCTCGGCATCATGGTGCCGGCCGCCACGGCGGCGAGCGCACGCTTCGGCGTCGAGCAGTACACGATCCTCCGCCCCGTGTTCGGGCTCATCGGCGTGGGCGTGCTCGTCTTCACGGTCATCCTCGTCACCGAGATGGGCTGGTCGTCGCTCCTCGCCATCATGGTCGGCCGCGCCGTCACGCAGGTCGCCAACGGTGCCGCAGGCACCGACTTCGGCTCTGGCAGCCTCCTCGTCACGGTTGTCGGCCTCGTCGCGATCCTCATCGCGTGGCTCATCCTGTCGCGTGGCCCCGTCACGATCGGCAAGCTCAACCGCTTCGTCGCCCCGGGCCTCGTGCTCGTCACGGTCTTCATGCTGTTCTTCCTCGTCTCGAACACGTCCTGGGAGGCGCTCTTCGCAGCCGAGCCCCTCGCGCCGTTCGAGGAATCGCAGCTGAACTTCATGCTCGCCGTCGAGTTCAACGTGGCCGTCGGCTTCTCCTGGTACCCCGTTATGGGCTCCATGGCGCGCATGACCCGCTCGCCCAAGGCGGCGCTCTGGCCCGCGTTCACCGGCCTCATCGTCGGCACGCTCGTCGCCCAGGTCGTCGGCATGGCCGCGGCGCTCACCCTCGGCGACTCCGACCCGACGGTGTGGATGCTCCCCCTCGGCGGTCCGATCCTCGGCGCGTTCATGCTGCTGTTCATCTCGTTCGCCAACATCACGAGCATGTCCTCCATCGTCTACTCGACGGTGCTCGCGATCAGGCAGGCGAGCGGCAACCTCCTCGGGCGCGTGCCCTGGCCGCTGCTCTGCGGCTCGTTCTTCGTGCTCCCAGCGATCCTCACGTTCTTCCCGGACTTCATGTACCAGCAGTTCATGGTGTTCGTCACGATCTCCGGCGCCTTCCTGGCCGCCATGTGCGGGGCGATCCTCGCCGACTACTTCGTGCTCCGACGCCAGTGGGTTCGCCTCCCCGACCTCTACCGGCTCCGAGGCGAGAGCGCTTACCACTTCACGGGCGGCGTCAACTGGGCCGGCATCATCTCGGTTGTCGTCGGTGCGGCGTTCTACCTGTGGATCTACAACCCGGTGACGCTCGAGACGCATCCGCTCTTCCTGATCCTCACCGCCTCGGCTCCAGCCACCGTGCTCTCGGGCGGCGTGTACCTGCTGCTCGCCCAGCTGCTCTACCGGCGCCGCGGCGTCGGCGCGTTCTCGGACACGGAAGCCACGACCACTCACCAGACGACCACCCGGAAAGGGGTCTGACCATGCGCGCACAAGCGGCAGTTCACTTCGAGGGAAGCAACCAGCTCGAGATCCGCGAGATCGAGGTCGCTGAGCCGGGGCCGGGCACCGTGCTCGTGAAGCTCGGCGCGTCCGGCGTCTGCGGCTCCGACCGGCACGTGCTCGACGGCGACTGGCAGCTGCCATCGCCCACCGTCATGGGCCACGAGGGTGCCGGCGAGGTCATCGCCATCGGCGAAGGCGTCGTCGACGTCGAACCGGGCGACCACGTCATTCTCAGCTGGTTCTACCCCTGCCGCCGGTGCACCGCCTGCCTCAGCGGTCGCGCCTACGTGTGCACGGGCAGCCGCAGCGAGGAGTGCCTCCTCCCCGACGGCACGACGCCCCTGTCGCTCGACGGCGAACCCGTGTACCCGTACCTCACGGCCGGCACGATGAGCGAGTACGCGGTGGTGCCGGAGTCGGCGGCCATCAAGGTTCCCCGTGAGGTGCCGTTCGACGTCGCGAGCCTCATCGGCTGCTCGATCGCCACCGGCATCGGCACGGTCGTCAACGACGCCTCCGTCGACGCGGGCGAGTCAGCGGTTGTCATCGGCGCCGGTGGCGTCGGGCAGAGCATCATCATGGGCCTGCACCTCGTGGGAGCGAACCCCATCATCGCCATCGACCTCAACGAGGACAAGCTCGCCGCGGCCCGCGAGCTCGGGGCGACCCACACGATCGTGCCTGGGCCCGATCTCGCCGCCCAGGTGGCTGAGATCACGGGTGGCGGCGCCGAATACGCGTTCGAGGCCATCGGACGCGTGCAGACCATCGAGTCCCTGCCCAGCCTCATCGCGCCGGGCGGCACCGCCGTCATCGTCGGACTCCCGCCGGTCGACGCCCCGGTCTCGATCGACGCCCTGATGCTCGCCGAGACCGGCAAGCGCCTCATCGGCACGAACTACGGCTCCACGGTGCCCGGCCGCGACTTCCCGAAGCTCGCCGCGCTCTACCTCGCCGGGCGCCTGCCCGTCGACAAGCTCATCAGCGAACGCATCCAGCTGAGCGACGTCAACGACGCGTTCGATGCCATGCGGAGAGGCGAGCGCGCGAGAAGCGTCATAGTCTTCTAGACCGATCCATCTCCACGCTCTGCCGTGGATCGAGAACTGGGAGTGTGACCATGGCTCGTCCGCGGGTACCGATCCTGTCGCCCGAGAAGATCTGTCTGGCTGCGCTCGACCAGATCGACCGAAAGGGTGACTTCTCCATCCCGGTCCTCGCGAAGGAGCTCGGCGTGAGCGCTTCGTCGATGTACCACCACGTGCAGGGGCGGGCGGGCATCGTCAACGGCATCCGCAGTCTCATCAGCACCGAGCTCTCGCTCGCGATCGGGCTCGAGGATGCCACCGACGAGGACCTCGCGGCGCTCGCCGCCCTGAGCTGGCAGGACCAGGTCCGACGATGGTCGAAGGACTACACCTCGGCCCTCGCGAAGCATCCGCTCGCCCTGCCGATCATGGTGCAGGAACCCGTGAGCGACGAGGAGACGCTCAACGTCTACGAGGCCATCGCGATCACGTTCCGCGCGGTGGGGTTCACCGACGAGCAGGCGCTCGTCGCGATCGCCGTGCTCGAAGGGCTCACCTTCGGGCGAGTCGTGGATGCGGCATCCCCGCCCATTCCGTGGCCGGCCGACCCTGTCGCGCACCCCGTCCTCCACGGCGTGACGACGTCGCTCGAGCCGTCGCGTCGCCTCGAGCTGGCCTTCGACTTCGGACTCGAGGCGATCATCACGCGACTCGAGAGCGTCTTGGAGGCGAACGCTCGTGGCTGAGGCGCGAACGGTCGTCATCACGGGCGGCTCGGACGGGATCGGAGCTGCGGCGGCGCGGGCCCTCGCAGCCAAGGGGTGGCGCGTGGTCGTCGTCGGGCGCAACGCGGAGAAGACAGCCACCGTCGCTGAAGCGATCGGGGCCGAGCGCTTCGTCGCCGACTTCTCCCACCTCGACGAGGTGCGGGAGCTCGCGGCGAGACTCGTCGAGCAGGTCGGCCCGATCGACGTGCTCGCGAACAACGCCGGCGGCATCTTCGGCGACCGAACGCGCACCGTCGACGGCCACGAGTTGACCCTGCAGGTGAACCATCTGGCGCCGTTCCTGCTCACGAACCTCCTGCTCGACCAGGTCACCGTGGGGGCCGTCGTGAACACGGCGAGCATCGCGGCACGGCTCATGGGCCGCATCGACCTCGACGACCTCAACAACGACGCCCGTTTCAGCGCGAACAAGGCCTACGGCGACGCGAAGCTCGCGAACATCCTCTTCACCAAGGGGCTGCACCGAGGCCTGGCGGGGCGGCCCGTCGCGAGCGTCGCCTTCCACCCCGGGGTCGTCGGCACGAACTTCTCCTCCGACTCGACGAGCCTCATGCGCCTGCTCTACCGCACACCGCTCGCGAAGCTCTTCACGATCAGCGCGGCCAAGGGCGGCGAGACGCTCGAGTGGTTCATCGCCGGGCAGCCCGGCGTGACCTGGCAGGCGGGGGAGTACTACGACGAACGGCACCACGCGACCAACGTGAATCCGCAGATCTTCGACGAGGACCTCATCGAGGGCCTGTGGAAACGCAGCGCGGAGCTGGTGGGCCTCGACGCCCGGTGACGAGCAGGGCCGTGGACCTGTGCGCGGTGGTTCTCAGCTCAGCTCAGCTCAGCTCTCGGTCGCGGGGCTCAGCCTGCGGCGAGCTCGACCGCCTTGCGCACGCTTCCCTCAGCCTCGGTGAGCAGGGCGGCGGCCCGCTGCGCGTCGCAGTCGGCGAGCAGCATGACCACGGCGGTCTTCGCGTGATCGCTCGCCGATGCGAGCGCAGCGTCGGAGTCGGCGCGTGACGCCCCCGTCGCCTCGGCGACGATGCGCTGAGCCCGGTCGACCAGCTTGGCGTTGGATGGGCGGACGTCGACCATGAGGTTGCCGTAGGCCTTGCCACCGCGGACCATGCTGGCCGTCGAGAGCATGTTGCACACGAGCTTCTGAGCGGTGCCGGCCTTGAGTCTGGTCGACCCCGTGAGGACCTCGGGCCGGGTCACGACCTCGATCGCGATATCGGCTTCCGCGCTGATGGGCGCGCCCGCGTTGCAGGCGATGGAGATGGTCGCGGCGCCGCGGCGCCTGGCGGCCTTGAGCCCGCCGATGACGTACGGCGTGCGTCCGCTCGCTGCGAGTCCCACGACGACGTCCTCTGCCCGCAGGGCGACCGCGTCGAGTTCCCGCTCAGCCAGTTCGGGGTCGTCCTCGGCGCCCTCGACGGCGCGCACGAACGCTTGCGACCCACCGGCCATGACGCCGAGGACATCCTCGGGGGAGGTGCCGAAGGTCGGAGGGCACTCGACCGCGTCGAGGAGGCCGATGCGGCCGCTGGTGCCAGCGCCGAGGTAGATGAGTCGCCCGCCGGCACGCCGCGCCTCCGCGATGCGATCGGCGGCCTGGGCGATGACGGGGAGCGCGGCGCGGACGGCGCCGGCGACGGTCGCATCCTCGTCGTTCATGAGGCGCAGGATCTGCTCGGTTTCGAGCGTGTCGAGCTCCATGCTGCGCGGGTTGCGCCCCTCGGTCGAGAGTGCCGCGAGTGTCGAGATCTCTGTGTCTGGCATGCTCGTCTCCGGTCCTCGGCTCGCCACCGTGCGATCCTGAGTTATGAAAGTACACGAGATGCGGTGGGTAAGTAAATAAACTTCCGCGGCGCGGCGCGGTCGAGCCTCGCTACGCTGTCCTCGGAAAGCAGGTGGATCGTGAGCACTCAAGGCACTGAGGCGAACTCTCGCACTGTACTGGTCGAGCTTCGGGCGCTGCTGCCCTCGCTCCGGCCATCGGAGCGTCGCATCGCCGAGGCGCTCCTCGCCGACCCCGAGGGTTTCGCGTCGAAGTCGATGGCGGAGATCGCGGAGCTCGCCGACACCTCGACGACCACGGTCGTGCGGTTCACGCGACGTGCCGGATACGCGCGCTTCCGGGATCTGCGTCGCGACCTTACCGAGCAGAACCTGCGAGAGCGCCTCGCCTCGAGCGGAGGTGTTGCCCCGGCGGCAGACATCTCACCGAGCGATTCGCTCGCCGACGTCGTCGCCAAGATCGCGATGAACGAGACGCTCTCGATCGCGGACACCGCCGAGGTCCTCGATATCGACTCCCTGGCGGACGCCGTCGCGGCCATCGCGGGCGCCGCCCGTGTCGACATCCACGGGATCGGGGCGAGTTCCGTAGTCGGTGTCGACCTGCAGCGCAAGCTCTCTCGAATCGGGCGCATCGCCCTCGAGTGGCCGGAGGCCCATGCGGCATGGACGGCCGCGGCTGTGCTCGACGATCGGTCTGTCGCGATCGCGATCTCGCACTCAGGCGAGACCGCTGGGGTGGTCGAGTTCCTCCGCATCGCGAAGTCGACGGGAGCGACGACGATCGCGATCACGAACCATGAGCGGTCATCGCTTGCCGGTCTCGCCGACATCGTCCTGCGCACCGCTGCCCGGGAGACTCCGTTGCGTTCCGCGGCGCTCGGCAGTCGAATCGCGCAGCTCATGGTCGTCGACTGCGTCTTCACCGGGGTCGCGCAGGTCGACTACGAGGGTTCTGTCGCGGCCATCGAGAAGACGCATCGGGCGGTCCCGCGGGGCTGAGGTTCGGCGACGAGCGTGAATGAGGTCGCAGGGGCCCGTCGCGCCGTGGTGGATCGCGCTGGCTCACGCCGACGGAGGGAACTTTTTTACCTTTTCTTCGATCATCCTGGTACTGTTCTTCAGAATTCGAGCAACGTCGCGAGAAGAGGATGCCCATGAGCGCAAACGACGATCTCGCCAGCGAGCTGCTGAAGCTGCTCGGTGGCCCAGGCAACATCGCCGGCGTCGAGAACTGCATGACGCGGATGCGGGTCTCTCTCGTCGACCGCGACCTGGTCGACGACGGCGCGATCACATCGCTCTCCGGCGTGCTGGGCGTTGTCGATGACGACACCTACCAGGTCGTGCTCGGACCAGGCAAGGTCACCAAGGTGACCGACGGGTTCCGTCGAGCGCTCGGTGCCTCAGGTGCTGACGCCGAGGCCCTCGCCGCGCGTGGCGCGGCCATCAAGGCTGGTCAGAAGCAGCGCAACAACACCCCGTTCAAGAACTTCATCCGCAAGATCGCCAATATCTTCGTGCCGCTCATCCCGGCGCTCATCGGAGCCGGCATCGTGGCCGCCGTTCGCGGGCTCCTCGTCAACTGGGTCACGGTCGGGACGGCTCCTGAGTTCGTCGAGGCGGTGGTTCCGGCTCTCACCGTCATCGGCTCGGCGTTCTTCGCGTTCCTGCCGATCTTCGCCGGCATCAACGCCGCCAAGGAGTTCGGCGGCACACCCGCGCTCGGTGGCGCCGTCGCGGCGATCATCGTCTTCGCCGGCATCAGCGACGTGCAGTACAGCCTCCCCGTCCTCGGCGACATCGTGCTCGCACCCGGGCAGGGCGGCGTCATCGGGGCTATCTTCGCCGCCGGGCTCTGCGCCTGGATCGAGCGCAGTCTGCGCGGGAAGATCCCGGATGCCATCGACATCCTCGTCACGCCGACGCTGGCTCTCCTCATCTCCGGACTCGCCACGATCTTCGTGTTCATGTTCGTCGCGGGCAACATCGCGACTGCAATCGGCACGGGCGCGATCTGGCTGCTCGACAACTCCGGTCTCCTTGCCGGGTTCGTGCTCGGCGGGCTCTTCCTGCCGCTCGTGATGCTCGGCCTCCACCAGGCGCTCATCCCCATCCACGCGACGCTCATCGAGCAGGTGGGCTTCACGCCGCTCCTCACGATCCTCGCGATGGCGGGAGCGGGACAGGTCGGCGCCGCGCTCGCGATCTACTTCAGGCTGAACCGGAACAGGTCCCTGCGGACGACGATCAAGGGTGCCCTCCCGGTCGGCATCCTGGGCGTCGGGGAGCCGCTGATCTACGCGGTCACGCTGCCGCTGGGGCGCCCCTTCCTCACCGCCTGCCTCGGCGGTGCCGTCGGCGGTGCAGTCGCTGGGGCCTTCAACCAGTTCGCGGGTGCCTTCGGCGCGACGGCGATCGGCCCCTCTGGGTGGGCGCTGCTGCCGTTGCTGCAGAGCGACAACGGGCAGGGATACGCGATCCTCGCGTATGTCGTCGGGCTCCTCGCCGGGTACATCTCCGGTTTCCTGATCACCTACTTCTGGGGCTTCACGCCGGCGCTCCTCGCCGAGCACAACGCGAATCAGGGCGACGAGAAGAACAAGCTGCTCGGCGACGAGGCCGCGCTGGAGGGCGCTGCGGCCACGGCCGGCGTGACCGGCGGGGCTGCTGGCATTGCAGGCGTTGCGGGCCAGCGCATCGACGTCCTCGCCCCGGTCGAAGGAACGGTGATCCGCCTCTCCGACGTCGAGGACGAGGCGTTCTCCGCTGGCACGATGGGTGACGGCTTCGCGGTCGAGCCGACGTCCGGCGACTTCCGCAGTCCCGTATCCGGAACCATCACGGCGTTGTTCCCGACCGGCCACGCGTTCGGCGTCACGACCCCCGAAGGGCTCGAGGTCCTCGTGCACATCGGCCTCGGCACCGTCGACCTGCACGGCGAGGGGTTCGACCTCAAACGAGCGGAGGGTGACGTCGTCGAGGCCGGTGACGTGATCGTCAAGGTGGATCTCGACGCCGTGCGTGCCCGGGTCCGCTCGCTCGCCACCCCCGTGGTGGTGCTGAACGGCGCAGCATTCCCGATCGTGGAGCGCCGATCCCAGGGCGGCCCGCCGCTCACCGTCGAAGCGGTTGCCGCCGCCACGTCAGCCCGAAGCTGAAACGTGAGGTGGCCGGTGCTCAGTGCTGGCCACCCACCTCGACGAGCAGCACCCCGGCGCCGATGAGGGCGATGCCGGCCGCCATCATCCACGTGAACGGCTCCTTGAAGATGAAGTGGCTGAGCACGGCGGTGAGTGCGACGCCGACGGCCGCCCAGATGCCGTAGGCGACGCCGAGCGGGACCCCCTGCGCCAAGGTCAGCGACAGCAGCGTGAAGGCGGTCACGTAGCCGACGGCGACGGGCAGGTACCAGAGGCGGCTGCCGTCGACGGTCTTCCGCAGGGAGAGCGTGCCGCCGACCTCGGTGAGGATCGCGCCGGCGAGGAAGAGCCAGCCGAGCGTCACGCGGACACCCCGTCGGCCCTCTGCGTCTGATCCTTCAGTCGTTCGGCGCGGTCGTGCGCGCGCTGCGATCCCAGCTCGACGAGCAGCACGCCGCCGATGATGAGCACGATGCCGAGGCCCATGAGTGCGGTGAGCGGTTCGGCGAAGAGCGCCGCCGACAGCAGGGCGGTCAGGGCGACCCCCAGGGCACCCCAGATGCCGTAGGCGACGCCGAGGGGCAAGCCGGCGCGCAGCACAAGTGCGAGGAACGCGAACGAAGCCAGGTACCCGGTGACGACGACCGCGTACAGAGCGGGGGCATCCAGTGCCCCCTTGAGGGAGAGGGATGCGGTGACCTCGCACGAGATCGCCGCGGCCAGGAGCAGCCATTTGCGCATGCGCGGATTCTCGCAGGTTCGGATGGCGGACAGAAGCGGCAGCTCCCGGGGCTCTCGGACCTGGGCTCGATAGCGTGGGGTGAGGGCGGCAAGTGGTGCGGGCGACGATGGAGCGGAGGAGCGACATGGGTACTGCAGCGAACGGCAGGTTCGAGCGTCTGCCGGAGCGGGTCGACCCGAGTGGCTACTCGATCGACGTTCCTGCGTCCGACCCGGCGAGTGTGACGGAGCAGCTCCCACCGGCCGGGTCACCGGAGCTGATAGCCGCGACGCAGCTCGCGCAGACATCGAGCAGCATCGGCTCGCGGCGACGTCCGCAGATGCGCATCGGTGTCGCCGTGCTCGCGGCTGTCCTGGGCGGAGTCGCGCTGCTCGCCGTCGTCCAGATCCTCTTCTAGCCCCCTGCCCCTTCTCTCCCTCGTCTTCTAGCCCCTCTTTCTTTCTATCCCGCTCCTCTTTCGGCCCCTCCGTGTTCGACGCGCTGGCGTTGGTGCGGTGACGTCGGCGCGACAACATCCACCCGGTGATGTCTGCTCGGTGAGGTTGACCCGCCGGTGCTCGGGATGCGGCGTCTTGTCGTTCTCAGTCCGTCACGGCGTCGACGACGGCAGCGGCGAGTTCTGCGGGCTTCGTGAGCTGCGGCCAGTGGCCCGTCGGGAGTTCGACGATGCGAACTGAGCGTGCGCGAGCGAGTTCTGCGACGTAGGGGTGGCCGCCCTCCATGAACTGCCGGAGCAGTGGTTCCGGCATGGTGCTGGTGATGACGACAGCTGGCACGTCGTAGCGGCGTTCGTCGCTCAGCTGCTGCTTCTCGGTCGCGACGCCGGCGGGTTCGGGCACGGCGATTGCCTCGAGCCGTTTCCAGACCTCCTCGCTCATGTCGACCAGCTCGGGCTCTCCGAAGGCGCTGCGGTCGGGCAGCGGGAGGGTGGTGCCGGACGCTTCCAGTTCGTCGTTGATGACGCCGCCGTCTGCGAGCGGGCCGGAGTCGACGTAGACGACCTTCGCGACGCGATCGGGTCGCGCATCCACGACGCCGTAGGCCACGGCTCCGCCGCCGCTGTGCCCGACGACCGCGACGTTGCCGTCGAGCGAGTCGACGAGCGCGATGACGGCCTCGATGTGGGTGCGAAGGCCGACGCCGGCTTGGTCCTCACCGGGGCCCTTGCCAGGCAGGGTCAGAGGATGCACGGTGTGGCCAGCCGCTTCGAGCGCCTGTGTGACGGGGGCCCAGGAATCGCCCGTGAGCCAGAAGCCGGGAATGAGGATGATGTTCATGCGGCGACGCTAACGGCGACCACCGACAAAGTCGGATGAGAGTGGATGACGTCAGTCGAGAACCCGGGAGTCAGCTTCCTCGTGCTCGCCGATCCAACCGACGCAGTCGTTCGTTCAGGACTGTGAGCGGGCCGGCTTCCGAAGCGCGACGAAGCTCGCGATCGGCCCGATCGCCAGCACAACAAACGCGTACTGCCAGCCGACGACGCTGGCCAGAGCTGCGACGAGGGCGATCGCACCGATGCTGAGGAAATACCCCAGACCCATTTGCGTGGCGATGGCGCTGCCGACCTGCTGCGGGGGAGCGGCGTCCCCGACCATGGCGGAGTAGAGGGGGGAATCGGCGATCGCGGATGCACTCCAGACGGCGAGGATCACGAGTGCGAATGCGACCGGGAGTGCGACCAGAGCCGGCGTCGCGAGGGCGCAAGTGGCCGAGATCCCAACTGACCAGCGCGCCGTGACTCGCTTGCCGTAGCGGCTCGCGACCACCCCGCCGATGACGCAGCCGACAGCGCCAGCCAGCCCGACGATGCTGAACGCCCAGAGGCCTATCTGCTGTCCGATCCACCCGGGAAGGGTGAGAAGCAGCGCCGGAAGCCAGACCCAGAGTCCGTAGACTTCCCACATGTGGCCGATGTAGGCCAAGGTGATGCGTTGCTGCTGTCGCGAACCGAGGGGCGAGGTTGTGAGGGCGCTCGCTCGCTCGCACCTCTCCGTTGGCACGTCGCCAGCGGATGAGCGCCGAGCTGCGTGGCCTCCCGTCCGCAGGGTGAGGCCGAGGAGCGCTGCAACGGTGGCTGAGGCGCTGCAGGCGACGAGCACACCTCGCCAATCCTCAACCGGCGTTGCCTCAAGCAGATGCGGCGCTGCAGTCCCCAGCGTGAGTGCGGCGACGACACCTGAGACCGCCAGGCCCCGCCAGCGCGGTGTCGACCAGGACACGGTTGCACGCATCCCTGCGGGGTAGACGCAGGAGAGTGTGACGCCGACAAGCACTCGAGAAGCCACAAGCAGCGCGAGGCTCTCGGAAGCGAGCAACGGCAAGAGCGTGACAAGCGCGGTAGCGAGCGAGCCGACAGGGATCAGGAGCTGGGGGTCGAGACGATCGGTGATGCGAGAAAGCCCTACGGCAACCGCGCCCAGCGCGAACCCCGCCTGCACCGCGGCGACCAGCAGCGTCCGCCCCGTCGCATCAAGATCGAACTCGATGGTGAGCGATGGGACGGCGGCGGCTGTAGCGAACCAGCACGAGATCGCCAGGATCTGGACGACGATACCGATCGAGATCTGCCAGAGCGCGATGATCAGTCGAGGCTGGTCCACACCGTCTTCGTTTCGAGGTAGGACTCGAGGTTCGCATGCCCCATGTCGCGGCCGTAGCCGGACATCTTGTACCCGCCGAAAGGGGCGGCCGCGTCGGTGGCGCCGTACATGTTGATGTACACGGTTCCTGCTTGAAGGCGCCGAGCGAGGCGATTCGCTCGGCCGATGTCGCGTGTCCAGATTCCAGCCGCCAATCCATAGGGGGAGTCGTTGGCGCGCCTGGCGATCTCGTCGACGTCGTCGAACGGCTGCGCGACGACGACGGGACCGAAGATCTCTTCCCGAACTGCCGTGAAGGTGTCGTCGACATCCGTCAGGATGGTCGGCCGCACGTAGTAGCCCGCCGAGTCGACGCCGTCGGGAAGCTGCGATCCGCCCGCGGCGGCTGTGGCGCCCTGCTGCAGGGCGCCGTCGATGAATCCGAGGACGCGCTCGTGTTGCGTGCGACTGATCAGCGGACCGAGTTGCGACTGCTCTACAAGACCGTGACCGACACGCAGCGACTCGGCGATCGTTGCGAGCTCGCCGACGACCTCCTCGAAGATGCCGCGCTGGATGTACAGGCGTGAGCCTGCTGAGCAGGATTGTCCAGCGTTCGAGAAGATCGCCGATGCGGCGCCTCGCGCGGCCTCCGGTACCGGGCTGTCGTCGAAGACGATGTTCGGGCTCTTGCCGCCGAGCTCGAGTGTGACGCGTTTGACCATGGGGGCCGCCCGCTGTGCGATCCGAGTTCCGACTGCCGTTGAGCCGGTGAAAGCGACCTTGTCGACGCCGGGATGATCGACGAGGGCTTCCCCGGCTTCAGCCCCATATCCCGTCACGATGTTGAGGACGCCCGGCGGAATGCCCGCTTCGAGCGCCAGTTGACCGAAGCGCAGGGCGCTCAGCGGAGTGTTCTCGGCTGGCTTGAGGATGATGGTGCACCCGGCGGCCAATGCGGGGGCGATCTTCCACATGGCCATGAGAAGTGGGTAGTTCCACGGCACGATCTGCGCGACGACTCCGACGGGTTCTCGCTCCGTCCTCACCATCGCGTCTGGGATCGATACGGGGATCGTGTTCCCCTCGATCTTGGAGGTCCAGCCTGCGAAGTAGTCGAGATGACGGATGGCGAGCGGGAAGTCGCCGGCTTCCACGTCACGGCGAAGCTTGCCTCCGTCGATGACCTCGAGGTCGATGATCTCTTCGCGGTGTTCCTCGAGAATGCGTGCGAAGCGAGAGATCGCGAGGCCTCGATCCAGCGCGCTCATTCGGCGCCACGGTGAGGTGTCGGCAAAAGCCCGGCGAGCCGCGCGGACTGCACGATCCGCATCCACTGCATCCGCGGCAGCGGCTCGAGCGATCACGCGCCCGGTGCCCGGGTCGACGACGTCCGTCGTGCGAGCAGAGTGCGCTTCCACCATCTCGCCGTCGATCAGCAGGCGAGGGGGTGCAGCGAGGAAGACACGCGTGGCACTGCTCAGGTCGGGGCCAAGCGCGGTTTCGAGGTTCGGGGCCTGCTGGTTGAGGTGCGTCATGAAGTCCTCCAGTTGTCTTGTCCGGTCACGCGTGGTGCAATGCGGCGAATGCGTCGGCCGGCATCGTGGTTGTCGTATCTCCAAGGAGAAGCGCCCTGTACGTCGCGGTCGCTGCCTCCTCGAGGTTCAGTGCACGGCGGTAGGCCATGGAGATGGTCTCCCCGAGCGCAGAGCAGCCGTGGTTGCCCATGACGATGCAGTTGTGGGATTTTGCCTGCTCAGCAGCGGAATCGGCCAGTTCGTCGGAGCCGTTCGGGTAGTACGGCGTGGTGCCGATCGAGCGGACGTAGTACGCGTGGTCGAGTGTGATGAGCCGAATCTCGTGGCCCAGCGCGTCGAGGAGAACAGCGTGCTGGGGGTGAACGTGCACGACGGAGTTGATGTCCTGGCGCTCCTCGTACGTCCGCTGGTGCAACTTCCATTCGCTGGACGGAGAAGGGTTGCCGGCTACGACTTCTCCGGCGAGGTTCATCACAGTGAAGTCGTCGGGGGTGAGTCGGTCGAGCCAGGTGCCTGACGCGGTGACGACGAAGGTGGTGTCGTCGACGCGTGCCGAGAGGTTGCCTCCGGAAGCGAGGGCCAGGCCCCGCTCGACGACGCCGAGTCCCGTTTCGCTGAGTTCTGCAGTGAGCGCTTCGACGCGCTGTTGTGTGGTCATGTGTCACTCCGAGTTTTGGCGAGATGTGGATGGATCAGGTGGCGATGGGGGCAGGTGTCGATGAGGCGGACGACATCTGGTCCGCCGTGACGCCTGGCTTCGAGGGCTTGAGCATGAACGTCAGGACGAACCCGACGAGGTACAGGCTGGCGATGACCCAGATCGTTCCCTGGATCCCGATCGGGGTCACCAGTCCGGCGATCACTGGGCCGATGAACTGGCTGAGTCCAGCGCCGAGGTTGAGGATGGCGACCGCAGCCGCCTTGTGCATGGGGGCGAGGAGGGGAACGATCGCCGAAAGTGGCACGAACATGCCGAGCGCGAGTCCGTAGGCGATCGCGATGGCGATGGTGACTGCGAAGTTCGGCCCAATGGCGGTCGGCACGTAGTACAGGGCAAGGATCGTCACGAAGCAGCCGATGCCGCCGGCCCAGGCGACGACGTTGACACGCCCGATCCAGTCAGACAGGTAGCCGGAGATGAGGTTGGCGGCGACGTTGGCGGCGAGCATCGTGCCCCAGATGACCTGCCACTCGGCGACTGCGAACCCGACGTCTCGAACCATGTACGTCGTCAGGAAGACCACGAACGCGTAGAACGAGAGGGTATTGATGAGGCGCACGATGCCGCCGATGCCGATCTTGGGGTTCGTGCCGACGATCGTGATGCTGCTCACCACACCCCGAAGGCTGTTCGCGACCGTGACCTTCTTGCTGACTGGGTTGCGGAGGAGGAGAGCGACCATGAGGCCGCCGACCGTGACGAATGCAAGCGAGAGCCAGAGCGTCGCCAGCTCTCCGATGACCGGGATGATCGCCCCGGCGAAGTAGGAGCTGAGGACGCCGAGGCCGAGGGTGGAGAAGAACCAATACCAGCCGACCGCCTTGCCCATTACGTTCTCCGGCGTTCCCATCGTGACCCACACGAGGAATCCGTACGCGAACATCGGGTAGCCAAAGCCCCTGATGCCGAAGGCCAGCAACATGATGCTGAAGTTCTCGGCCATTACTCCGAAGACGAGGAAGAGCACCTGGAAGACGACCCAGATACCGAAGCCGAGCATCATGACTCGCTTCGGACCCCAGGCTTCAGCCAGCGCACCGCTGAGCCAGGCGGCTGCGGCGACGACGATGCCGTACGTCGCCCAGAGTGCGGTGATCTGTCCGGCGTCGAAGCCCTGCTGATCAAGGTACGGCGAGAGGAAGCCCGCCTCGATGCCGTCGCCGATCATGAAGATCGTCAGCGCGACGAATCCCCACGCGATGGGGCGAGCGATGCCCTGCGTGCGCAGGAGCCGCGCGAACCGACTCTCGGTACTGGAGGGAGAACTGATTGCCATAGGGAGACTCCTCATTGAGTACGTACTGGCTAGTGGTGTACATTTGTTCACAACAGTGAACTTATGCTCCACACATAGTGGGCGTCGAATCCGGCCGTGTCAAGTACTCGATCGAGAACGAGATCGGCGACCGTGGCGGAGCTCCATGGGAGGATTGCGGCATGCTGCTGGGACGCGTTGCACGGATGTACTACGAACACGGCCTCACTCACCAGGAGATCGCGAACGCGCTCGGCCTGTCTCGAATTCGCGTCACCAGGTTGCTCGCAGAGGCGCGCGAATCCGGCCTCGTCGAGATCGTCGTGCACGTTCAGGACTCCCTCTTCGCTGACGAAGAGCGTGACCTGGCGGCACGCTACGACCTTCGCCAGGCGTGGGTCGCACCGAGTGTGGCCGATTCCGCGAAAGCCGACCGGGCCTTCGCGGCCGTCGGCGCCGAAGCGCTCGTCAGCGTCATCGAGAAGGATGCGGTCGTCGCGCTCGGGATCTCGACCGCTGTGGCGCTCGTCGCCGCCCAGGTGCCGGAGCAGGCGCTCGGTGCCAAGTTCGTGCCGATCGCCGGAAGTGGCGGCGGTCTCGTCAATGGCGCGAACCCGCATGAGCTCGCATCGACGCTCGGTCGACGAACCAGTGGACAGGCATTCCACTTGCCCGCCCCGCTCCTTGCGGCGTCAGCTGACGCGGCGAAGAGTGCGTACGCCGACCCCGGCGTGCAAGAGGTGCTGCGTCTTGCGTGCGGGGCGGGTGTGCTGGTCGCGGGTCTCGGTGGAACCGAGGCGAACCAGGGGCTCCTGCTCAAGTCGCTGGATGCTGATGCGAGGGCCGCGCTCACGGCGCAGGGTGCTGTCGGAGACTTGGCTGGTCGATTCTTCGATGCGCAGGGTGAGGCCGTCCTCGGCGCTCTCGATGAGCGCATCGTCGGGCTGACGCTCGAGCAGATGCGCACGATCCCGCGGAGGCTCGTCATGGCGCATGGCGTGACGAAGCTGCCTGCGCTCCGTGCTGCGCTCGGCAGTGGCCTGATCAACATGCTCGTGACCGACTCGGAGACTGCCGCGGCGCTTCTCCGCTGAGTCGGTGAGAAGCGCCCTCCGTTCAGCGTGCGAACGGAGGGCGCACGAGGGTGTCAGGATGCGGTTGCCGTCGTGAGAGCCTTGGCGTTCGCGACGCCGGGGAGCGGCTCTCCGGCGAGCCAGAGCTGCAGAGCGTGGGCCGCGATGCGCGAGTGCTCGGCGATGACATCGTCGGAGGCGCCGGCAATATGAGGTGTCATCGTGACGTTGTCGAGCGCGAAGAGCTCGGAGTCGTAGGGGAGTGGCTCTTGGTAGAAGACATCGAAGCCTGCGCCCGCGATGCGGTGCTCGCGGAGGACCGCCATCAGCGCCTGTTCGTCGATGATCGCCGCACGACCCGCGTTGATGAGGAACGCATCGCTCTTCATCAGCGCAAGCTCCCGCGCGCCGATGAGTCCTTCCGTCTCTGCCATGAGGGGCACGTGGACCGTCACGATGTCCGAGGTCGACATCACCTCGTCGAGGGTGGCGACTACCGCGTCTGATCCGAAGGCGTCAGCTGGGAGGAATGGATCGTAGACCTTGACCTTCATCCCGAACCCGAGTGCACGTCGGAGCATTCTGCGGCCGACTGCTCCGCCGCCGAGAATTCCGAGCGTTCGCCCGCCCAGGCCGATGCTCCTGAAGCGTTCGTAGGGTTCGAAGACATCGCTCTCTGTCCAATTCTTGGCGCGTAGCCAGCGCTCAGACGCTGACACGTGGCGCACAGTCGCCATGAGGAGGGCGAAGCTGAGGTCGGCGGTCACCTCTGCATTGCGGCCGGGTGTGGTGATCACGGGGATTCCCCGGGAAGAGCACGCGTCAAGGTCGACGTTGACGGGTTTCGCCCTGCAGGAGACCACGGCCGCGAGGTTCGGTGCAAGGGCCAGTGTCGCCTCGTCGATGAGGTCGAGCTCTGCGACGATCACCTCCGCGGCCGCGAGCTGCTCGTCGATGCCTCTCTGGGCCAGAGAGGTGCCATCCATCGAAGGGGCGATGCTGGTGACCTCGAAGCTGGTCCGCAGCAGCGCCAGCTGGTGCGCGTCAAACGGTGCGGTGATCAATACGGATGGGCGGGAGTCGGTCACAGGGATCCTCCTTGGTGGACGTGCGTGCTTCTGGTTGGGTGGCTGGGCGCGGGTCGTGGTGGCTCGGATTTCGGATACTCGGTGGACACGGCGAGAGCCGTTGATCGCTCGCGCAACGCGCGCAGCTGGGGCCAGACCGGCCTCAGCGCATCGCGCGTCTCGATGAAGGTCGTGTAGGCGTCTCGGTAGATCTCGGCTCGCTCACGGGAAGGGGTGAAGGTGCTCGAGGCGGGTGCCAACATGTGGACGGCGTCTTCCAGGCTCGATGCGTGTTCCCCCGCGAGAAGCGCCAGGGTGGCGGCGCCCCGGGCTCCGACCTCTGGGGCCTGCTGTCGGATGATGCTGCGACCGCTGACATCGGCCAGGACCGAGCAGAGCAGGTTCGATTCCGACCCACCACCGCAGACGAGAAGATCACCGTCGAGGCCGAGCATGTCGAGACACTCCGTCAGTGCATACGCCAGGCCCTCGTAGACGCTTCGGAGGAGTTGCGCGGGAGTTGTGGTGATGCTCATCCCGAGCCAGCCGGCCGAAGCCGCCGGGTCGAAGAAGGGTGCGCGTTCGCCGCTCGGGGCCCCGTATGGAAGGTAGATGACACCGCCGCTGCCCGGAGGGACGACGTCGGCCTGCAACTCCACGGCCGCCCAGTGCTCGTGGGTGAGTCCCAGCGTGTCTCTGACCCAGTCGAGGTTCGGTGTCCCGGTCATTGGGGCCATCGATTCCAGCACTTGGCCGCCGCGTCCGGTGAAGAGCACGATGCTCTCGCGGGTCCTCACTTCGGTGCGGGACGGGTGGTTCACGCCTATGAACCCGGTTGTTCCCAGGATCGCGTAGCCCTGGCCGTCGCCGATCGCACCGAGTCCGACCCCTGCGGCGGCCGTGTCGACAAGGCCTATGGCGACGGGAATTCCGGCGGGAAGGCCGAGCTGTTCCGCGACCTGGGGGAGGAGCGTCCCACCGACTGATTCTGGCGGTTGCACCGGAGGTAGGGCGTTCCGGAGCCGTTCGTGGCTCAGGGCTCTCAGGAGTTCATCCGAGTAGGCGCCAACGGCTGTGTCGAGGTAGGTGCGGGAAGCTTCGCTGGGGTCGGTGGCGACGATGCCAGTCAGGTTCCAGCGCAGCCAGTCCTTGCAGTTCAGGTGGTACCCGAGGCGGTCGTTGTCGAGT
The DNA here is from genome assembly GCF_002931375.1 of Pseudoclavibacter sp. RFBJ3. NCBI lineage: Bacteria > Bacillati > Actinomycetota > Actinomycetes > Micrococcales > Microbacteriaceae > Pseudoclavibacter > Pseudoclavibacter sp. RFBJ3. Next base: position 157,477 of record NZ_PSXZ01000015.1, on the reverse strand, counting down.
GCACCGGTTTCCTGGAGCTCGTCGACGAGGAGGGGGAGTGCACCGGCGAAGAGGGGGGAGCCGGTGATGTCGTTGACGGTCGCTGCCCGACCGTCCTCGAGCCAGTCGGCGAGGCGTGCGTTCGCCCGTCCATCGAGCCAGAGTGCTGCGGGTCGCATCGGATGGAGGTCGCTGTCTACCAGCCAAGCGCCATCGCCTTGGCCGGTGACGCCGATCGCGATGACGTCGGTGTCTCCGAGCTCGTGGACGACTTCGGTGATGGTCGCGGACGCGGCCTGCCAGACGAGGGCCATATCGACCTCGGCGCGGCCGTCGTCGTCTCTGTGGATGCGAACACTGGATTTCGCATCGGCAAGGATCGTGCCGTCGAGGGCGAAGGCGACGGTCTTCACTGAGGTGGTTCCCGCGTCGATTCCGAGGATGGCTTGGATGCGTCCTTGCATTCGTAGCTCCGAACATTAGTGCGTCATTGCGATCAGATGTTCAGTATGGACGAAGTCGACATGTCCCGCAACCGCTGTGGCCTCCGGATAGCTCTCGGCGCCCCCGGTTCAGAGCGCGCGGTTCGCAGCCTCCGCGCTCGCGGGATCCGGATGCGTCGACGCCCAGTTCGACAGCAACTGCAGGCGCTCGTGGGATGCGCTCCCCGGCTCCGCGGAGAACACGAGCATGAGCAGTCCGCGGTCAGAGGCGAGATCCATGCTCTGGTAGGTGAGGTCGAGGTCGCCTACGACGGGGTGGTGCACGCGCTTCAGCCCGTCGCGGTGCTCGCGCACGTCGTGAGCTCCCCAGAGCCTGCGGAAGAGCTCGCTGCGAGTGGAGAGCTCGCCAACGAGGTTGCTGAGGTTGCGGTCGTGCGGGGAGCGGCCAGCCTCGGATCGGAGGAGTGCCACGATCTGACGCGTGTTGCCCTCCCAGTCGCGGTAGAAGTCATGCGAGCGCTCGTCGAGAAAGAGGAACCGGGCCGCGTTGACAGGCGAGCGGGCATCCTCGAACATCGGGGCGAACAGCGCACGACCGAGCGTGTTGGTCGCGATCGCGTCGAGTCTGCCGTTCTGGATGAACACGGGCACCGTCGACATGGCGTCGATGGTCTGCTGCATGGCTGCGCTGAGCTGCTGCTTCTTGGTGCGGCGCTGTCGCTGCGGGCGCGTGCCCTCATTGGCCGCCCTCACCAGTTCGTGCAGGTGCGCATGCTCGGCCTCGTCGAGGTGCAGGGCACGGCTCACGCCGTCGAGCACGGCCTCGGAGACACCGCCGGCGTTGCCTCGCTCGAGTCGCTTGTAGTACTCGGCGCTCATCCCCGCGAGCAGTGCGACCTCCTCGCGGCGAAGCCCAGGAACGCGGCGTCGACCACCGAAGTCGGGCAACCCCGCCTGCGACGGCGTGAGCTTCGCGCGTCGGGAGGTGAGGAACGCGCTCAGGTCGTCATGGATGTCCATGCCAGCGACCATACGCCGCAGCTCGCTGCCCAGAGGGGCCCTGTCAGTGCACCTCACATCAGGGCCGCGCTGTCGTCGATGGATGCGGATTGACTGCTTTCCATGAAGCACATCACTCTCGGAGGCCTCGAGGTCTCCCGCATCGGACTCGGCGCCATGACCATGGCGGGTACCTACACAAGCGAGGGCGCACTCGACCACTCCGAATCGATCGCGACCATCGACCGAGCCCTCGAACTCGGCGTGACCCACATCGACACGGCAGAGATCTACGGCCCCTTCCTCAGCGAGGAGATCGTCGGCGAGGCGATCAAGGGGCGCCGCGACGAGGTCAAGATCGCGACGAAGTTCGGTCTCTACTCCCACGCCGAGCGGCGGCCGGGTGTCGATAGCAGCCCAGAGAACATCCGTGCCGCCGTCGAAGGCTCGTTGCGCCGACTCGGCACCGACCACATCGACCTCTACTACCAGCACCGCGTCGACCGGAACACTCCCATCGAGGACACGGCGGGTGCCGTCTCCGAGCTGGTCGCCGAGGGCAAGGTCCTGCATTTCGGGCTATCGGAGGCATCCCCCGAGACGATCCGGGGGGCGCACGCCGTGCATCCCGTCACCGCGCTGCAGACCGAGTACTCGCTGTGGACGCGTGACGTGGAGGCTGAGATCCTCCCGCTGCTTCGAGAACTCGGCATCGGATTCGTGCCGTATTCCCCGCTGGGCCACGGGCTCCTCACCGGTCAGATCCGTTCGGTCGCCGATTTCGCGGACGACGACTGGCGCAAGTCGAACCCGCGATTCACGGGCGAGAACTTCGAGCGCAACCTGCGCATCGTCGACGAGGTCCGTGCGATCGGGGAGGAGATCGGCGCGACGCCAGCCCAGACGGCGCTGGCCTGGATCCTCACGCGCGGCGACGACATCGCCCCCATCCCGGGTACACGCCGCGTGAGCCGCGTCGAGGAGAACACCGCCGCCGACGCGATTGAGCTCACCGAGTCGCAGATCACTCGCCTCGATGCGCTCGAGCCGGCCGCGGGTGCCAGGCACGACGCCGCGAACATGGCGTCCATCGACCAGTGAGTCGTACGCGGTGAGGAGCGGGGTCGTGAGAAGCCGGGCATACGTGGCTCGCCGCGGCCCCGCTGACGCGAATCGACGAGATCGTAGGGTGGAAACATGAGCAGCGTCGCCCGCGGAGGTCAAGGCACGCGAAGTCTGCGCGCCAGCGTCTCGCTTGCCGTGGTTGCCGCACTCGCGGTGGGGCTCTCCGGGTGCTCCGCAGCTCCGGAGCCGACGCCCAGTCCGCCCTCGCCAGTGAGCCCGGCCGGGCTCGTCGAAGAAGCCGCGCACATCCTGGAAGAGCACGGCCTCTACTCGGGCGGAGATTGGTCGCTCGAACGGGATGCCCTCATCGCGGCGGGCGCGCAGGCGGAAGACCTCGAGGAGGTGTACGAACTCATCGCGGCAGCTGCCGGCGACGCCGGAGGAAGGCACGCGAGGTTCCTCCCCGCGGACGAGCGGGATGCTCTGTACGCGGAAGCACCGAGCGCCCCGCCGACGGTCAAGGCAACTGACGGACGCACCGTCACGATCACCGTGTCGCCAATCGGGCACGACGGTCAGCTCGCCGAGGAGTATGCGCGCGCCGGTGTCGAGGGGCTGGCCGCGCTCGCGGACGCGGAGACGTGCGGCTTCGTCGTGGACCTGCGCGGCAACTGGGGCGGCAGCGCATTCCCGATGCTCGGCGCGGTCTCGCCGCTCTTCGACACGAACGACGTCGCGGGATTCGTGGACCGCGACGGCACACGCAGCGCGATCACCGTGACCACGGAGAGCGCGACGTCAGACGACGGTTACGAGCTGCGCTTCGACTCGGAAGTGGACATCGACACGAACGTCTTCGACGGCAAGCCGATCGCCGTCCTGCAGGATTTCTACACGGCCTCCGCTGCTGAGATGGTGCTGACCGCGTTCACCGGGCAGAGCAACGTGACGACCTTCGGGGAGAAGAGCAACGGCCTCGCGACCGGCGTCGACGGCTTCATGCTCGCCGACGGCTCAGAGATCCTCCTCACGACCTCCCGCTACACGGACCGAACCGGCGCGGTCATGCCAGAGCCCATCCAGCCGGACGTGTCCGCGCTCACGGGTGAGGCCCCGGCGCTGGCCCACGACTGGCTTGCGGGGCAGTGCGCGGCAGTCTGACTGTGTCTCGGTCGCGCCCGGCGACCAGCAGCGCCACCAGCACGATCAGCATCAGGTGCACGACGGAGGCGGTGCCGCCTCTGGTCAGCCAGCCTTCGATCCACGGGGCCGGCCCGGTGTTGAGGTCCAGCACCTCGAAGCGCTGCGAGAGCATGACGAAAGCCGCACCGACCAGGACAGCCGTCGCTACCGCGAAGCCGAGCCGCACCGCGAAGCCGAGCCGCAGCGCGAAGCGGGCGGCAGGGTCCAGGTTGCGCACGCCTCGGGTGAGGACGAGGAGCGCGCCGCCGCCGACGTGATTGTGCTCACCGAGTCGCAGATCGCCCGTCGCGACGCGCTCCAGCTCACCGCGGGTACCAGGCGCGATGTCGCGAACATGGCCTCCATCGACGAGTGCGGCCTCCATCGACACTCGCCACGACGGCCTGTCCGTGCACTGCGCACGAGAGGTGCTGGGTCCGGTGCCATGAGCCGCTTTTCCAGGGCGGGAGCACCGGTTTGACGTTGCGGAGCCCGAGGGGGAACGAGCCGTGCTCCTGTCCCGTGACGACTGGGCTGCGTCCCAGTGGGAGGTGTCACCTCGTGCTGGGTGCTCGCAACGGTGACGGGTTCTGCGGATGCGCGTGCGGGGTTTCGGCAACCGGTGATGGGTAAAAACCCATCACCGTTGCGAAAAGTCCGCACGGCCGGGCAGACCAGGTGCGCGGCGTCTCGACGCCAGGTGCCGTTCCCGCATCGCGAGGAACAGCGGCAGGGCGAACGCGAACGCCACGCCGAAGCACAGGATGTATACCCACAGGCGCCGCATGCCCTGGCGGCGGCCCTCGACGATGATGAACACGACGCCAACCGTGGCGGCGACGAGCACGTCGATCACGATCGACGTGACGGCGGGACCGCTGCCGAAGTAGTCGCCGATGAAGGCGCTGCCCTCCATGCCGGCGATGACGTTGAAGGTCCACGTCACGGCACCGCCGACGATGGCGAGAAGGAGGTAGACGATCGCGAGGGGAGTCCAGGTGGATGCGCGCATGCGGCAAGAATCGCACGCCCGGCCCCGCGCACCCCGAGCCTGCCCCGACCTCATCCCGGCCCTCGATGCGAGTCCCGCGGCCGAGGGCTGAATTGTGGTCGTCAAGACTTGCTGGAAGCGACCATAAGTCGGCTCTGGGCGGTGGGGGACGGCCCGGCCGCGCGCATCCCGAACGTGTCCCGAGCCCGCGCATCCCGAACCTGTCCCGACCTCATCCCGGGCCTCGATGCGAGTCCCGCGGCCGAGGGCTGAGTTGTGGTCGTCAAGACTTGCTGGAAGCGACCACAAGTCGGCTCTGGGCGGTGGGGGATGGCCCGGCCGCGCGCATCCCGAACGTGTCCCGAGGCCGCGCACCCCGAACCTGTCCCGACCTCATCCCGGGCCTCGATGCGAGCGCGGCGGCCGAGGGCTGAGTTGTGGTCGTCAAGAATCGCTGGAAGCGACCATAAGTCAGCTCTCGGCGGTGGGGGATGGTGCGGCCTCGCGCATCCCGAACGTGTCCCGAGCCCGCGCATCCAGAACCTGTTCCGACCTCATCCCGGGCCTCGATGCGAGTCCCGCGGCCGAGGGCTGAGTTGTGGTCGTCAAGAATCGCTGGAAGCGACCATAAGTCGGCTCTGGGCGGTGGGGATGGCCCGGCCTCGCGCATCCCGCGTCTGCGCATCCCAAATCTGTCCCGAGGCCGCGCACCCCGAACCTGTCCCGACCTCATCCCGGGCCTCGATGCGAGCGCGGCGGCCGAGGGCTGAGTTGTGGTCGTCAAGACTTGCTGGAAGCGACCACAAGTCAGCTCTCGGCGGTGCGGGATGGTGCGGGCAGGCGGCGCGGTGGGGGATGGTGCGGGCAGGCGGCGCGGCGCGGGCAGGCGGCGCGGCGCGGGCCGGCGTGGGGCGGGGCGCGCCGGCGCTGCGCGGGCTGGCGGCGCAGACGCAGAACGGGCGCCCGCTCCCGGAAGCCCGCTGGGGGTTCCGAGGGCAAGCGCCCGTTGATCGTTGCGGCGCTGCTAGCTGCGTCGTTCCGCGTCCTGCAACGTCGCGCCTTCGAACTCGTCCTGCTCGCGGTCCGACGTCGAGGCGGTGGAGCGCTTGATGGTCTCCTCCACCTCCTCGTCGGTCTCGTCGGAGAAGGCGACGTCGCCGCGGGGCGCGTTGTAGAGCTTCTCGTTGAGGATGCCCTCGCGCTTCGCGACGATCATCGGCACGAGTGCCTGGCCGGCGACGTTGGTCGCGGTGCGGCCCATGTCGAGGATCGGGTCGATGGCGAGCAGCAGGCCGACGCCCTCGAGGGGCAGGCCGAGCGTCGACAGGGTGAGCGTGAGCATGACGGTCGCACCCGTCGTGCCGGCCGTCGCGGCCGAACCGACGACGGAGACGACCACAATGAGGATGTACTGCATGATCGACAGCTCGATGCCGAAGAACTGGGCGACGAAGATCGCGGCGATGGCCGGGTAGATCGCGGCGCATCCGTCCATCTTCGTGGTCGCGCCGAACGGCACGGCGAAGGATGCGTACTCGCGGGGCACGCCGAGGTTGCGCTCGGTGACGCGCTGCGTGAGGGGGAGCGTGCCGATGGACGAGCGGCTCACGAACGCGAGCTGCACGGCCGGCCACACGCCGGAGAAGAAGCGGCCGACCGAGAGGCCGTGCGCCTTCACGAGGATCGGGTACACGACGAACAGCACGAGGGCGAGGCCCACGTAGATGGCGATCGCGAACCAGGCGAGGCTCGTGAGCTTCTCCCAGCCGTAGTCGACGACGGCGCTCGCGATGAGCCCGAGCGTGCCGAGTGGGGCGATGCGGATGATCCACCACAGGACCTTCTGGATGACCGCGAGGGCAGAGGCCGTGAACTCGAGGAACGGCTCGGCGCGCTTGCCGAGGCGAAGGGCCGCGATGCCGATGACAACAGCGATGACGATGACCTGCAGCACGTTGAACGCGATCGTCGAGGTCACGTCGCCCGTCTCGGCGTCGACGCGCGAGCGCACGCCCATGCCGAGGAAGTTCTGCGGCACGAGGCCGGTGAGGAAATTCCACCAGGTGCCGACGGAGGAGGGCTCGCCCGTCTCGAGCTGCGACTGGTCGACGCGGTTGCCCGGCTGGATGGTGACGCCGAGCGTGATGCCGATCGTCACGGCGATGAGTGCCGTGATGCCGAACCAGAGCAGCGTCTGGCCCGCGAGCCTCGCCGCGTTCGTCACGAGGCGCAGCTGCGCGATGCTCGAGATGACGGCGGTCAGGATGAGCGGGACGACGGCGGCCGTCAGGATCGTGACGTACGAGCTGCCGATGGTGTCGAGTGTCGCCGCGAGCCCGTTCGGGTTGCCTTCAGCGTCGTCGCCGAGGTTGCGGGCGACGAGTCCGAGGACAACACCCAGAACGAGGGCGGCGAGGATCTGGAATCCGAACGAGGTGAGGAGCTTGCGCGCGCGACTCTTGGGGCGCGGCGTGTCCTCTGCTCCGGTGGCGTTGGATGCCACCTCGGAGGTGGGGGTGCCTGGGGTGTTGGCCGACATGGAAGATCTCCCGATGCGATTTCTCAGCTCGCGAGATTTCTCACGAACTGAGCGAGGCTACGCCTGGACCATCGGTCTGGCCAGGGTGTGACGCTTCGTGACACGCAACAAATGGTGCGCCGGAGGATGTCATGAGCGGTCAGGGAGGGAATGAAACGGCACCATCACCTCGTTCATCTCGGCCTCGAAAGTAGTTAAACAATTGAGCAAAGTTCCAGAATCGCGGGCGTAGTCTCACCTCGTCCTCCTCGTTCCACAGCAGAAGAAGTGAGCATCATGGCGGAGTCAGCGCGTCGTCGGTGGGTTGGTCTGGTCTTCATCAGCGTCGCGGTCGCGCTCATCATCGTCGACTCGACGATCGTGAACGTCGCCGTGCCGTCGATCGTGACGGAGCTCGGCATCACGTCGACCGAGGTCCAGTGGGTGCAGGAGGCGTACACGCTGGTGTTCGCGTCGCTGCTGCTCCTGTTCGGCAGCCTCGCCGACCGCGTCGGGCGACGGCGGCTGATGCTGATCGGGGTCGTGATCTTCGCGCTCGCCTCGGTGGCTGCCGCGCTCGCGCCGACCGGCGGGCTGCTGATCCTCGCCCGCCTCGTGCAGGGTGTGGGCGGCGCCATGATCCTGCCGACCACGCTGTCGATCATCAACGCGACCTTCCGCGGCCGGGAGCGGGGCATCGCGTTCGCCGTCTGGGGGTCGACGATCGGCGGCATGGCGGCCGTCGGGCCGCTGCTCGGCGGCTGGCTCACGACTGCGTTCTCGTGGCGGTGGGCGTTCGGCATCAACGTGCCGCTCGGCATCATCATCGTCGTCGGCGTCCTGCTCTTCGTGAACGAGTCGCGGGAGCCGACGCAGAAGCGCCTCGACCTCGTCGGCGCGGCCCTCTCCGTGGTCACGTTCGGGGCGCTCGTCTTCGGGCTCATCGAGGGGCGCACCTACGGCTGGTGGGCGGTCGACGAGACGTTCACGATCGGGTCGTTCGAGTGGCCCCTCCCCATCTCGCCGGTGCCGGTGGCGTTCGCCATCTCGGCCGTGGCGCTCGCCCTCTTCATCGTGCGAGGCGTGTCCCGTTCCCGTCGGGGCGAGTCGACGCTCCTCGAGTTCTCCCTCTTCCGCATCTCGTCGTTCCGCAACGGCAACGTGGCGGCGCTTGTCGTCGCCCTCGGGGAGTTCGGCATCATCCTGTCGCTGCCGCTGTGGCTGCAGTTCGTGCTCGGTTTCGATGCACTGCAGACCGGGTTCGTGCTCCTGGCGCTCGCGGCCGGCTCGTTCGTCGCGAGCGGCTTCGCGGGGGCGAGCAGTGGCAAGGTGAGCGCGGTGGTCATCGTGCGCGTCGGCATCCTCGCGGAGATCGTCGGCATTGCCTGGGCGGGGTTCATCATCGCCCCGGATGCGCAGTGGGGCTGGCTCATCCCCGCCTTGTTCGTGTACGGCTTCGGTGTCGGGCTCGCCACGGCGCAGCTGACGGGTGTCGTGCTGCAGGATGTGCCCGTCGAGCTCTCCGGGCAGGGGTCCGGCACGCAGTCCACGTCCCGGCAGGTGGGCTCGGCGCTCGGCGTCGCCATCCTCGGCACCATCCTGTTCACCACGACGGGCGCCTCCCTTGGCGCTTCGCTCGACGACGCCCAGGTGCCCGCCGAGCAGCGAGATCAGGTGGTCTCGGCGGTCGTCGACTCTGCCGGCGGCGCGATCGCGGGCCTCGGCGAGAACCCAGCAACGGCCGACTTCGCCGACGACGCCAAGGCAGCGCTCTCCGACGGCACCCGCGCGTCAGCGTTCACCGCCGCCGCGTTCCTGGCCCTCGGACTCGCCGCGACGATCCGGCTCGGATCGGGGAAGCGAGAGGACGAGGAGTCGTCTCAGGCGGAAGCTAGCCCGCCGTCACGTAGCTGAGGTCGTGGATGCGCCTCCCGGCCTTCTCGGCCTTCCGCTCGAACACCGTGAGGGTCCTGCCTTCGAAGCGCGGGGCCCAGCTGCCCGGGTGCTCGCTCGTGAACTCGGGAGCCGCATCCAGCACCTCGCGCATCTGGAACGCGTAGTCCTCCCAGTCCGTCGCGAGCCGCATGCGGCCGCCGGCGCGGAGGGACCTTGCTGCGACGGCACCGAAGCCATCGCGCACCAGCCGACGCTTCGTGTGCTTCGCCTTATGCCACGGGTCGGGGAAGAAGATCCAGAGCTCCTCGACACTGCCCGCGGGAAGCATGTGCTCGAGCACCTCGACGGCGTTCGCCTCGACGAGTCGCACGTTCGAGAGCCCCGCGTCCTCGACGCGCCGAAGGGTGCGCGCGAGACCCGCCACGAACACCTCGACCGCCAGGAAGTTCCATTCGGGATGCGCGGCGGCCGCCGCCACAACCGCTTCACCGGTGCCCGAGCCGACCTCGACGACAAGCGGCGCATCCCGGCCGAACAGCTCGGCCGGGTCGACCCGGAAGGTCGGGCTCACGGAGAAGTCCAGCTCCGCGCGCTCGACCTCGACGAGGTACTTCGGGCCGAGCGACTCCCACGACGTCTGCTGGCCGTCGGTGAGGCGGCCGCTGCGTCGCGAGAACGAGAAGATCGGTCGATGCGAGGGATCCTGCGCCGGCTGGGTGGTTGCTTCGTCTGACACCCGACCAACCTAGGCGATGCGGGCGGCGGCCCGAGAGTCGGCGCCTTCGAAGGCTCCCCGACGCGGCAAAGTGTGCCAGCCTCCGCCAGGGGCAGGCGGGAAGGCGGTGAAGACGCCGCGGATGGTGGATGCTGGGGAGTGGAAGAGATCACCCCGGTTCGGAGGTTCAGGATGCCGTATCGCAGCAAGGAAGTGCTCGAGTCATGGGCTCGCGAGTTCGAGGGCCTCGGCTATGTCGAGCCCGGGGTCGTCAACGTCATCGTGCAGGACGGCGATGAAGGGCACGACACCGGCCTCGTCCGGGTGCAGCTGACGCACGTGCCCACTGACGTCTACCTGCAGCCGGGCACGCGGGAGAGCCCGCGCTGGTCGGTCACCATGGAACCGCGCGAGCACACGCTCCACCTGTCTGCCGCCGACGTGCACGCGCTCTCGCAGGAGCTCGCGGTCGTCTCAGCGCTCTGCACCTTCCTGCAGGCGAAGTCGATCGTGCTGGTCGCCGAACTCCACTCGCAGACCGGGCGCACTCCCGTGTCGGCTGAGGCGACCTCCTAGCTCTGGCCAGGTGCGGCGGCGTCTGCGCCGGCATCTGCGCTCGATTCGTTGCCGACGCTGAGGGCGTGTGTCAGCAGCTCCGCCAGGCGCAGGAGCGTCTCTGGCTCGGCCTCGGCCGCGATGGCCGCGGCGAGGTCGCGGTCGAATTCGCCGAGGCGATTCCACGGCTCCGCGTCGAGGTCGACGATGACGGTCAGCAGGCTCGCGCGGCGGTCGCTCGGGTCGATGTCGCGATGGATCGTGCCCCGCTCGATGAGGCGGTCGCACAGGGTGGAGACACCGGCGGACGTGAGCCCGAGGTGCGCGCGAAGGGCGCTGGGCCTGGCGCCCGGGTTCTCCGTGAGGTAGGCGAGGGCACGAGCATCCATCTCGCCGATGCCGAGCGAGCGGCGTGCCCCGCTCTGCGACGCGGATCGTGCTTCGGCATACTTGGTAAGCGCCATGCTCAGCAGCAGCGCCGGGCTCTGCTCGGCCGTCGGGGTGGGGCTCTGGCCGTCGTCCTGGCCGTCGCGCTCGGCGGCAGAGATGTTCGGCATGGCAGCGCTCCCCTTGATCTCCGTGGTGCCGCCCAGAGTACACGCAGGGAGCATGCGGCCACCCGTCACGGTCAGGCGCCGGTCAGCCCCCGGTCAGGCGCCGCCAGCCGGTCGCTCAGACTCTGCCGGCTGCGTCCCACTCCAGGGTGAGCAGCGCGAGTTGGACGCGGTTGGTGACGTGGACCTTCGAGAACAGGCTCGCGAGGTGCGTCTTGACCGTCGCCTGGCTGACGTAGAGCGCGGCAGCGATCTCCGCGTTGGTCATGCCCTGTGCGACGTAGCGGGCGATCTCCCGCTCTCGGCTCGTGACGCTCGCGAGGAGCTCGTCGCCCCGTGCGTCGCGAGCCGGGCGCTGACCGCCGCCGCTGCCTCTGTGGTGAGCGCCATCCTTCGAGCCGTTCGCGGCCGCGCGAACGAGCCGGTCGAGGGCGCTCGGCGAGAAGACGGCCTTGCCTCGCGCGGCGTCGAGCACCGCCCCGACGATGTCCTCGGGTGGGGCGTCCTTCAGCAGGAAGGAGACCGCGCCTGCCCGGAGCGCATCCAGGAGGAACTCCTCGGTGTCGAACGCCGTGAGCATGACGACCTTCGCCCTCGAACCGGAGGCGGTGAGTCGCTCGACGGCGTCGATGCCGGTGAGCCCGGGCATCCGAACGTCCATGAGGATCACGTCGGCGTGCTGTTCGGCGGCGAGCGCGAGCGCCTCTTCGCCGTTGGTGCCCTCGCCGACGACACGAATGCCCTCTGCGCCATCGATGAGCAGGCGCAGGCCGAGACGGATGCCCGCCTCGTCGTCGACGATGAGCACGCGGATGCTGTCGGGGTTCACCACGGGAGCCTCACCTCCACCACGAAGTCGCCGTCTGCGCGAGTTCCTGCCTCGAGCGTGCCGCCCACGAGGTGGATGCGCTCCCGAGCGCCGATGAGTCCGTAGCCGGTGCCCGGCGCGGGAGCCTGCCCCTGCTGGACGGCGTTCGCGACCGAGATGGCCATCTCGGTGTCGCCGCCGGCGAGCTCGACGCGCACCTCCGCTCCCGGTGCGTGCTTCCCAGCGTTGACGAACAGCTCGGAGAGGGTGCGGTGGAGCGCGCGGATGCGCTCCTCGGAGAGCTTCGAGAGGTCTCCTGGCCCGACGGTGAGCCAGGTCATCTGAGGCGGCGCGTGTGCGGGGATGCCGTCGACGAGGAGGGACGCGAGCCCGTCCAGGTCAGGGAGTGGCGTGTCGTCTCGCCCGGTCTCGCTCGGCTCGCGCATGCCCTGCAGCACCTCCCGGAGTTGCGTGTTCGCTCGCGCAGCGGACTCGCGAACCGTGGCGGCCGTCTCCCTGACCAGCTCGGGTGACAGATCGCTGCGGTAGGCGAGCGCGCCGGCCTGCGTGGCGACGACCGCGAGGTCGTGGGAGATGGAGTCGTGCATGTCGCGGGCGATGGCGGCGCGCTCCTCGGCGCGTGCGCGCTCGATGTCGGAGGCGCGGCTCTGGGCCAGGGCCGCGCGTTCGCGCTCAGCCGAGGCGGCCTGGGCCCGCAGCGACGTGATGAGCGCGGCTCGCGTGCCCCGTGACCGGCCGAAGAGCAGGGCGATGATCGTCGAGAGCGCGACGACGACGATGTAGAAGATCGGTGCGTCCATGGGCGCGCGGCCGGAGATGCTCGATTCGAACCAGTCCCAGAGGATGCCGCCGACCACGACGATCGCGACGACCGAGACATCCATGGGCAGCGAACGCCTGGCTCCGAGGCGCATGACGGCGACGAGCCAGGCCGCGAAAGCGAGCGAGCTCGCCATGCCGACGGCGACGATCCACAGGTTTCCGGCGCGCGACCCGCGAACCGGGCCGATGGCGATGCAGGCCGCGAGGCCGACGACCACGTTGACGATCAGGAACCCGACGAAGGCGCCAGATTCCGAGTCCGTTGCGGGATCCTCCACCTGGACCGCGAGCGTGAGCACGAACAGGAGCGCCCCGCCGAGGAACGAGCCGAGCGAGATGGTCACCGCGCGCATCCACGGCTTCCAGCGTCGGTTCTCCACCGGAGCTTCAGCCGACCGCAGGTCGCTCTGCGTCAGCCCACCGGCCGTCTCCACGCCGTCGAGGGCCAGTTCGTCCACGAGGGGCGGAGCTTTCGGCAGCGGAACGGTCATGCAGCGAGTCTAGGAACCACCACCGACATGCGGATCGGCCGTTCGGTTGAACTCGGGCAGCCCGACTCAGGTGCCGCAGAAGGTGCGGTAGGCGCCGAAGTCCGCCGGCGCCCCGGCCGCGTAGCGCTCGCGGCCCGCTCGAATGTCGTAGGGACTGGTCACGACCTCGAGGAGATCGGCGAGCGGCTGGAGGTCGTCGGCGTCTGCGGCGGCGAGGGCCTCCTCGACAAGATGATTGCGGGGGATGTACACGGGGTTGACCTGATCCATCGCGCCCGCGCTCGGCGCGAGCGCCAGCCAGGCCTGAGCCCAGGTGCGGAACGAGGGGGCAGCCTCACCGAACGCGGCGAGAGCGGGTGCGCGGTCGCCGCGCGCGTACGCGCTGAGCGCACGGAAGGTGGAGGTGGAGTCGGCCCCGCTCTTCTGCAGCAGCGCGAGCAGCTCGGTGACGAGACGATCGCTCGCCTCCGAGTCGACCTCCTCGCCCAGGCCGAGCTTGCGCCGCATCCCTGCGTTCCAGGCATCCTCGTAGGCAGGGCCGAACGCTGAGACGCTGCGCTCAGCAAGAGCGATGGCCTCGTCCTCGTCCTCGGCGAAGAGTGGCAGGAGGGCTTCCGCGAACCTCGCGAGGTTCCAGGCAGCGGCCGGCGGCTGGTTCCGGAAGGCGTACCGCCCGCGGTGATCGATGGAGCTGAAGACCGCCTCTGGATCGAACGTGTCGATGAACGCGCACGGCCCGTAGTCGATCGTCTCGCCCGAGATCGTCATGTTGTCCGTGTTCATGACCCCGTGCACGAAGCCGACGAGCATCCACTGCGCGACGAGCCTCGCCTGTGCGGCCACCACCTGCTCGAAGAACTCGAGATAGGGGGCCTCGGCGCCCGCCACGGACGGGTAATGCCGGGCGATGGCGTGATCGGCGAGGCGACGCAGCAGCTGCAGGTCGTCGGTGGCCCGCGCGTACTGGAACGAGCCCACGCGCAGGTGGCTGCTGGCCACCCTCGTGAGCACCGCGCCAGGCTCGATGTCGTCGCGCTGGACGTGGCGTCCCGTCGCGGTCACCGCGAGCGCGCGGGTCGTCGGGATGCCGAGGGCGTGCATCGCCTCGCTCACGAGGTACTCGCGCAGCATGGGACCAAGCACGGCGCGCCCATCGCCGCCGCGAGAGAACGGGGTGCGGCCGGAGCCCTTGAGGTGGATGTCGTGCAGCCGTCCGCGCACATCCGTCACCTCTCCCAGGAGCAGCGCACGGCCATCGCCGAGGCTCGGCGAGTACTGCCCGAACTGGTGGCCCGCGTAGGCCTGCGCGACCGGGGTGGCCCCTTCGGGAACGGAGGTGCCGAGCAGGATCGCGACGCCGTCCTCCGAGCTGAGGAACGCCGGCTCGAAGCCGAGCTCCCCGGCGAGGTCCTCGTTGAGGAGCAGCAATCGCGGTGCAGGGGCTGGTTCGGCCTCCCAGGGAAGGGCGAGCTCGGGGAACTCGCGCGCGAAGCGATTCCCGAAGAGGAGGCCCTCGTGCGTTGTCGCAGTCATGCGGGACACAGTAGGCGCAGCGGCGGGGTGCTGCGTGGGAGCGCGCGGCTGGGTGGCGCTGAGAGCTGCGATCGGCAGGCCGCCTCGAGGGTAGCCCGCCTGCCTACTTCACACCCCACTCATTGGCTCCGGGCGTACGGTCGCGCTCCCCTGCGCAGCCCCCGCTGCGGCACAGTGCCACGCTCCGTCTCGGAGCACGAGTGAACGCTGAACCGAGGTCCGGAATGCACGATCGATGCGACGTCCGCCACTCCTGCACGTCCCTCCGCGCGTGGTGAGCGCCTGGGAGGACTCGGGCGAGCAGGTGTTCGTGGTCAGGAACGAGCACCGGCAGCACTCGCTCTGGCCGGACTTCGCCCAGACCCCCACCGGGTGGGTCCGCGTCTTCGGCCCGGCGACCGCGGAGGACTGCCGCGCCTACGTGGCGAGACAACCGCCGGGTCGCGACTACCGGACCTCTTCGAACTCGTAGATGCCAGCAGGCCCAAGGGCAAGCAGCTCCTGTCGGTACTCGTCCGAGAAGAGCTCAGGCTCGATGCCGAGGATGTTGCGATTTAGCTCGACGTCCATGCGAGCGGAGACGAGCCCCTTGTCGTTCTCCATCCAGACGGACAGGATCGCCAGGTTCGACGTGCAGAGCTCCGCGTAGGAGTACTCGACGAGCTCCGGTGCGAAGGATGCGCCCTCCGCTTCGATGCCGGCCGCGGCGGCCTCCACTTCCGGTGATGCGTCGCGCAGCGCCGTCCATGCGGCTGCAGCCTCGTCGCCGGCCTCCGCGGATCCGACGACGAAGACGGATACCGTGCCGCGCGGGCTGAGGTCGGCCGCGACGTCCACGTTGTCGAAGCCGCCGACCGCATCGGGCAGGAGGAAGAGCAGCTCCTGCTCATACGCCGAGATGCGCGTGTACAGGTCAGGCGACGTCGTGCCCGCGGGAAGGTCGATCCACTTCGCGTGCTGCGTGAGGCACTGCGTCATCTGCACGGACACCGGCTGCTGGGTCATCTCCTGCATCGGGATGCCCTCGAGCGACGCCTGGGAGGGGGCAGTCTCCGAGGGCGCCGACTCGACACTGGCGCTCGCGGTCTGCGCCGGGGTGGATGCGGAACCCACGACGCTCGGGGCGTCCGCGGGCGCGCATCCGACGAGCAGCACCGCGAGCGCGGCGCAGACGATCGTCGCTGGAGTGAGACGGCGAGAAGGCATGAACCGACCCTACGAACCCGGCGGCCCGCATCCGGTCACGGAACCCTATCGACCCTCATCGCGAGCATCACGATTCGGAATCGGCGCATGGCGCCCCTCGCGCATCGAGGGCTACATTCGGAGCACCGAGCCAGCACGCCCACCGGGGAGAGCACCGTGATCCTGACGTTCCAGTTCCAACCCGTCGACGACCTCGAAGCCGCCGTGCAGCACTACCTCGACCTCGGCTGGGAGGAGGCGTGGCGCGAGGGCGAGCACACGGTGTCGCTGCAGATGCCGGAGCTCGAGATCGAGCTGATGCTCGACGACGAGCCCGGTTGGGGCGCAGCGGGCCCCATGTACTTCGTCGACGACGTGGCTGCGTGGCGAGCCGAGCATCCGACGGTTGTGACGGGCGAGCCACGCGACATCCCGGGCGGGAGGGTCGTCGAGGTCTCGGCGCCCGGCCACACCTACTACGTGTTCTCGGTGATCGAGCCCGGGCCATGACCCTGGACGCAGCGATCCGCCCAGGTGTCAGCTGACTCAGACCGTCCCGACGGGCCGCACCGTCGCAGTGAAGCCCGCCATAGGAGCGCCCACCGGCAAGCTGAAGGGCAGAAGTCCCCTCTCCCTGGATCAGACGTCGTCTTCCGCAGTGCACTGCAGCCAGTAATTGGCGACACAGGTGAACGGGTCGTCGCCCCGCAACCAGACCTTCCCGGTGTACAGGCACAACGGTGCGTTGGAGGGCATGTCGATGCTGCCGCCGAGGATGAGCTCTGCTCCCGGCGGAAGATCCAGCGTGTACAGGCCGATACCGGTCTCGATGGCGATCGTCTCGAAGCTGACGCACGCACCACTGGCGAAGGCATGGCTCCACGATGCCGTCTCCGGCAGGAACGGAGTGAACTCCGTGAGCTCGCCGAACGTGTCCCTGACGGTGAAGGTGACCGGCTCGCTTGACGAGTAGTGCCGCAGCTCGACGCGTTGTCCAACGTCGGTGAGATTCCGAATGCCGATCTCGTTGATGCCAGGCGGGTCGGTGACGAACGCGAAATCGACGTTGCACACTCCCGTGCTGAAGTCGTTGCAGCCGCCACCGGTGCCGGCACTTGCCGCCGCTTGCGGCGCCGCCGCCGCGACGGCGAGCACCGGGACGCCCCACGCTCCGGCGTGCAGCACGGCGCGACGATCTGAAGCCGCATCGGTCATGAGAATCCCCCCGAATTCGCGAACCCCCCGTCGATGCGTCGGCGTCGAGGCCCCGACGCCGAGTCTGTCAGGATTCTCAACAGCGAGTGAGCCCAGCGGGAGTTAACAAATATTCTTCGATCTGTTGAGGAATATTCCTCTTTCGCTGGATCACTTTCCGCACAGCGGCAGCCGCTCCAGCTGGGTCAAGGGGCTCGCGATTCGGAAACGGCGCACGGCATCGCGATAATCGGACCGTGATCATCGGGTCCGGGACGCTCTTGAACGTCGCACTCATCCTCGTCGGCGGCCTGCTCGGCATCCTCCTCGGCGACCGCCTCAAGGACCGGACGAAGGCGACCGTCACCGCCGTCCTCGGGCTGTTCGTGATCGTCCTCGGAGGGATGAGCGTCGCCGACATGGGCTCTCAGGCGCTCGCGGACGCGGCTGGTCCGTTCGCGATGATCGTCATCCTGCTGTCGCTCGTGTTCGGCGCGCTCTTCGGCTCCTGGCTGCGCATCGAGGACCGGCTCGAAGGCGTCGCCGGCTGGGTGCGACGCCGCCTCACCTCGGACGCGAACGGCGACGGTCGCTTCGTCGACGGGATGGTGACTGCGACGCTGCTCTTCTGCGTCGGTCCGCTCTCCATCCTCGGATCCATCTCCGACGGTCTGGGACTCGGCGCCGACCAGCTCTACGTGAAGGCCGTGCTCGACGGCTTCGCTGCGATGGCCTTCGCCTCGACCTTCGGGAAGGGCGTGCTCTTCGCCGCCATCCCGGTCGCGATCCTGCAAGGCGCGTTCACGCTCGTGGGATTCCTCGCGGGCGACGTCTTCAGCGACGCCCAGATCGACGGGCTTTCGGCGGTGGGTGGCCTCATCCTGATCGCGCTCGGCGTCCGCCTGGTCCCCCTGAAGCCGATCCCCGTCGGCGACCTGCTGCCAGCGCTGGTCATCGCCCCCGTGGCCCTGGCCTTCCTCTCCTAACGGTGCGCGCCCCGTGGGCTGCGGTCAGCGCCCGCGGGTCGCGAGGCGCCGGAAGGTCGCAACCCCGGGAATGCTGTCGGTGCCGGTCGGCAGGGTTCCGCGGGCGAAGTCGCCCCAGACGGCGCGCAGCCGCTTGCCCTCGCGATCGATCTCCGCCCAGCTCGCGCCGCGCACGAGCGGTGCCCGATGCCACGTCTTCTCGCTGCCGAACAGCAGCGGCAGCTCGATCATGTGGCAGGCACCCCACACGTTGTGCGGCGCCTTCCAGCTCACGACGTACGTCGATGCTCGGCCGCCTGCGCGCACGTGCCGCTTCGCGAACGTCGCCGCGTCGCGTCGGTAGACGAGCCACGTGAGCGCAGCGACGACGGCCCTCGTGAGCGGCTTCCCGACGATCGGCAGCTCGCTCAGGCGCTTGGTGGCCGGGATGCGCGGCACGAAGAGGAGTGCCTCCTCCGCGGTGAAGCCGATGAGCAGGTCGATCGCCGCAGCGTTCGCGTCCCGCCCGGCGAGCACGCCGGCATCGTCGGGCAGCGGATGCTGACCGTGCTGCGGGCTGAACGACATCGCCCCCTGCAATCCGTACGCGGACGAGGCACGCAGCGCGGCTGCTTGCGCCCGCACCACCTCGCTGACAGGGCTCGCGGTCGTGAGGTCGTCCGTCGCGTCGAGCATCCTGCCCTGCATCTCCTCCCGCCCGCCCGCCACGTTGAGGGGCGCGCTCTGGATGATGGCCCGCCGGAACAGGCTCGCCGCCTCCGGCAGTGCCATCAGCTGCACGATCGCGTGCGCGCCGGCCGACTGCCCGTAGGCGGTCACCTGACGCGGATCGCCGCCGAACGCCGCGATGTTGCGCTGCACCCAGCGGAACGCCTCGAGGATGTCGAGCAGCCCCAGGTTCGCGGGGCGCGCATCCGTGCCCCCGAGGAACCCGAACAGGCCGAGTCGGAACGTGACGTTGACGGCGACCACACGCTGCTCGGCGACGATCGGTGCCGGGTCCATCGCCGCAGCGTCGCCGGCGGCAGAGACATACGAGCCGCCGTGGATCCACACCATCACGGGCAGCTGCTCCCCGGGCCCCACATCATCGGGCAGCGTGATCGACAGCCGCTGGCAGTCCTCGTCGACGCCGAGCTCGTCGATGCCGCTCCCCAGCACCTCCTCGAGCACGGGCATGGGCGCCTGCGGGCACGCGGGCGCCCAGCTCGTCGCAGCGAAGGTCTCGCCGTGGTCGGGTTCTGGCCGCGGGGCCCCGAACCTGTCGGCCCTCGCGTAGCGGATGCCCGTTGCCCGCACGATCTGCCGGCCACCGGGCCAGTCCTCCGTCCAGCCGGTGATCGGGCCGCAGGGAGGGGAGAAGCCGGGGGAGGAGACCATGCTCGAGTCTTGCATCCCGTCGCAGCGCTTCTCCTGATGCAGGCTTGCGCTTCCCCGGGCGTGTCGCCTAAGCTCGACCCTTGGTGCGCCGGGGTTCCCCTCTGGCGCGACCGTGTTGGTGTGCAACCGCCATCGACGCAGACAAGAGATCTTGGGCGGGGCCTTCTGGTTCCCGCGGTATCTACGGAGGAAACAATGGCAGCAGTGTGCCAGGTGACCGGGGCGGTTCCCGGATTCGGTCACAACATCTCGCACTCGCACCGACGGACCAACCGTCGGTTCGACCCGAACATCCAGAAGAAGAAGTACTTCGTGCCTTCCATGAAGCGCACGATCACGCTGACGCTTTCGGCTAAGGGCATCAAGGTCATCGACGCACGCGGCATCGAGTCCGTCGTCGCTGAGCTTCGTGCGAAGGGAGTCAAGTTCTAATGGCGAAGAAGAGCCAGGACGTACGTCCGATCATCAAGCTTCGCTCCACCGCTGGAACGGGCTACACCTACGTGACGAAGAAGAACCGTCGCAACACGCCTGACCGCCTCGTGCTGAAGAAGTACGACCCGGTCATCCGCAAGCACGTCGAATTCCGAGAGGAGCGCTAAACATGGCCAAGAAGAGCAAGATCGCCAAGAACGAGCAGCGCAAGGTCATCGTCGAGCGCTACGCGGAACGCCGCGCAGAGCTGAAGAAGGCGCTTGTCGACCCGAACGGCACCGACGAGTCGCGCGAGGCAGCTCGCGTCGGCCTCCAGAAGCTTCCCCGCAACGCTTCGCCGGTCCGCGTTCGCAACCGCGACAGCATCGACGGACGCCCCCGCGGCCACGTCTCGAAGTTCGGCATCTCGCGTGTCCGCTTCCGCGACATGGCACACCGTGGCGAGCTGCCAGGAATCACGAAGTCGAGCTGGTAACCACCGGCCCGCCAGCAATGGCGTAGTGCTTTCCGAAACCCCCGAGCGTCTTCGCTCGGGGGTTTCGTGCGTGCGGGGGATCGGGTCGCTGGAGTTCCGTGAGTGCTGGTTTTGCGTGCTTGGGCGCGGAACGGCGGGGGTGCGTGCGTGCGGGGGTGCGGAACGGCGGCCCGGTCGCGTTTTTCGGTCTCGTGCCCGGGGCTCTCGCATCCTGGCCTGGGCAACTCTCGGGCCCCCTCCCGCCACTTGCGACCCCTCGCGGGCTCACGCACGTTCCCTGTCGGGCTCACGCAGCCCTCCGGCGCGCCGCGTACCTCCGGCGCGCCGCGTACCTCCGGCGCGCCGCGTACCTCCGGCGCGCCGCGTACCTCCGGCGCACTCTCGCTCTCGGGATGGCTTGCGCGCCTCCGGATGGGTTGCAATGCATCCGGAAGCGTGGAGGGCATCCCGAAACGAGCTATGAGTCCGGGGTTGCGCATCCAGCCATATCGTTTATCGTTATGCATATCGAGAAACGATATGGAGGAAGATCATGAACGCACGACAGAACGCAACAGGTTCGGACCGCGAAGCGAAGGAACTCGGCTACCTGTGGCCGCTCGGCATCGCCGCCGCCGGACTCGTCGTCCTCAAGCCGCTCGAGAACGTCATCGGCTTCCTCATCGACGGCCAGGTGCGCGTCAACGCATCGTTCGAGGGGGCGGCCGTTTCGCTCCCCACTCCTGTCGGTGCCGACGTCCCGCTTGACGGGGCCTCGACGATCCTCGTCGCGAGCGACCTCATCCCCACCGGCGCCCTCGTGCTGCTGCTCATCGGCCAGGTCATCGGTGCGCTCCTGAGCCTCGCCGCCGTGTGGATGCTCCTCCTCTTCGCCAGGAACCTCGCGAAGGGCGACTTCTTCGGCGGCAAGAGCATCCGCCTCCTCGACTGGTCGTCGGGGCTCGTCATCGCGGCCCTCGCCGCACCGGGGTTCTTCGAACTCCTTGGTACGAACTGGACGATTGCGAAGCTCGGCTGGGACGGACGAGACGCCCCGGAGCCGACGGTCCTCGACCAGACGTGGACGTTCCTGCTCATCCTCGTGATCGTGCTCGTCGTGAACCTCATCATGCGCCGCGGCGCTCGCCTGCAGCAGGACCAGGAAGGGCTCGTCTGATGGTGCCGGACCCCTTCGAGGAGCCGAACCACATCGTGTGCCACCTCGGGGAGATCATGGCGAGGCGCGGGATCACGCTCGTGGAGCTCTCGGAACGTGTGGGGATCAGCGTGGTCAATCTGTCAGTCCTCAAGAACAACCGCGCCAAGGCGGTGCGCTTCGAGACGCTCGCGAGGCTCTGCGCGGTCCTCGAGTGCAAGCCGGGCGAGCTGCTCGACTACCTCCCGCCAAGCTGAGCCCCGCCACCCCGCCGCCTCATCCGGTCCGCGGGTCCGCGGGTCCGCGAGTAGGGCGGTTTCCTCCCGTTTCGGGCGCGGGGATGGGGCGAAGCTGCCCTATCCCGGCCCGTCCTGCCCCGCCCGGTCCGTGAGTGGGGCAGTTTCCTCCCGTCCTGGGGGCGTGGATGGGAGGAAGCTGCCCTATCCGCGCCGCGCCCCGCCGCGCCGCGCCCCGCCGCGCCGCGCCCCGCCGCGCCGCGCCTCCCGCGGTCCGTGCTCCCGCCGCGTCGGGTCCGCGAATGGGGCAGTTTCCTCCCGTTTCGGGCGCGGGGATGGGGCGAAGCTGGCCTATCCCGGCCGCTCTCGCGCCTCCGCGGTGTCGGGTCCGCGAATGGGGCAGTTTCCTCCCGTTTCGGGCGCGGGGATGGGGCGAAGCTGCCCTATCCCGCCCCGTCCTGCCCCGCCCGGTCCGTGAGTGGGGCGGTTTCCTCCCGTCTCGGCCTCGTGGGTGGGAGGAAGCTGCCCTATCCGCGCCCCGCCCCGGCCCGCCGCGCCCGGCACCTCCCGCTGCGTCCGCCACGCGAATGGGGCAGTTTCCTCCCGTTTCGGGGGCGTGGATGGGCGGAAACTGCCCTATCAGAGCGAAGGTCTTTGTCGGCGGGGTGCGTGAGAATGGCACGCATGTCAGAAGTTCGAGGCGCAGACGCCTTCCGCAGCGCACGTGACCAGCTGCTCGCCCTCCGCACAGACGCCGGGCGCGCGAGCCGGGAGTTCGAATGGCCCGAAGTCGGAGACAGCTTCAACTGGGCGCTCGACTGGTTCGACCAGATCGCCGAGGGCAACGACCGCACCGCGCTCTGGATCGTGGAGGACGACGGCAGCGAGGCGAAGTACAGCTTCGACGACCTGCGCCGGCGATCCAACCGGGTCGCGAACTGGCTCGAGGCGCAGGGTATCCGCCGCGGTGACGTCGTCATGCTCATGCTCGGCAATCGCCGCGAGCTCTGGGAGGCGATGCTCGGCGCGCTCAAGCTCGGCGCCGTCATCCTCCCCACGTCCGTGGTGCTCGGCCCGCACGACCTCGACGATCGCGTCGAACGTGCCAGGGTGCGCCTCGTCATCGCCGAGGAGGCCGACGCGGTGAAGTTCGACAACGTCCTCGGCAGCTACCGCATCGCGCAGGTGGGTGCTGGCCTGGAGGGGGCCGCGCGGGAGGCGTGGCTCGACTTCAACGACATCTACGACACGTCGGATGCGCCGATCGAGAAGCGGACGGCAAGCGACGACGCCGCCCTCATCTACTTCACCTCCGGTACGACGAGCCACCCGAAGATCGTGGTCCACTCGCACCGCTCCTACCCCGTCGGGCACCTCTCGACGATGTACTGGATCGGCGTCGAGCCGGGCGGCGTGCACCTCGCGATCAGTGCGGCGGGCTGGGGCAAGCACGCATGGAGCAGCTTCTTCGCGCCCTGGAACGCCGAGGCGACGGTCTTCGTCGTCAACTACCAGCGCTTCGACGCGGCCCTCCTGCTCGACCAGCTCGACAAGGCGGGCGCAACCTCGTTCTGTGCCCCGCCGACGGTGTGGCGCATCCTGGTGCAGCACGGCAAGTCAGCGAAGCCCCGGGCGATGCGGGAGCTGCTCTCAGCCGGTGAGCCACTGAACCCCGAGGTCATCGCGCGCATCCACGCCTGGTGGGGGCTCGAGATCCGCGACGGCTACGGCCAGACCGAGACGACCGCCCTCATCGCGAATGCACCGGGCGATGTCATCAAGCCGGGTGCCATGGGGCATCCGCTGCCCGGGATGAACGTGGTGCTCCTCGACCCGGTGACGGGCGTCGAAGGCGACGAGGGGGAGATCTGCCTCGACATGCGTGGTGAGCGCCCCGTGAACCTCATGACCGAGTACCTCGGCTCACCCGCGGCGACCGACAACGCGGTGCGCGACGGCTTCTTCCACACCGGTGACGTCGCGGTGCGCGATGAGAACGGATGCATCACCTTCGTCGGGCGCACCGACGACGTGTTCAAGTCGTCCGACTTCAAGGTGTCGCCGTTCGAGGTTGAGAGCCTCCTCCTGGAGCACGATGCCGTCGCGGAGGCGGGCGTCGTCGGGGCGCCGGACGCGACGAAGCTCAACATCACGAAGGCCTACGTGACGCTCGCGGCTGGCTGGGAGTCGAACCGGCAGACCGCGCTCGAGGTGCTCCGGCACGCCCGCGCGGTCATGCCGCCGTACATGCGGGTTCGGCGTCTCGAGTTCTTCGAGCTGCCGAAGACGGCGTCCGGCAAGATCCGTCGCGTCGAACTCCGCAATCGCGAGATCGAGGCCGATGGCACCCGCCTCGCCGAGGAGTGGCGCGACGACGACTTCCCGGAGATCAAGCGGCGCTGAGTGGTCTCCGTCGCTGCTGGGGCGACGCCACCACTTGGGCCCATCAAGCGCCGATACGGGCATCGATCCGGTCCAGAACGGCCACGAACCGGTGAATTCCGTGGCAAGACGCGGCGTGTCAGGCGAATCTGCAAGCGAGAGGCCCTGGTTTTGGTAGGTTGACGAAGGTCCTGCCGCGGAATCCCGCGGAACTGCAGGACTTCTGAACCCAACATGCTGCACTCGCAAGGGCGGGGCTGCGTCCTAAGGAGGACATATGGCAGACAAGACTGTGAACAAGACCGAACTCGTTGCCGCGATCGCGACCGAGACCGGCCAGAGCCAGGCTGTTGTTGGAAGCGTCCTCGACGCACTCTTCAGCGAACTCGCCTCGAACGTTGCCAAGGGCACGAAGGTCACGATCCCGGGCTGGCTCTCCGTTGAGCAGACCGCTCGTGCCGCGCGCACCGGCCGCAACCCTCAGACGGGTGAAGCCATCCAGATCGCCGCCTCGAAGGGTGTCAAGATCTCGGCTGGCTCGAAGCTCAAGGCCGCAGCTAAGTAGTCTTCGCGCCTGAATGCACGCGGGGTCGCTTCCACTCGGAAGCGGCCCCGCGTTCTTGTCCCAGCCGGTCGCTTCCCCTGTGGATGACAAGCCCGAGCGCCAGCGACGATCTACACTTGATGATCATGCCTACGCCCCTCGATTCCGGTTCCACGATCGAGGCGGCGGCAACTGCGGATAGGGGCGGCAGCAAGGCCGAGCGCAATCGCGCGAGCGCCGACTCCTGGTCGCTGCACACGAAGCGCATGATCGTGCTCGGGCCGGCGATCTTCCTCCTCGCGGCCCTCGTGGCGGTCATCTGGGGGCTCGCCTACGGTGGCGGAGCGACCCCGCTCATCGTCTCCGACCCTGGACCCATCGTCATGTGGGGTGTGCCGGTTGCGCGTCTCGCGCTGAACCTGTCGGCCTCGGTCACAATCGGCGCCCTGGTGCTGGCGGCGTGGGCGGCGAGTCGCAAGCAGCCCGAGTTCGAGCGGGCCATGACGATCGCCTCGTCCGGTGCCGCGGCCTGGGTGGTGTCCACGGCGGCTGCGGCCTTCCTCACCTACCTGCAGATCTCCAACGCCGCGTTCTCGCTCGACGCCGCCTTCGGGCAGGGACTGCTCTTCTTCTTCACCTCGCTCGAGCTCGGCCAGGCGTGGGTGCTGGCGCTCGGCATGGTGCTGCTGCTGTCGGTTGTGGTGTTCGCGAGCCGCAGCCCGTGGATGGTCGGGCTCTCGGCTGCGTTCTCGCTCTTCTGCCTGTGGCCGCTCGGGGCGCAGGGTCACGCCGCGGGCGCCGCGAACCACGAGACCGTCGTGGGTGGCATCACCCTGCACTACATGGGCGCCGCGCTCTGGCTCGGTGGCCTCCTCGTCGTCGCGATCCTCGCGCCGCGCATGCCGGACGTCCGTCGCCTCGCAGTGATCGAGCGCTACTCGTCGCTCGCCCTCGTCGCCTTCATCGTGGTCGCCGCATCCGGTGTCGTCGCGAGCGTCGCCAACATCGGCTCGTTCGCCGAGCTCGCCTCGCCATACGGGGTCATCGTCATCGTGAAGGCGGTTGTGCTCGTGGTGCTCGGCTTCATCGGCTGGGCGCAGCGGCGGGGACTCATCAACCGGATGCGCGCTGCCGTCGAGCAGGGAGCATCCACCCGCAAGCCCATGGTGTGGCTCATCTCGCTCGAACTCGCCTTCATGGGCATCGCGTCCGGTGCCGCCGCGGCGCTCGGTCGTACCCCGTCGCCCGTCACGGAGGTCACGGCCGACCAGCTCGCGGCCCCGACGCCGGCGCAGCTGCTCACGGGCGAGCTGCTGCCTCCTGAGTTCGAGCCGTTCCGTCTGCTCACCGAGTGGCGTCTCGACCCGATGTGGACAACGCTGTGCCTCTTCGGCCTGTTCTTCTACATCGCCGGGGTCCTGCGCCTGCGTCGCCGGGGCGACGAGTGGCCGCTTGGTCGCACGATCTCGTTTGTCCTCGGCATCGTGATCCTGCTCTACCTCGTCAACGGCTCGCTCATCGTCTACGGCAAGTTCGTCTTCAGCTTCCACATGACGCAGCACATGTTCCTCACCATGCTGGTGCCGATCATGTTCGTGCTGTCGGCCCCCATGACGCTCCTCCTGCGCAGCGTGCACGCGCGCCACGACGGCAGCCTCGGCACGCGCGAGTGGGCGCTCAAGTTCGTGCACTCGAGGTGGGCGAAGTTCTTCTCGCACCCCATCGTGTCCGCCGTCGTCTTCGCGGGCTCGCTGCTCGTCTTCTACTACACTCCGCTGTTCCGCTGGGCGGTGACCGACCACGTCGGGCACATGTGGATGATCGCCGACTTCCTTGTCGTCGGCTACCTCTTCGCCAACGCGCTCATCGGCATCGACCCGATCGGCACGCGCGCCCCCTACCCGATGCGCCTCATCGCCCTCGTGCTGGTCATGACGTTCCACGCCTTCTTCGGCCTCAGCATCATGAGTGGCACGGGCCTGCTGCTCGCCGACTGGTATGGCGCGATGGGCAGGCCGTGGGGAGCTGATGCCATCACCGACCAGCAGATCGGCGGTGCCATAGCTTGGGGTGTCGGCGAGGTGCCGACGGTGCTCCTCGCGATGCTCGTCGCCTACTCGTGGTCCCGGTCCGACGACCGGGAGGCGAAGCGGCGCGACCGGAAGGCCGACCGTGACGGCGACGCGGAGCTCGAGGCGTACAACGCGCAGCTCAAGGTGATGGCCGACCGCACGGAGGCGCTGGAGAAGCGCAAGCAGGAGCGGCTCCAGCGCGAGCAGCAGCAGGAGTCCACCAAGTGACGATCGTCCTCACCCCGGAGCAGCAGGGTGTGTTCGACGCCATCGAGCACACGCGCGAGCACCTGTTCGTGACGGGGCGCGCCGGCACGGGCAAGTCGACGCTCCTCAACCACCTCGCGTGGCACACGTCGAAGCAGCTCGTCATCGCGGCACCTACGGGAGTCGCGGCCCTCAACGTGGGTGGGCAGACCATCCACTCGCTCTTCAAGCTGCCGATCGGCGTCATCGGGGATGCGCCCATCGAGCAGAACGGGGATGTGCGGAAGCTGCTCAACAAGATCGACACGCTCGTCATCGACGAGGTGTCGATGGTGAGCGCCGACCTCATGGACGCCATCGACCGCTCGCTGCGGCAGGCGCGCCAGCGGAAGAACGAGGCGTTCGGCGGCGTGCAGCTCGTGATGTTCGGCGACCCGTTCCAGCTGGCGCCGGTGCCGCCGTCGGACCCCGATGAGCGCGCGTACTTCCGCGACCACTACCGTTCGCTGTGGTTCTTCGACGCGAGGGTGTGGCAGGAGGCGGAGCTGCGCATCCACGCCCTGCGCGAGATCCACCGGCAGCACGAGGACGAGTTCAAGAACATCCTCACGGCCGTCAGGTACGGGCAGGTCACGGCCGACATGGCGAACCGCCTCAATACGGTCGGCGCGAGGCCCGCCCCGGCCGACGGCACGATCACGCTCGCGTCGCGCAACGCGCAGGTCTCTCGCATCAACGCGCAGAACCTCGAGCGCCTGCCCGGGGCGTCGATGACCGCGAACGCCGACATCTCGGGGGAGTTCGGCGGCCGCAACTTCCCCGCGGATGAGCGCCTCGATCTGAAGGTCGGCGCGCAGGTCATGTTCCTGCGCAACGACTCTGACGGGCGCTGGGTGAACGGCTCGATCGGCGAGGTCACGCGCATCGACAAGACCGTCTACGTTGAGATCGATGGCGACGAGCACGAGGTGGAGCCCCTCGTGTGGGAGAAGCTGAAGTACTCGTACTCGCCGGATACGCGGGAGCTGTCGCGTGACGTCGTGGGGGAGTTCACGCAGTTCCCGCTGCGGCTCGCGTGGGCGGTGACCATCCACAAGTCGCAGGGGAAGACCTACGATCGCGCCGTCGTCGACCTCGGGGCGAGGGCCTTCTCGCCCGGGCAGACCTACGTGGCCCTGTCGCGCATCCGGGCGCTCGATGGGCTGCATCTGTCGCGGCCGCTGCAGCCGAACGACATCTTCGTGGATGACAATGTGCTGCGGTTCATGAAGTCGGTCAGCGACGCCGCGAAGCAGCAGCAGGGCTAGCTCGGACGGCTGGCCGCCGAGGCTGTCGTCCCGTTTCCCAAAGATTTCCCTGGGCGTCGGAATACCGTCACAGTTCTATGCGTTTGAATAACTTGTATCCGCAACAATGTGTTACGTTGTCCAGGACTTGACCGAGACAGCACCCAACGACCCTTCAGGAGAAGACATGAGCATCAGCGCAGCAGACATCAACGGCTGGACCGCCGGCACCTGGAACATCGACCCCACGCACACCGAGGTCGGCTTCGTCGTTCGCCACCTCGCGATCAGCAAGGTCCGTGGCGGCTTCGAGACCTTCTCGGGCACCATCACGACGGGTGAGACGATCGAGGAGTCCACGGTCAACGCCGAGGTCGAGGTCGCATCGGTCAACACGAAGCAGCCTGCTCGTGACCAGCACCTCGCGACCTCCGACTTCTTCCTCGCCGAGGAGTTCCCGACCTTCACGTTCGCCTCCTCCGCCACGCGCGTCGAGGGCGACTCGGTCAAGGTCGACGGCGAGCTCACGCTCCGCGGCGTCACCAAGCCCGTCACGTTCGATGTCGAGTTCGGTGGCATCACGACCGACGGCTACGGCCAGAAGAAGCTCGGCTTCGAGGCTGTCACGAAGATCAACCGCAAGGACTTCGGCGTCAACTGGAACGCACCGACCGAGGCCGGCGGCCTCACGCTCGGTGACACCGTCACGATCAACCTCGACGTGCAGGCGACGCTCGCCGTCTAAGGACGAACCAGGTCGCTTCGGCGGCCGAGGCGCGATCCCCCGATCGTGCTGCGCGTCTCCCCTGAACGCGCACAAGATGGCCGGACACCCTGCGTCCGGCCATCTTCGTGTCTCCGCCGCCGACCGCCCCGGGCGAGCTCGAGCGGCACCAGGGCACCAGGGCACCAGGCCAGCGAGGGCCAGCGAGTGCCGGAGGGCGAACGTAGGGTTCCAGAGTGTCAGCTCCTGCAGGATCCCCGGAATTCCCCCCTCGGCGTGTGCTGATCGCGGGTGCCGCCGGCGTCGGGAAGACGGCGGTTGCGCGCCGGGTGGAGCGCACAGCGAACCTCCCGCACACGGAGATCGACGCCCTGTTCCATGGCCCGGGATGGACGGTGCAGCCCGGGTTCCTCGAGTCCGTCGACGCGTTCACCAGCGAGGAGCGCTGGGTCACGGAGTGGCAGTACGCGACTCAGCTCGGTGACCTGCTCACGAGCCGGGCCGACACGCTCGTGTTCCTCGACTACTCGGTCTGGACGCACATGTCGCGGCTCGTGCGGCGCACGCTCCGCAGAAGGCTGCGGCGCGTCGAACTGTGGAACGGCAACATCGAGCCTCCCCTGCACACGATCCTCGTCGACCCGGAGCACATCGTACGGTGGGGGTGGAAGGGGCGCGCCAAGATTCGCCGGAGAGTGGACGCGGCCGAGCGGGCCTGGCCGAACCTCCGCGTGGTCCGTCTCCGGTCGCAGGCCGAGGCCGACGACTGGCTTCGGAGCCTGCGCCCGCATCGCTGACGTGACGAGCCCCGCGTGTTGCGATGCACGCCCCGTAGGCTCTGCCCATGGGAACGACGAACTACGCGAGCACGTTCATCCAGATCGCCGACGACTGCCCCGTCGACGAGGCTGAGGCGCCGCCCGAGTCGGCGAAGGGGCCGACCATCGCGAGCCTCCAGCACGCCCTCATCGCCGCGCACCCGTACGAGTACACGTCCGACGATGTGCTCTTCGAGACCTACGCCGTGCGCAACGCGGTACCGGCTGAGGAGCGGGACGCGGCCAGGGTCGCCTTCTTCGCCAAGGACCAGGCGTGCCTTCGCGCGTCTCCCCTCGGGAAGCGCTGGGGGTGGGGCATCCACTCCGACGATGAGGCGCGAGTCGCGCTCGTGCCGCTCGGCTCGGACGAGTACGAGGAGAAAGCGGGCGACGCGTCGCTCACGCAGCTCAAGGCGATGCGCTCGAAGCGCGCATGAGCGGCGCGAACCGAAGTGGCGTGCTTGTCGTCGGGAGCGTCTCCGCCGACCTCACCGCCTTCTCCGCCCGGCCGCCGGAACCCGGCGAGACGCTGCGGGGCGACAGCTTCAGCCTGGCCCTCGGGGGGAAAGGGGCGAACCAGGCCGTCGCGGCCGCCCGCGCTGGCGCATCCACCTCGTTCATCGCGTGCGTCGGCGACGACACGTTCGGCACGATGGTCACGCGCGAGCTCGTCGACGCCGGCGTGGGTGTCGACAGGCTGCGGACGGTGTCAGGGGAGACGGGTATCGCGCACATCCGCGTGGATGCGAGCGGCGAGAACTCCATCGTCATCGTGCCGGGAGCGAACGACGCGCTCGATGAGGCGACCGTCGTGCAGGGCATCCGCGACTCCGCGGCCACGAGCTCGGTGCTGCTCACCCAGCTCGAGACGCCCGCGCGGCTGACCGCGAGCATCCTGCGCACGGCGCGGGATGCCGGGATCACGACGATCCTCGACCCGGCGCCCGCCGCACCTCTCGACGAGGAGGTGTGGGGCCTCGTCGACCTCGTCACCCCCAACGAAACGGAGGCGCGGATGCTCACGGGCATCGTCGTCGACTCGGAGGCGAGCGCCGTCGAGGCCGGACGGTGGTTCCTCGACCGCGGCGTCGGGGCGGTGCTCATAACGCGCGGCGGGGACGGGACGACGCTCGTGACGCCCGAACGCGCGGAGACGTTCCCCGTGATCGAGGTCGACGCCGTCGATACGACGGCGGCCGGCGACGCCTTCGCCGGTGCGCTCGGGGCTGCGCTCGCTGGCGGGGGATCGCTGGAAGCGGCGATCCGGTTCGGGGCGGCCGCTGGTGCTCTCGCCGTCTCGAAGCGCGGGGCCTCGCCGAGCATCCCGACGGCCGCCGAGATCGAGAAGTTGCTCGCCAGCTGATGCGGCCAACTTGCGTGATGGATCGGCGCTCGCCGCGTTGAGAGTAGCGTCTTGGCCTCGTTGATCACGGAAGTTGGCCGCCGGGCGGCGCGCGCGGCAGGGTGTGGAGCGGAGCCCACCGGCTGCCGTCGAGCGCCCCGGCTGCGCAGTCGCTGTCCAACTTCAGTGCAATATCGGGCCGAGCGGCGTCAAAACAGCGCTTTCGGCCCAATATCGCACTGAAGTTGGTCAGCGGACCCCTGCGCTTACGCGGACAGCGCCGCGCTTCGGTCCTGCACGTGCCACGGCGAACCGTAGCCGGCGGGCTCCGCCGAGCCGAGCAGCTCCAGGAACGGCTTCGCGTCGAACGCCTCGGGCGCGAGCACGCCGGCACCAGACCAGACGCCCGTCGCGAGCAGCTCGAGGGCGATGACCGGGTTGATAGCGGTCTGCCAGACGACGGCCTGCGAATTGTCCTTCGCCATCGTCTGCTCGTTGTCGGCCACGTGGTACAGGTACACCTGCTTCGGCTCGCCGTCCTTGCCCTTGCCGGTCACGAGGAGGCCCGCGCAGGTCTTGCCGCGCATCCGGTCGCCCAGCTTCGCTGGGTCCGGCAGCACCGCGGCGACGACATCGCGAGGCGACACCTGCTGGCCCTTGACGCTGACCGGGTCGGTGCTGTCGAGGCCGAGCATGTGCAGCGTCTTGAGCACGTCGATGAACTCCTGGCCGAGTCCGTACTTGAACGTGACGCGCTTCGCGTCGGTCCACCGCGGCATGAGGAGCACCTCCTCGTGCTCGACGTTGACGCACTCGACGGGGCCGATGCCCTCGGGGAAGTCGAACACCTCAGCCTCGCTGAAGGGCGGCGTCGTGTACCAGCCGCGCTCGCGCTCGAAGATGACGGGCGGGTTGAGGCATTCCTCGATGGTCGTCCAGATCGAGAAGGACGGGGCGAAGTCGTAGCCCTCGACGGTCAGGTTGGCGCCGTCGCGCACGCCGAGCTCGTCGATCTCCGAGAACAGCTCATCTTCCGCATAGCGGGCGAACACGTCCGAGAGGCCCGGCTCGACGCCGATGCCGCACAGCGCCAGGACGCCGCGCTCCTTCAGTGCCGCATCGTGCTCGAACTGCTCGTCGCCGAGCTTCACGCCGGTCTGCTCGTGCGGATGCTCGGGGTGCGGCTTCGAGAGGCTCATCGCCATGTCGAGGTAGGTCGCGCCGGCACCGGTGACGCCGGTGAAGATGGGCATCACGAAGCGGGGGTCGACCGCGTTGAGGACGTGGGTGATGCCGTTGTCGCGCACGAGCGCCTCGACGGCACCGGGGTCGGACGCATCCACCTGGGCCGCGCGGAATCGGTCGTCGCCGAGTTCGGCGACGAGATCCTGCGGGCGGGAGGGGTCGTAGTCGGCGATGAGGCAGGAGTCGAAGAAGCTGCGTCGCTTCGCGATGCGGGCAGCGGCTGCGCCGACGCCTCCGGCACCGATGATGAGGATATGCACGAAAGGCCTTTCTCTGATCACGTGCGGTGGATGTGCTGCCCGGTCCACGGTGTGGACCTTGCGGTTGGTAGGTCGTGCGGTGCGGCTCGAGTGCCCAGCCGAGAGGCGGGACGCCCTGGCCGCGGGTCAGTCTTCCGGGGCGAGGATCGCCGAGTGGCGGTTGATGGTGCGCTTCTCGAAGTAGTCCTTCGAACCTGGCATCGCGGCCCAGACGAACATGAGGATGAAGCCGATGACAAACGAGCCGATGCCGATGACGAACGCGCTGCCGAGGCCGAAGAAGGTCGTGTATCCGTATTCGGGGTTGGCCATGTCGATCGCCGACTGGAAGAACGCCCACACCATGAACACGCCGCCGAGCAGCGGGAACAGGAACCGGTAGAGGAAGTTGCGGGTCGACGTGAAGAGGCTCGTGCGGAAGTACCAGATGCAGGCGAAGCTCGCGATGCCGTAGAAGAACGCGATGGCGAGGCCGATCGAGAGGATCGAGTCCTGCAGCACGCTGTTCGACACGAAGCTCATGCCGACGTAGTAGACGATCGCGACGATGCCCATGAGGAGTGTCGAGAACGTCGGGGTCTTCGACTTCTCGCTCACCACGGCGAAGCGCTTCGGCAGGGCCTTGTACACGCCCATCGCGAAGGTGCCGCGGGCGGTGGGGAGGATCGTGGTCTGCGACGACGACAGCGACGAGACGGCGACGGCGAGCACGAGGAACCAGCCCCACGGGCCCATCGCGAGGTCGGTGAGCACCGAGAAGACGTCGTCCGCGTTCTCCTCGTTGGCGAGGCCCGTGCCGGTCTCGCCGAGGCCGGCGTACATCATGACGACGATCGTGATGCCGACGTACGTGATGAGCAGCAGCACGGTCGAGAGCACGGCGGCGCGGCCCGGGGTCTTCTTCGGGTCCTTCGTCTCCTCGGTCAGGGCGAGGCAGGTGTCCCAGCCCCAGTAGATGAAGAGCGCGAGGATGATCGCCTGCACCATGCCGGTGCCGTCCGCGAGGAACGGGTTGAACCAGTCGATGCTGACGGGCGTCGGGTCGGGCGCCGTGCCGTTGAAGTAGCCGACGAGGCAGCCGACGACAAACGCCGCCATGGCCGCGTACTGGATGACGAGCAGGACGACCTGCATCTTCTCGCCCAGTTCGATGCCGCGCATGGAGATCCACGTCATGACGGCGATGATGACGGCGCCGAAGAGTGTCACGACGACCCGGTTCTCGGCGAGCGATCCGTCTCCGACGAGCAGCAGGATGTAGACGGAGGCGATCTCCGCGAGGTTCGCCATGACCAGGATCCCGGCGACCGCGAGGGCCCAGCCCGACATCCAGCCGGTGCGAGGGCCGAAGGCCTTGGCCGCCCAGGTGAAGACGGTGCCGCAGTCGTTGAGCTCGTTGTTGAGCTCGCGGTACGCGAAGGCCGTGAACATCATCGGGATGAACGCGAGGATGAACGCGATGGGCGCCTGCTCGCCGACGGCGATCACGACGAAGCCGAGGGTCGCGGCGAGGGAGAAGAGGGGCGCCGTCGAGGCGAGGCCGATGACGGTCGACCCCCAGATGCCGAGTCGAGCTGGGGCGAGCCCCTTGCCGATGGGCGTCTGGGTGGCGAGGGCCTCGGTAATGGGGCCAGGCTGTGCGTTGGTCATCGTTGTCTCCCGCATCAAAGGGCCTGCCGCGTTCGCGGAGTGAGCACGAACTTACCATTTGGTCGGTGATGCGCCGAGAGTTTTCCCGCATCCCGTCGTAACGGTTGTGTTTCCGCGCAGGACGCTGCAGTCGGCGGGAGCGAGAGACCCGCCCCGCCCCGCCCCGCCCCGCCCGGCAGGCTGCGCTGCTGCTGGCCCTAGGCGCGCAGCTGCGCGATCGCGTCCATGATCTCGGCCGTCGACTCCGCGTTGATGAACTTCTCGTTCTCCGAGTCCACGCTGAGCAGCGCGTT
This sequence comes from Pseudoclavibacter sp. RFBJ3, assembly GCF_002931375.1. Lineage (NCBI taxonomy): Bacteria > Bacillati > Actinomycetota > Actinomycetes > Micrococcales > Microbacteriaceae > Pseudoclavibacter > Pseudoclavibacter sp. RFBJ3. Next base: position 123,056 of record NZ_PSXZ01000015.1, on the reverse strand, counting down.
GTGGTTCATGCCGTCACCGACGAACAGTACGAGTCGAGCGACCGAGGCGTCGCCGATAGCGCGAACCAGGGCGTCGAACCAGCCCTCGCGGCACTGGCGGAGCACGTCGAGCGCGTCCTTGTCACCGGTCTGCGCGAGGCGGTAGACCGCTTCCACGAGCCGTTCGAGGAGGCTGTCCCGATCCTGCGAGGAGACGATGTAGTACGAGACGGCGTTGTCGAGGTCGGCGAGCATGTTGTCGGCGTCGACCCGCGCCTGCCCCCGCAGCTCTTCGAGGAGCGCATCCCCGAGCGCCTGCTTCGACGAGAAATGGTGCAGCACCCCGGCCTTGGAGAGCTTGCAGGTGGTGCCAACGGCCTCGAGGGTCGTCCCGCGCACGCCGGAGTCGACGAGCAGGTTCATATATGCGGTGAGGATCTTCTCCCGCTGACCGGAGACGGTGAGCATTCCGCCATGGTACCGAGGAAAGCGCCCGGGTTGAGTGCGGGTAGCGTGGGGTCATGACTGACGTTGACGTGCTCATCATCGGCGGCGGCGCGATGGGCCTGTCGACCGCGTGGCAGCTGGCGAGGCGCGGCAGGCGCGTGCGCCTGCTCGAGCAGTTCCAGCCCGGTCACCACATGGGCGCATCCCACGGGGCGACCCGCAACTTCAACACGTCGTACACGCAGCCGGATCTCGTCGCGATGCTGCACGAGTCTCGGGCGCTGTGGGGCGAGCTCGAGCTCGACTCGGGCCGCCAGATCCTCGACCTCGTTGGTCTCGTGAACCACGGACCGGGGGCGGCGAGCCCCGAGGTGCACGGCGCGATCTCCGCGAGCGGCGAACCGGCCGAGCTGCTCTCGACGCAGGATGCGGGCGAACGGTGGCCTGGCATCCGCTTCGACACCGAGGTGCTGCACCTCCCGAGGGCGGGACGCGTGCGGGCCGCGGATGCGCTGACGAGCATGGCCGAGCTGGCCGCTGCGAGCGGCGCGGAGCTGAGCTGGGGCATGCGAGCAGTGAACGTCGTCGAGCAGGCCGAACACGTGGTCGTCGAGGCGCACTCCTGGGGTGAGGAGGCAGAGCATCGCGGTCACGCGCGCGAGACGATCACGGCGAAGGTCGTCGTCTCTGCGGTGAACGCGTGGACCCGCACGCTGCTCGGCGGGGCCGTCGAGCTGCCGCGCCTGCGCGTCACGCAGGAGGCGCCCGTGCACTTCCGCGAGTTCAACGGGTACGTCGACTGGCCGAGCTTCAACCACCTGCCGGCGCTCGGGAGGCCCGGCTACGAGGGGTGGCTCTCGCCCGTGTACGGGATGCTCACCCCCGGCGAGGGGATCAAGGCGGGATGGCACGGGGTCGGGCCCGTCGTCGATCCGGACTCGCGGGACTTCCTGCCGGTGTCCGCGCAGCTCGACGCCATCAGGCAGTACGCGCGGGACTGGCTGCCCGGCGTCGACGCGGACAGCGCCGACCCGATCAGCTGCACCTACACGACGACCGACGACGCCAGGTTCGTGATCGACCGGGTCGGCCGCATCGTGGTGCTCGCTGGCTTCGCGGGGGAGGGGTTCAAGTTCGTTCCCTCGATCGGCCGCCTCGGGGCCGACCTCGCCGAGAACGGTGCCGGTGCAGCTCCCGAGCTGTTCTCGATCAGCCGACCGCGCTCGCTCGCCCCGCAGCCCCTCCGGTAGCAACCGTGCGCATCCGTCGCGGGGCCGTCGGACCCGCAACCCGCGACCGTCTGCGTCTGCGTCTCCGGGTGGGTTTCGCGCCTGCGGATGCTCTGCAAGCCATCCGCAGGCGCGAAACCCATCCCGAAAGAGAGGGTCGTCGTGGCGTGAGCCGGACCGTCGACCAGGCCCTCGGCCAGACCGCGGGGGAAGCTGCTCAGGTGGCGCCGCCTACGCGGTGAGGGTGCGGAGCGTCTCGGCGAGCGTCGTCGTGGGGCGTCCGGACACTCGGGAGAGGTCGCCGGTGGTCAGGGCGAGCCCTCCGTCGCGGATGTTCGCGTCGAGGCCCGTGATGAAGCCGATGGTGCCTTCGTCGAGCCCGTTCGAGGTGAGGGCGGCCTTGTGCTCCTCCGTGGTGAGGGCGCGGTACTCGACGTCGCGGCCGATCGCGTCGGCGAGGGTCTTCGCGAACTCCTCGAAGTCCCAGGCCTTGTCGCCGGAGAACTCGTAGACCTTGCCTTCGTGGCCGTCTTCGAGGGCGATCGCGGCGATGCCGGCGGCGTAGTCGGCGCGGGAGGCGCTGGCGACGCGGCCCTTGCCTGCGCTGTTGACGATGACCCCCGTCGTCTCGCCCTGGGCGATGTCGGCGACGTAGTTCTCCGTGTACCAGCCGTTGCGCGCGATGGTGGCGGGAAGGCCGGATTCGCGGATGAGCGACTCGGTCGCGACGTGCTCAGGCGCGAGGATGAGGGCATCCGGGTCGCCGCCGAGGACGCTCGTGTAGACGATGCGGGCCGCGCCCTTCGCCTTCGCCGCGTCGATGACCGCTTCGTGCTGCGCGACGCGGGTGCCCACTTCGCTGCTGGAGATGAGCACGACGGTGTCGCCAGCGTTGATGGCGGCGGTCGCGGTGTCTGGCTTCGAGTAGTCGATGGTGGCGGTGCGAACGCCCTTCGCTGCGAGCTGCGCGAGTCGCTCGGCGTTGCGGCCGCCGGCGACGATCTCGGTGGGGGTCGCGCCGCGCTCGAGGAGGCTGTCGATGACGAGGGTTCCGAGCTGTCCGGTCGCGCCGGTGATGACGATTGCCATGCTTGCTGTTCCTTCCGAGAAGTGGATGCTTGCAGCTACAACAACCGATGGGGTATCCGGCGTATTCCGAACGCGCTGGGAAGTCGACGGAGCAGATCACCCGGGCCTGAGTCTGTGCATCCGCTGGTCATCTGCCCCGAATCCTGGCGTGCCCTGAGGGCGGCCAATAGCCTCGAAACACTGCGTAACAGAGACGTTCGCAGGGTTGCACCGTCGTGTGCACCGCATGCAGAACCCGCTCAACTCAAAGGAGAGATCATGGCGAGTAACAGAGCCGTCGCGTACAAGGGGCCGAACGAGGTCGAGGTCATCGACATCCCGTATCCCGAGTTCGAGCTGAAGGATGGACCGGGCGTGAACCCGGCGAACGTGGGCCGTCAGGTGCGGCACGGGGCCATCCTGCGCACCGTGACAACGAACATCTGCGGGTCCGACCAGCACATGGTGCGCGGGCGCACGACCGCTCCGGTCGACCTCGTGCTCGGTCACGAGATCACGGGTGAGGTCATCGAGGTCGGCCCGGACGTCGAGTTCATCAAGGTCGGCGACATCGTGTCGGTTCCGTTCAACATCGCGTGCGGGCGGTGTCGCAACTGCAAGTCGGGCAAGACGGGCATCTGCCTCAACGTGAACCCGGACCGCCCCGGCAGCGCCTACGGCTACGTCGACATGGGCGGCTGGGTCGGCGGGCAGGCGGAGTACGTGCTGGTGCCGTACGCCGACTGGAACCTCCTGAAGTTCCCGGACCGTGACCAGGCGCTCGAGAAGATCCTCGATCTGACGATGCTCTCCGACATCTTCCCGACGGGCTTCCACGGTGCCTACACCGCGGGGGTCGGCCCAGGGTCGACGGTCTACATCGCCGGCGCCGGTCCGGTGGGACTCGCTGCGGCAGTCAGCGCGCAGCTGCTCGGCGCCGCGTGCGTCATCGTGGGCGACCTCAACGAAGAGCGCCTCGCGCAGGCGCGGTCGTTCGGCTGCGAGACGGTCGATGTCTCGAAGGGCGACCCCGGTGAGCAGATCGAGCAGATCCTCGGCGTGCCGGAGGTCGAGTGCGGTGTGGATGCTGTGGGCTTCGAGGCTCGCGGGCACGGTTCCGATGCGGGGCACGAGGCGCCGGCGACGGTGCTGAACTCGCTCATGACGGTGACGGAGGCTGGTGGTGCCCTCGGTATTCCCGGCCTCTATGTGACGGGTGACCCGGGCGGAGTGGACGAGGCGGCGAAGGTCGGCTCGCTGTCGATCCGGCTCGGCCTGGGCTGGGCCAAGTCGCTGTCGTTCACGACCGGACAGTGCCCGGTCATGAAGTACAACCGGCAGCTCATGCAGGCGATCCTCTTCGACAAGGTGAAGATCGCCGACGCCGTGCAGGCGACGCCGATCACCCTCGACGAGGCCCCGAAGGGCTACGCCGACTTCGATGCGGGCGCGCCGAAGAAGTACGTGCTCAACCCCAACGGCTACGTGAAGTAGCCCGGCGCGGGGACACCAGACCGCGACAGAGCGTGGAGGGCGGCGGGCCCCATGCTGCAGGGAGGACTGCAGCGTGGGGCCCGTCGTGTGCGTGGGGTTGCCACCACACGAGATCGGTCAGATCGCCGTGTACCCGCCGTCGATGACGATCTGCTGCGCGGTGAGGTAGCTCGACGCGTCCGAGGCGAGGAAGCGAACGAGGCCGGTGAGGTCTGCGGGGGTGGCCATGCGGCCGAGCGGGATGCGGGAGACCCAGTCCTCGAGGAGTTCCGGCTCGCGATCGATGATCTGCTGGGTGAGGTCGGTGAGGACGTAGCCGGGCGCGATCGAGTTGACGCGGATGCCTGCGCTGGCCCATTCGACAGCCAGGGATTTTCCGAGATGGGAGACTGCTGCCTTCGACGAGTTGTAGGAGGCGGCCCACTGCGGCACGTTGACGATGGAGCCCGACATGGATGCGATGAGGACGGCGCTCCCCGGAAGCCCCGACTTCAGGAGACCCGCGCCGAAGGCCTGCGCGGAGAAGAACGTCCCCGTCAGGTTCACATCGATGACCTTCCGCCACTGGGCTGCGGTGACGTCGATCGAGTCGCCGTTGATCTCGATGCCGGCCGCTGTGAGGAGAATCTGCGGGGTGCCCAGCAGTTCCGTGACCTCCGCGAAGACGGTCGCTGTCGCGTCCTGATCGATGACATCGAGTCTCCGCCCGACGGCCTTGACGCCGAACTCGTCTGCGAGCTGTGCTGCGGTGTCCTCGACACTGTCGAGAAGATCGAGGAGCGCGACGTCGGCACCGTTTTCGGCAAGTGAACGGGCGACGGTGAGCCCGATCCCTCGGCCTCCACCCGTTACGACTGCGGTCCTGCCTGCCAGTTCTCTGCTCATGTTCTGTCTCCTTCGTTGTGGTGGACGTGCCGGGGTGCGGCGAGTGCCTCGTCGAACCCCTGTCTGGTGGATGCGATGAACGTGCGAGCTGCGTCCGACCGGTCGTGCGCACCGAGCACGCCACTCGTCGATCCCGTGCCGTCCGCGCCGGCGGCCATGATGTGCCTGGCGATGGTGGGGGAGGCGACGCCTCCCGCGTGCATCATGAGAACTGCCCCGCCGGTGTCGCGGACCGCCGTATTCGCTTCGGGGATCCAGGAGCGGCTGACGGCACCCGAGGTCCCGATGAGTGCGGGCGGTTCGAGGAGGATCGCCGTCGGGTTCAGAAGCGAGAGGCGAACGGCATCGCCGATCGTGCCAGCGCAGACGATGGTGAGCAGCCCGACCTCGTGAGCGCGGGACACGGTTTCGTCGAGTGTTCCTGGGTCGAGTTGGCGGCTCTCGTGATTGAGCATGACGCCGTGGGCGCCCGCGTCGACGAGCGCCTCCGCGGTCGTGGAACCGAAGGTGGCGCCGATCGTGTCCGCGTCCATGGCCTGCGCGAAGACGAGCACGCCTGAATCGAGCTCTGCGGTTCGCGTGACGAGTGCGTTCGGGACGGTCAGGACGACGTCGACTTCGTGTTCGGCCCCCGCCGCTCCCGCTGCGACGGCCAGCGCCTCGATCTCGGTCTGACGCAGCAGGTTCTTCGGTCCGATCTCGAAGAACGGCGGAGTGAGGAGCCTGTTCATGCGTCGATCAGTGCCCGCAGGAAGCGGGCTGTCTCCGGCAGGCTCCGCTCAGGATCGCCGTGAGTGGAGCATTCGAGATTCAGCGAGCCCGTGTATCCGATGTCTCGGAGGGCTCCGATGATCGAGGGCCAGTCGAGCGAGCCATGACCTGGAAGGAGTCGGTTGTTCTCCCCGAGGTGCACCTGCTTGACGTGGCCACCGCAGTGACGCAGCGTCGCGGCGATGTCCGCTTCCTCGATCGACATGTGGAACGTGTCCGGGAGGAGGCCGGCGCTCGGATGGTCGATCATCTCGAGGAGGTGGACGTTGTCAGAGGCGCGGTTGAGGTACCGGCTCTCGTACCGGTTGAGCGGTTCGAGGAGCACGCGCCCGGTGGTCCCGTCAACGACGTCGAGCATCTCGGCGTAGAAGTTCAGGAAGCCCTCCTGCTGGCGGGAGTCGAGCTGCAGGAACGGGTCGAAGAGGGGCAAGGGATTCTGGGCGCCGTACTCGAACTCGATCTCGGTGACGAGGCCAAGCTCAGCGCAGACCGATGCCGCCTCCAGGTACATCCCTCGGCATCGGCCCCGGAGATCCGCGTCTGGGGACATGGCGTTGCCGTAGACGTCGTCAGTCAGTACGAACTCGACTGGGCGCACCCCGGTCTGCGACTCGAGCTCGCCGAGCTCCGACCGGATGTCGTCGTTCCAATCGGCGAACGGCTGGAAGATCGCGATCGTGTCGTACCCCCAGGCCGAGAGGCGTTCCGCCTTCTCCGTGAGAGTCGCGCCGGGAACCATCGGCGACGAGCAGCACAGTTTCATCTTCACTCCATTTTTCTCGACCTCGTGTGAGGTGGTTTTCAGGTCGTCGTCTGCACGCTGGTGCAGGTGTCAGGTCGCGTAGAGGCGCTGCAGGGAGTCTTCGAACAGCGCGTAGCGCTCGGCACGGTTGACGAGTTCGGTCCTGGACCGCCCGTGAGACGGCTGGTAGCGCGCGGTCAGCGGTGGGTTGAGTTTCGCCGCGTCGTGGATGCTCGCGAGCTCTCCTGCCGCGACGAGGGCGAGCACCGCGGCGCCTCTGCAGGTCGCCTCCCGCTCGTTGGGGACGACGACGTCCACCTCGCAGACGTCCGCCTTGAGCTGGTTCCTGAAGGTCGATGCAGTGCCACCGCCGGTGGACACGATCTGCTGCGCACGCGCTCCAGTGAAAGAGTCGATGTTGCGTTTCAACAGGTGGGCGAGGCCTTCTTCGACCGCGTAGGCGAGGTCGAAGCGGTCATGGCTGAGAGAGATGCCCACGAAAGCTCCGCGAGCATCCGGAAGGTAATCGGGCGGATTCAGGCCTGTCAGGTAGGGCAGGAAGACGGGCACGCCCAACGCCGATCGGGAGGTGAGCTCGCGTTCGAGCTCTGCATGGGAGAGGTTCTGGAGACCTTCCCTTCTGAACCACTCGAGAACAACCCCTCCGCTGTCTGCGCCGTTGAAGAGGACGATGTCGTCGGGGTGGAGTCCGGTGTGGAACGAGATCCTGCGGCTGGGATCGAAGCGCCAGTCGCTCGCGAGCATCGAGAGCGAGAGCACCGTTCCGGCGGATTCGCTGATGATGCCAGCCCGGTAGGAGCCGGTTCCTGCCATCGCACAGAAGTGGTCGAGCGCCCCCACGTTCACCCGATACGCGACAGCTTCCGGCAGCTGAGCGACGACATCCCGCATGACTGGGCCGACATCGGAGCCGGCAGCGGCGACCTCCGGCAGCTGGTCCGAGGTGATGCCGCAGAACTCGAGCATCTCTGCCCAGTACTCGGATCGTCGGACATCCCACAGGTACGTGAAACCACGTGTCGAGACCTCGCCGACGCTGCGACCAGTGAAGCAGCGGATGAGATAGTCCTTCACCATCAGCACCTCGTGGGTTCCCGCCATCGTCTCCGGCTCGTGTGCTCGGAGCCAGCGCAGTTTGGCGGCGGGCCAGGCAGCTGACGCGAATGGCTGCCCGCTGGTCTCGAACGCGGCGTCAGCTGAGAACGACGCAGCCATGAGCTCGGCCTCGACACCGGCTCTGCTATCCAGCCAGGAGAGGGCTGGACGTACGGGACGACCGGAGGCATCCACGAGAACCAGCGACTCCGCCTGTCCCGTGAACGCGAGTACTGCGTCGTGCTCACGAGTTGTCACCGCCGCGCGCCGCGCGCAATCGGCCACGAGCGCCAGGATGGTCTGGAACAGCGCTTCGGCATCGAACTCGACGCGGTCGCCTGACCTTTCGTAGCTCACGGGCCCGGATGCGCTCGCAAGAACCGCGAGCCGCTCGTCATAGAGCACGACCTTGAGGTTGGTGGTGCCGACGTCGATGGCGTAGACGAGCATCGTCATTCACCCATGAACTGGAAGTGCACGACGCGTGTGCGCGGGCGCACACCGTCGAGATCGCCGAAGTAGATGCGTCCGAACTCACCGAGTACGGCCGCGCCATCGACGACGGGAATGACCTCGGAACGGCCGAGGATCGACGAGATGATGTGACCGTCGGTGTTGAGGCCCCATTCGGGCAGCTCATCGCGCAGCGCGGCGGCGTTCTTGATGTGGATTGGCCCCGGATGCAGGTACTGGCCCTCATGGCGAGTAGGGGGAGCGATCTTCGCGAGGACGTTGAGTGTGTCCTGCAGAATCAGCTGCGTGCCGTAATACGTCACGTCTTCGGACTCCTCCTGGAGGAAGACCGTGCAGCTCGTATGCGCCGTGTAGGCGGTGAGGAGTCCATTTCTGGCACCGAGCTCGGCGAGGAACGTCTGCGCCTCGTCGGTGATGTCGAAGAACTCCTGCCGCGCGGGTGTGTCGATCGAATGCGACCCGCTGTGAACGCCCATGTTCTGCTCCTCAAATGAAGTCGTGTGAGTGACTTCATCCTGATCTCGAATCTCTCCGAGCGGAAAGACGAAGCTACGATGAGTTCATAAGCTGCATCTATCACTGACTCTTGGAGGAGCGATGACCGGAGACGTGACCCTGCGGCAGCTTCGCTACGTCAACGCGGTCGCAGCGGACCTGAACTATCGGCGAGCTGCCGAGAAGCTCTTCATCACCCAGCCCGCCCTCTCCTCCGCCATCCGTCAACTGGAGGAGCAGCTGGGTGCGAAGGTCTTCGACCGCGACACCCGGTCCGTCACGCTGACCGCATTCGGACGCGAGTGGCTCCCCCATGTGCGTGCGGCGCTGCGCGCTGTGGACGAGACTCTCGACATCGCCTCGACGCTCATCGATCACGCCGAAGTGCGCATCGGGTATCTCATCGGGACGGGAGCGGATCTCCTCTTCACCCTGCTCGAGGACGTGGAGCGGGACCTGCCGGGCATCACGATCGAGATGACGGAATACGACTTCGCCGACCCGACGGCCGGGCTCGCGAGTGGGAAGTCCGACATCGCGCTCATCCGCCCTCCTGTCGGGGCGTTCGGGCTGGAGATCGCAGTGGTGGAGGAGGAGACCTGGGTGGCCTGTCTGCCGAGGGCGCACCGGCTCGCGGGCAAGAGCGAGCTGCGGATCGAGGAGCTCCTCGACGAGCCGCTGATCGTCGCCCCCGAGTCGGCAGGAGCCTGGCGAGACTACTGGATGGCTGCCGACGCGCGACACGGCAAGCCAGCGTTGATCGCCGGTGAGGCTGCGACCTACGAGACTGAGACGACGATGGTCTCGCGCGGCATCGGCGTGAGCTTCACGACCTCGTCGATGACCAGGCTCTACGACCGGCCGGGCATCACGTTCGTCCCCATCGTGGACAGACCCGTCAGCTACTCCGCGCTCGCTTGGCACCCCGACCGGGTGTCACCCTCTGCGCGAAGGCTCGTCCAGCGCATGCTCGACCGGGCGCAGGTGCGGCAATCGGACTCGGACCGATAGACCAGAGTTATCAATCCATAAGAGGACCGGACTTCCAGAGTGCTGGGCCACTGGGTTCACTGTCTCCAAGGACACGGCCGGATCATGGTCGTTCCACGCAAAGAGGCGAGGAGATGCAGTGATAAATCCACTGAAGAGGTCCAGGCGTGATCCTCTGCCTGAACCATCGAGTTCAGGCACGGACGAGGATGCGCGGCTCGCGGAATTCGGGTATGACCAGAAACTCGATAGATCTGTTGGGAAGATCGCATCCTTCGCAATCGGATTCTCGACGATCAGCGCGACCACGGCGGTCTTCTCCGGATTCGCGGCCGGCTATTCAAATGCGGGAGCTCCATTCATCTGGACCCTGTTCATCGCGATCCCGGTATTCCTGCTCTGGACGCTCATCGCGGCTGACATCTCGGCCAAGATCCCCCTCGCCGGCTACGCCTACCAGTGGACAAGCCGACTGAACGGGCCGGTATTCGGCTGGTTCACCGGCTTCGCGGCGCTCATCGGCTGGACCAGCGGCATGACCAGCCTCGGCTACGTGTTCGCCGGCTATCTCGGCAGCGTCTTCGGCTGGGAGCTCTCGCAGCCCAACCAGATCTTCCTCGCCATCGCGGTCGTCGTCGTATGCGTGCTCATCAACGCCTACCGAGTCAGGCTCGCGACGCTCATCAACAACATCGGGGTGGGCCTGGAGTTCGTCGTCACCATCGGCGTCACACTCGTGATCGCGTTCGTGGCCTTCGTCATCCCTGGCAACGCGCAGCCGTTCTCGTCGCTGTTCGAGGGCAACAGCCCCGATGACGCGACTCCGTACCTGCTGGCATGGCTCGCCGCATCCCTCGGGCCGTTCTTCGGACTCGTCGGGGTGGAAGCGGTCGCCGACGTGGCGGAGGAGACGAAGGACGCGCGCCGCGTCATCCCCCGCACCATGTTCTACGCGTTCGCGGCGTCCTGCATCATCGAGTTCGCCATGTACCTCGTGTACACGCTCGCGATCAAGGACCCTGCGGGAGTGCTCGCCTCCTCGGCGCCCATCGACGAGATCATCTCGCAGCAGCTCGGCCCCGTCGTCTCGAAGATCGTCATCGCCATCGCGCTCACCAACATCCTCGTGTGCCTGCTCGCCAACGTCTTGGTCGGCACCCGGCTGCTCTACTCGATGTCGCGAGACAACATGATGCCCTTCTCGAAAGCGCTCCGCCACGTGAGCCCCACCCGCAAGACCCCATCCACAGCAGTGCTCACGCTCGGGGTGGTCTCGGTGCTCCTGCTCCTGTCTGCGCTCGTCAGTCCCGCCGCCTTCAACTACTTCCTCGGCATCGCGACTCTTGCGTTCTTCAGCACCTACGTCCTGCAGACGATCGGTCTGTTGATCGCGTCGTACAAGGGCCGTATCCCGGCGCCAGAACCGGGCACCTTCGACCTCGGGCGCGCCAGGCGGCCGCTGCTCATCATCAGTCTCGTGGTGTTCCTGATCGTCGAGATCGCACTGCTGTTCCTCCCCGCGTTCGCTGGCAACGGCTTCGTGTTCGCAGGAGCTCTCGGGCTGGCATTCCTCTGGTGGCTGCTGGTGCTCAGGAAGCGGTTGAGCACGGGCCACGCTGGTTCCAACTACGCGCGTGAGCACCCAGACGAGGAACTGGCTGCCGCTCGGTAACGAGGCGAGGAGGAAACGCCTCAGACGGGCCGCGAGGGTGCAGACTTGCCTCGCGGCCCGCATTCGCTGGAGGGCCGACGGCAGCGCTCAAGGGTGAGGGAGCAGGAACATGGTCGCAGCAGAAGAGCCGGGCACGGGCGGGGTTCGCGTCGATCGCGAGACGGTCCTGTCGGCGGATGGAACGCGCATCGCCTACGAGATCCGCGGCTCGGGGCCCGTGGTGCTCATCGTGAACGGCGCGTTCTCGACGGCGCGTGACGTGACGGAGTTCGCGCTGGCACTCGTCAGGGCCGGCTTCGCGGCCGTCGCCTATGATCGGCGTGCCCGCGGCGACAGCGGTGATACGAAGCCGTCGGCGCCAGAGCGTGAAGCGGAAGATCTTGCCGCCGTCATCGGCGCGGTCGGTGGCCAGGTGAGCGTGGTGGGGCATTCCTCCGGGGCCGTGCTTGCGCTCTTCGCCGCCTCCCTCGGTGTTCCCGTGCAGCACCTGTTCCTGTCGGAGCCTCCGTTCCGGTTCGGGCAGCACGAGCCGGCGCCCGACCTGGCCGAGCGCCTGCAGCGGCTCGTCGACGACGGCGACTCGGCAACCGCGGTGTCGACGTTCCAGCTCGAGGGGGTTGGACTCGACCCTGCCCTCGTCGAGCAGATTCGGCAGAGCCCGATCTTCCCCGGCCTCATGCCGCTCGCGCAGTCGACGGTCTACGACGCGCAGCTCGTGCGGCAGGTGTCGACGCCGACGGCGGCGATGGTCGACGTGCAGGTGCCCGTGACGATCGTCGTGGGCGGCGACACGTTCCCGTTCCTCGCGAGCGCCGCGAGGCGGCTGGCCGAGACGCTGCCTGGGTCGGAGCTCGTCGAGGTCGCCGAGTCGGTCGGGCACCGCGTGCATCCCGAGGCGACGGCGAAGGTCCTCGCGGAGCGGCTGCTGTGACCCCGGCCTCGCAGCGCGATCAGCAGCTCGAGCGCGTGATCCTCGACCTGCTCGCCAAGCGGGCCGAGGGCGCCACCATCTGCCCGTCCGAGGCGGCGCGAGCCGTCGGGGGAGACGAGTGGCGCGGCGAGATGGACGCGGCGAGGGCAGCCGCGCTGCGCCTCGTGGCGGCCGGCGACGTCGACATCACCCAGGGCGGCGAAGTCGTCGACGGCGCCTCGGCGAAGGGGCCGATCCGCATCCGCCGCCGAGCCTGAGGCCCCACCGCCCAGGGTGGCGGGCGCTTCCCATGGCGAAGGAGATGCTCGCTTCAGCTGTCGAGCTTCTCCAGTCGAACGACGATCGACTTCGAGGTCGGCGTGTTGCTGACATCGGCGGTCGAGTCGAGCGGCACGAGCACGTTCGTCTCCGGGTAGTACGCGGCGACGCAGCCGCGCGGGGTGGAGTAGACGACGATGCGGTGGCGTTCGCTGCGGCGCTCTTCGAGAGACCCGTCGCGGCCGGGCCACTCCGACACGATGTCGACGTGGTCGCCGTCGGCGAGGCCGCGGTCCCGTGCATCCGCCTCGTTGACGAAGACGACCCTCCTGGCGCTCTTCACGCCCCGGTACCGGTCGTCCTTGCCGTAGATGGTGGTGTTGAACTGGTCGTGCGAGCGCAGCGTCTGCAGTAGCAGGCGCCCCTCGGGGACCTTCGGGTACTCGAGCTCGTTGGCTGTGAACTTCGCAGTGCCGCCGATGCTCGAGAAGTCGCGGCCGTCGCGCGGCCCGTTCGGCAGGACGAACCCGCCGGGCTCGTCGATCTTCGCCTCGAAGTCCTCGAACCCGGGAATGACCCGGGAGATGGATGCGCGCACGTTCGCGTAGTCGGCGCGCAGCTCGGCCCAGTTCACCTGCGGCACGTTCGGGCGCGAACGGGTGAGGACCCGCTCGGCGAGCATCGTGACGATGGCGACCTCGCTGAGCAGTTCATCGCTTGCCGGCTCGAGCCGCCCGTGGGAGGCATGCACGGCGCTCATGGAGTCCTCGACGGTCACGCGCTGCGTGCCGCCCGCCTGCCGGTCGCGTTCCGTGCGGCCGAGGGTGGGGAGGATGAGCGCTCGGCGCCCCGTTGCGACGTGCGAGCGGTTCAGCTTCGTCGATACCTGCACCGTAAGGGCAAGCGACGCCATGGCCGCCTCCGTCACCGCCGTGTCGGGTGTCGCCCTGGAGAAGTTGCCGCCCATGGCCATGAAGACGCGGGCCTTGCCGTCGCGCATGGCGCGGATCGCCTCGACCGTGTCGTAGCCGTGCTCGCGGGGAGACGCGAACGAGAACTCGGCGTCGAGCTTGTCGTGGAACGACTCCGGCATCCGCTCGAAGATGCCCATCGTGCGGTCGCCCTGCACGTTCGAGTGCCCGCGCACGGGGCAGACGCCCGCGCCGGGCTTGCCGATGTTGCCCTGCAGGAGCAGCAGGTTGACGCAGTCGCGCAGTGTCGGCACGGAGTGCTTGTGCTGGGTGAGGCCCATCGCCCAGCAGACGATCGTCGATTTTGAAGCGAGCAGCAGCTCACCGGCCTCGCGGATCTCCGCCTCGCTCAGGCCGGTCGCGGTCTCGACCTCGGCCCAGTCGAGCGTGCGGAGGGACTCGAGGTACGCATCCACGCCCGACGTCTTCGCGGCGATGAAGTCGTGGTCGAAGACGGTGCCGGGGTTCGCCTCCTCTGCGTCGAGCAGGATGCGGCCCAGAGCCTGGAAGAGCGCCTGGTCGCCGCCCAGCTTGATCTGCAGGAACAGGTCGTTGAGGGCGGTGCCGCCGAGCACCATGCCGCGCACAGTCTGCGGGTTCTCGTACCGCATGAGCGCCGCCTCGGGCAGCGGGTTCACGGCGATGATCTTGCCCCCGTTGAGCTTCGCCTTCTCGAGCGCGGTGAGCATGCGCGGGTGGTTGGTGCCGGGGTTCTGGCCGGCGATGATGATGAGGTCGGCCTCGTGGAGGTCCTCGAGGCTCACCGAGCCCTTGCCGATGCCGAGCGTCTCGCCGAGTGCGGAACCGCTCGACTCGTGGCACATGTTGGAGCAGTCGGGGAGGTTGTTCGTGCCGAGGCCGCGCACGAACAGCTGGTACACGAACGCCGCCTCGTTCGAGGTGCGGCCGGAGGTGTAGAAGATCGCCTCGTCTGGGCTCGACATCTGCGCGAACTCATCGGCGATGATGTCGAACGCGTCGTCCCAGCTCACGGCCCGGTAGTGCGTGCCGCCCTCCTCGAGGAGCATCGGATGCGTGAGGCGGCCCTGCTGGCCGAGCGAGTAGTCGTCCCAGGTACGCAACTCCTCGATGGAGTGCTCGGCGAAGAAGCTCGGGGGAACGCGCCGTTTCGTGGCCTCCTCGGCGACGGCCTTCGCGCCGTTCTCGCAGAACTCGGCCGGGCTGCGGTGCTTGCCCTCCGGCCACGCGCATCCGGGGCAGTCGAAGCCGTCCTTCTGGTTGATGCGCAGCAGGGTGCGGGCTGTGCGGGCTGGGCCCATCTGCGCCGTCGTCACCTTGAGCGAGTTGAACACTGCGGGGATGCCGACGGCGGTGATCTTCGGCTCGGAGAACATGGCCGCGGTCTCGTCGATGTTCTCGACGATGCGCGCCACGCCGGCTTCCGGCTTCGCGCGCTTCTCTGGATGCTTCGGTTCGGGCATCGTTGCTCCTCCCGGTGAATCCGCCCAGTCTACGCGTGCGGCGCGGGGCACGGGCTGAGCCATCTTGACAGTTAGAACTCTAACTGTCATAGTTCTAACTATGTCGGATGCAGCCCCAGCCCCACGCACGCCCCTCGAGTTCGTCCGATGGATCAGCTGGGCGCAGATGAAGGCCGGGGAGGACTGGACACGTGAGCGCGAGCTCACCCGGCCGCAGAGCTTCGTGCTCGGCTACCTCGTGCAGAGCCCAGGGGCGAGCCAATCGGAGCTCGCTCGAATGAGTCGCACAACCCCGGCGAGCGTCTCGAGTCTGCTCCGCGGCCTCGAGGGGCGAGGGCTCATCGAACGCCGAACCGAGGGCGGCGACGAGCGCACCAAGCGCGTCTACGCCACGCCCGCCGGGGCCGAGCTCATCGCGGGCTTCGAGGAGGCCATGATCGCCGCAGACGAGACGATCCTCGCGCCGCTCGATGCCGATGAACGAGTCGCGTTCCAGGCGCTCCTCGCCAAGATCACGGCTCAGCTCCCGCAGCCAGTGCGCGACTAGCCCTCCGAGGCGCGCGACCGAGTCGCGCATCCCCTCACGTGCCGACGAGTGTCGGCGCGCGCTCCGTCCTGCCCAGAAAGAAGCAACCATGAGCACACCACCAGAAACACAAGCCACGGCCGATCTGTCGACAGCCCGTGACGCCGCCCCGGATGCGGTGCACACGAACCGCTGGTACCTCTCGTCGGCACCGATCGTCAGTGCACTCCTGCACCTCTGCGTGCCCATGGCGGCCGCGATGATCGTCGGAGCGATCTACAACCTCACCAATGCGGGGTTCATCGGCTCGCTCGGGGACACGGCCCTGCTGGCCGCCATCACCCTGGGCTCGCCGGTCCTCATCCTCGTCATGGGGGTCGGGAACGTCTTCGGGGTCGGGGGAGGGGCGCTCGTGTCGCGCCTCCTCGGCGGGGCCGAACGCGACCCCTCGAAGGCGGCGACCATCAAGCGGGTCGCGTCCTACTCGCTCTGGGGCTCGGTGGTCGTGGGGGCCGTGGTCGCCGCCATCGGGCTCGTGTTCCTCTCGCCGCTCGTCTCGCTGCTCGGCGCCGACGCATCCGTCGCGGCGCCCACGGCTGCCTTCGTCGGGGTACTGCTCGGCTTCGTGCCCGTCCTCGCCGCGGCGGTCTGCCTCGAGCAGCTCGTCCGGGCGGAAGGCGCGGCGAAGCAGGTCATGGTCGCGCTCGTGCTCTCCGCCGTCGTGAACCTGGCTCTCGACGCCCTGTTCATCCTGGTGCTCAACTGGGGCGTGGCGGGGGCGGCCGTGGCGACGGGGCTCGCGAACCTCGTCGTCGTCGCGTACTTCGTTCTCTGGCTCACGCGCAACAGCGAGCACGTGAGTCTCTCTCCTCGCTGGTTCACCCTCGCGGGCTCCGTGCAGAAGCCGGTCCTCGGCGTCGGCATCGGCACGCTGCTGCAGTCGGCGTTCCTCATCGTCACGGCGCTGGTGCTCAACAACCTCGCCGCAGCCTACGGTGAGGGGCCGCTCGCGGCGATGGGCGTCGCCGTGCGTATCGCCCAGGTGCCCGAGTTCCTCATCATGGGTGTCACCCTCGGCGTGCTGCCGCTTCTGGCCTACTCGTACGGCAAGGGCGACGGCGCACGCTTCGGGTCGGCGCTGCGAGCATCCGCCATCACGGTCGGCGCGGTCGCCGCGCTCGCGGCCATCCTCCTGCTGTGCTTCCGAGAGCAGGTGTTCGCGCTCTTCGTGGTCGACGCATCCGTGCTCGCGATCGGCGTCGTGGTGCTCGCGGCGCAGCTCATCGCGATGATCGCGAACGGCTTCACCGGCCTCATCACGTCGCTGTTCCAGGCAACCGGCCGTGCCCTTCCCGCGACCATCATGTCGGCCGCCCAAGGGGTGCTGTTCATCCCCGTGGTGATCGCGGGGAGCATCTGGTTCGGCCTGCCCGGCATCATCTGGGCGCTCACCGTGACCGAGGTCGCGGTGCTCGCTGTCGGGGTGGTCCTGTGTGTCGCGTTGGCTCCGGCCCTCAAGCGCGGCCTTGCGGAGGGCAGCGCGGAGCGTGCGGAGGAGGCGCTCGAGATGGCGGCGGCCTGATCGCGCCTCGCGCCTCGAGGCGCATGCCGGCGAGCTCGAGGCGTCTGGTCCAACCGGGCAGGTCTGCGGAGTGACCCCGCTTGACTCTCCTCCTACGGGAGGCGGCAGGCTTGAGGCATGCTCACCATCGGGGAATTCGCGAACACGACCGGCATCAGCGTGAAGGCGCTGCGTCACTACGACGAGACGAAGGCGCTCGTCCCGTACGAAGTGGATGCGGTGACCGGGTACCGCAGGTACGCCGAGTCGCAGGTGCGCGACGGCGCCCTCCTGCAGGCGCTGCGGGCGGCCGGGGTGCCGCTGCCCTCCGCCGCGAGGGCGCTCCGAGACGGAGACGCAGCCGACGTGCTGCGTCACCATCGTGCCGAAGTGGTGCGGAAACGTGACGTCGAGGATGCAGCCATGACGGCTGCGGACGCCGTGCTCACCGCATTCGCGCGCCCGGTTCTCGTCGAGGAGCGGCGACTCGGGGCCACGCCGTTCGTCGCGCGCGTCATTCCGCTGCCCGCTGACCTCGATGCGGCCGGCGGGGGCGTCGCTCGCGGGGACGGCGCCGGTGCGGCGCCGAGCGATGAGGACGCGAACCGGGAATTCGCCGAACTGCATCGGCGCAGTGTCGAGGCTGGGCTCGAGCCGGGGCCCGGGTTCTGGACGTCCTTCCGGGAGGCCCCCGGCAGCACGGCACGAGCATCCGAGCTGCAGATGCTCTTCTGCTGGCCGGTCGCGCGCCTCCCGGAAGCCGACGACGAGTCGTGGCACGACGGGCGCATCCTCGCGGATGAGCTGCCGCCGCGAACCGACCTCGTGGCCGTGTGGCGCTCGCACGGTGCCGATCTGCCGGAGGGGTCCGTGCATCCGGCCGTCGTGGCCCTCTTCGACGCGCTCGCGGAGCGCGGGGTGGCGCTCACATCGCCCGAGGTGCGCCAGCGTGTCATCGGAGAGGATGCGAACGACGTCGTCGTGGAGGTCGCCGTCACGCTGCGGTGACGCTCGCGTGAGCCGGTGTCCGGGCGCGCCCACTAGCATTGCGAGTTCGGAGGTCACCATGGCGAGAGCGTCGCTTGTTCAGTCGGTCAGCGACCGGCTCCTCGATGACATCATCTCGGGGGCGCTGCCCCAGGGGGCGCCGCTGCCGCGTGAGATCGACCTCGCCGAGCGGCTCGGCGTGAACCGCCTCACGCTGCGCGAGGCCCTCAAGACGCTGCAGGCGCAGGGAGTCGTTCAGCCGGTTCCCGGGACTCGCGGTCGCGTGCTTCCCATGGAGGACTGGACCGGCATCGAGCCGCTCCTGCGCGCCGCGACGTCGACCGGCGGCAAGGCGCAGGCCTCGGTGCAGCTCGTCCAGCTTCGACGGATGATCGAGACGGGTGCCTGCGAGCTCGCTGCCCCGTTGCGCACCGCCGACGACCTCGAGAAGCTCGAGGGGTACCTCGAGGAGATGCGCGCGGCGAGCGCCGCGAACGACGTGCACACCTTCGTCACCGCCGACATCGCGTTCCACGATGTCGTGCTGCGGGCGAGCGGCAACCCGTTCCTGCGCGTGCTGCTCGAGCCGCTCGGGAAGTTCATGTACGAGCGCCGCTACGAGACCTCCGCGGTGCCGCAGGTGCAGGTGAATGCCATCCGCGAGCATGCGGGGATCCTCGAGGCGCTGCGCTCCGGCGACGGCCCAGCCGCGCGAGCGGCGATGGAGTCGCACATGCAGCAGACGGCGGACGACCTGCAGGAGTACGTGCTCACCCCTCGAGCCTGATCGCCGCACTTCCTTCCGGCGGCGGTGCGTCGCAGGCGTCACCCGGTTCCCTCCCTCGAGATATCAGATATCTCCTTGACAACACCCTTTGGCGGGCGCAAGATATCTGATATCCGATTACAAGGGAGTTCTCTGATGGATGAAAGCCGACTGCTCGAGCAGTACCCCGCCCCGGTGCGCGTCGACGCTGCGGAGGTCGCCGACCGGGTCCGCGAATCCGGAGTGACCCTCATCGTGCTCGACGACGATCCCACCGGGACGCAGTCAGTCGCCGATCTTCCCGTCCTCACCCGCTGGGAGCAGGACGACCTCGTCTGGGCCCTCGAACAGGGCCGCGACGCCGTGTACGTCCTCACGAACACGCGCAGCCTCGACGCCGAATCCGCCGCCGCACGCAACCGCGAGGTCGTGACGGCAGCCCTCGCCGCGGCGGAGCGCCTCGAGCGCCGAATCGCCTTCGTGAGCCGCGGCGACAGCACGCTGCGCGGCCACTTCCCCCTCGAGACCGACGTCATCGCGGCAACGCTCGCCGAGCTCGGCGGCCCGGTGCCGGACGGCGTCCTCATCGTTCCCGCATTTCCCGACGCTGGAAGGGTCACGATCGGGGGCATCCACTACTACCGGCAGAACGGCGAGCTCGTGCCGGTCGCCGAGACGGAGTTCGCGAAGGATGCGACGTTCGGCTTCCGCAGCTCCGCGCTGCCCGAATGGGTCGAGGAGAAGACGAAGGGCCGCTGGGCCGCCGCAGATGTGACGGTGCTCTCGCTCGATATCATCCGTCGCGGCCCAGAAGCGGTCGCAAGCGTGCTGCAGGATGCGCGCGACGGTCAGCCGATCGTCGTCGACGTGCTCATCGAGGACGACATCCGCATCGTCGCCCTCGGGCTCGAGCTCGCGGAGGCCGACGGCAAGCAGTTCCTCTACCGCGTCGGGCCGCCGTTCGTGCGAGCCCGCATCGGGCAGGAGATCGCCTCCCCACTCGCCCCGGCGCAGCTGGCGCGCGACGGGGCGACCGGGCCCGCTGCCGGCGGCCTGATCGTCGTCGGCTCGCACGTCGACCTCACGACACGGCAGCTCGCAGCCCTCCGGGCCGAGCATCCCCACCTGCCGACCGTCGAGCTCTCCGTCTCGGCGATCATCGACGCGGACGCCCGAGACGCGCACATCGGCGAGGCGAAGGCTCGCGTCGTCGAAGCGCTCGCGAGCGGCGACGTGATCCTCCACACGAGCCGCGAGCTCGTGAAGACCGACGACGCGGACGCTTCCCTCGCGATCTCCAGAGACGTCTCTGCTGCCGTCTGCGAGGTCGTCGCGCACGCGCTCCGCGTGACGCCGCCGAGCTTCGTCATCGCCAAGGGCGGGATCACCTCGAGCGACGTCGCCACGAACGGCCTCGAGATCCGTCACGCCGTCGTCCGCGGCCCCATGCTGCCCGGCATCGTCTCCCTCTGGCAGGCGGTCGGGGGACCGGCCGACGGCATCCCCTACGTCGTGTTCGCCGGGAACGTCGGCGACGAGGACTCGCTCGCGCGGGTCGTCGAGAAGTTCCACGCGAGCGCCGCTGTCGGCGTCGACGCACCTGCATCCGCACCCATTCCCGCATCCAACTGATCAGCAACAGCGCTGAGATCTCCACACGCACCGAGAAACGAGCAACCATGACCTCCTCCACCTACTCCGTCGCCGTCCTCGGGCTCGGCGCGATGGGCCTGCCGATGGCGACCCGCCTCAGCAGCCAGCTCACGGTCAACGGCTTCGACATCGCGCAGCCGCGCCTCGACCTCGCGGCCGCCGCGGGCATCGTGCCGCACGCCTCCGCGGCCAGCGCGGTCGCCGGCGTCGACGCGGTCCTCCTCGCCGTCCGCAACGGCGAGCAGCTGCACGAAGTGCTGTTCGGAGAGAACGGCATCGCCGACAAGCTCGACGAGGGCGCAGTCGTGATCCTCACGAGCACCGTCGGAACCGACGGCATCGCCGACGTCGTCGCTCGCCTCGAGCAGCACTCGGTCGAGCTCGTGGATGCGCCCCTCTCCGGCGGCCCCGTCCGCGCGGGCGAGGGCGACCTGCTCATCGTCGTCGGTGCGACGCCGGCAGCGCGAGAGAAGGCGCAGCCCGTGCTCGGCCTCCTCGCATCCACCCTCACCGTGGTCGGCGACCGCCCCGGCGACGGTCAGGCGCTGAAGACCGTCAACCAGCTGCTCTGCGGCGTGCACATCGCGGCCGCAGCGGAGGCGCTCGCGCTCGCCGAGCGCCTCGGGCTCGACCCGGCCAAGACCCTCGAGACGCTCGGCGCCGGAGCAGCGGGCTCGTTCATGCTCGCGAACCGCGGCCCCCGCATCCTCGAGGCGTACGACGAGGACGGCGCCGAAGTGCTCAGCCGCCTCGATATCTTCGTGAAGGACATGGGCATCGTCGGCAAGGCGAGCCGCGCCGTCGGACTCCCGACACCGGTCGCCGCCGCCGCCGAGCAGCTGTACCTCCTTGGCCAGGCACAGGGACTCGGTGCGTCCGACGACTCAGCCGTCATCCTCGCCCTCGCCCCGAAGACCACCGACTCGTAAGCAAGAGCCCCCGCTCTCACCCAAACAACGCGCTCGTCAGCGTCCTCGTCAGCGCTTTCGTCGGCGCCCTCGTCAAAGGAGACGGACTTGTCTACATTCCTACTGCTCGCGATCGCAGCCGGAGGCATCGGCCTCCTCCTGCTGCTGATCATCAAACTCAAGGTGCACGCCTTCCTGGCCCTGCTCATCGTGAGCGTCCTCCTGGGCCTCGCGACGGGACTGCCGCTCGTGACGGTGCCCGAGACGGAACTCGAACCGGCACGCGTCGGCATCATCGAGTCGATCATCGCCGGAATGGGCGGTGTGCTCGGGTCGGTCGCGATCCTCGTCGCGCTCGGCGCGATGCTCGGGAAGATCATCGAGATCTCCGGCGGTGCCTCCAGCCTCGCCGGGCGCTTCACGAAGCTGCTCGGGCCGAAGCGCGTCGCCGGTGCCCTCACGGCCGCCGCGCTCGTGCTCGCGATCCCCGTCTTCTTCGACGTCGGGTTCATCATCCTCGTGCCGATCATCTACGGCTTCTGCAAGGCGGCAGGCGTCGACCCGGTGAAGTTCGGGCTGCCGATCGGCGGCATCATGCTCGCCGTGCACGTCGCGATGCCCCCGCACCCCGGAATCGTCGGAGGCGCCGGAATCCTCGGCGCCGACCTCGGTTGGGTGACCATGATCGGCCTCCCCATCTGCCTCCTGCTCGCCGTCGTCTCGCACTTCTTCTCGAAGTGGCTCAACCGCAAGAACTTCACGATGCTGCCGGCCACTGCCAAGTCGTTCGCTGAGTTCGGCACGGAGAAAGCGACTGCGATTGTCGCCGACGCCGAAGGGGCGTCCGGCTCGGAAAGCGGCGCGTCCGGCGCGTCCGGCACAGCCACCAAGGCCCGCACGGTCGCGCCGCCGAGCGCAGGCATGGTCATGGCGCTCATCGTCACGCCGCTCATCATGATCGCCCTCGGCACGGTCGGCGCCACGCTGCTGCCGGTCGGCGACCCCATCCGCAACGTGCTCGCGTTCATCGGAGCGCCACTGTTCGCGCTCCTCGTGACGGTGCTCCTCGCGAGCTTCTTCCTCGGCATCCGCCGCGGCTGGAGCGCATCGCAGCTCGGCGACGTCGTCGAAGCGGCGCTGCCCCCAGTTGCGGTCGTCCTCCTCGTCACGGGTGGTGGCGGCGCGTTCGCCCGCGTCCTCACCGAGAGCGGGATCGGTACGGCACTCAGCGAGACGCTGCTCGCCACGGGCATGCCGCTCATGATCATGGCGTACCTCATCTCGCTCGCGCTGCGCGCGGCGCAGGGGTCGGCGACGGTCGCGATCCTCACGACGGCTGGCCTCCTCAGCGCGTCGATCCTCGGCGGCGGATACTCGACGATTCAAGTCGCGCTGCTCGCCCTCGCCATCGCCTTCGGCGCGCTCGGCCTCTCGCACGTCAACGACTCCGGCTTCTGGGTCGTCACCCGCTACCTGGGCCTCGGCGTCGCGGACGGTCTCCGCACGTGGACCGTCCTCACGACGGTGCTCGGCCTCGTCGGCTTCCTGCTCTGCTTCGTCGTCTGGCTGCTCGTGGGCGTCGCCTAGCGACGGCTTCGGCAACACCACTGCGATCGCTGCCAGCCGATGTGCCCTTCACCGAGTTCGGGAAGGGGCACATCGGCTGGCAGCGATCGGCGTCCGCGCTGAGGTCTCTCGCGTCAGTAGCCCGAGTTGTTGCCGTGATCGAAGCGGATGCTCGTCGGCGCCGGGCCCGGGTTCTCGGCCCGTCGGCGCCGTTCGTCTGGGGAGAGCTCGGAGTCGCGCGGTGGGCGAGGGGCGGCGCGCAGCATCCACACCAGGAGGAGCGTGACCGCCGCGAAGCCCAGCGCGATGACGGCAACCACCAGGGCGGGGTTCTCGGTCATGGGATGCTCCGCTCGCTCAGGCGCCGCACGCGCGTCTTCCGGGGAGTCCCCCACGCCGGCCGGGGAAGCGCTCGCTGCTCGCTGCTCGGTCATCCTCGCTGGCCCGTGGCGGCCAAGCGGTCGTCGAGGGCCTGGGTGCCAACGCTGCCAGCCAAGTGCCCCTTCCGCCGGGCGTGTTGCTGGCCACTTGGCTGGCAGCGTTTGCCTGCGCGGACGTGGCAGCGGACTCGCCTCAGGTGGCGGCGGTTGGCCTGCTGGCCCGCGCTACGGCGCCTGCGGGCCCTTCTGCACGGGGATGATGCCCGTGCGTGCCGGCGGGTTCGGGAAGAACCAGAGGATCGCGCCGGAGAGGATCCAGATGATGGCCATCCCGGCGATCAGCCAGCCGGCGTCGAAGCCCGCGATGAGCCCGGCGATGGCCGCGCCGACGGCGGCCGCCGTGACCCGCAGGCCGGCGCCGATCGTGAAGACCTGCGAGCGCACGTTCGGCTTGCTCTCCTTGTCGCGGAGCAGCATCATGGCGGCGTTCGCGGGTGCCGCGAAGAGGCCCGAGATGAGGACAGCCGCGAACGCGAACCCGATCGGCAGCGCCGGCACCGCGATGAGGAGGAAGACACCCGTCGCGACGAAGCCCATCCCCATGACCCAGACCGGGCCCCGGGTGGTCCAGGTCCTGACCGCCATGAAGAGGGCGCCGGCGAGGCCGCCGATCGCATAGGCGGTGACGAGCCAGGCGGCGGGCGCCTCGGAGCCGGTCCGCTCCAGGGAGATGGCGATGGCGGCGATGCCGAGCGCGCCACCGGCGACCTGGCTGACGGTGCCGGCGATCGTGACGATCGCGATCGGCTTGTGCTTGACGAGGTACGTCATGCCGCGAGCGATCGTCCGCCCGAGGCCTTCCACCGGGCCGTTCTTCGCGTGCATCCGGATGCCGAACCCGGCCACCGCCCCGATGAGGGCGAGGCTCGCGAGGAGCACCATCGCGAGTCGTGCTGAGCCCGCCAGTGGGATCGCGAGCGCCGCCAGCGCCGGACCACCGACCGAGGCGATCGTGTAGGAGAGCGCGTCCTGCGCGTAGGCCTTCCTGGCCGGCTCGATGTTGTCGGTTGCGAAACTCGAGAGGCCGCCCATATAGGCGGGGGTCACGAACCCGGCGACCGCGAGGATGACGGCGATGACGCCGATCGGCAGCGTGCCCAGCTGCGAGGCGAAGAGGTAGGCGGCCGCCGTGATCGTCCCCCCGATGATGAGGAGCAGCTTCGGGCGGCGCATCCGGTCGAGGAGGGCGCCAACGAGCGGTGCCGCGATGACGCTCGGGAAGAGGGCGACGGCGACGAGGAAACCGCCGACGGCGACGTCCCCGAGCTGCTCGACGGCAAGCAGGGGAAGAGCGACAACTGCTCCGGCGTTCGCCAGTCGAAGGGGGATCGAGGTCGACTGGTACCGCCAGATGCCGCTCATCCGTGAACCGAACTCCTCACTGCAACGCCGTCGAGAGACGCGGCAGAGCATGCCGCGCAGGCAAGCCTACGTCGCGTTCGAGCCACCCGTCAGCGGCCGGAATCGAGCCTCGCGGGAGGGCGACATACCTTGTTATCGGCGGTTCGCGGGGCGGCGGAGTCCACCGCACGCCTGGGCAGCTGGTGCCGGAATTCCGACGTTCAGTCGCCGAGCTTCTGGTCGAAGTCCTTCGGTGCAAGCGAGAGGTTCTTCGCTTCATCGCGGTTGCGCTGCTCTGCCTCGCGGCGGGACTTCCGCGAGTTCAGGAGGTAGTGGATGCTCGTGGGCACCACGGTCGCGAGCACCGCGACGATCAGGATCACGTCGATGTACTCGCGGATGAAGTCGCCGAGTACCGGCACATAGCCGAGGAGGTAGCCGGCGAAGGTGAGGCCGGCGCCCCAGATGAGCGCGCCGATGAGGTTGTAGATCGTGTACTTGCGGTAGTCCATCTTGCCGACGCCCGCGGCCACCGGAGCGAAGGTGCGCACGACAGGAACGAAGCGGGCGATGATGACCGCGAGGCCGCCGAAGCGCTCGAAGAAAGCGTTGGTCCGTTCGACGTTCTTCACGCTGAAGAGGCCGCTCTCCTTGCGCTCGAAGATCCTCGGCCCCGCTTTTCGCCCTATCAGGTAGCCGACCTCGCCGCCGAGGAACGCGGCGAATCCGATGGCGAGGCACACCCACCAGATGTCGAAGCCGATGCCCGGGTAGAACGCGAGCAGTCCCGTGATGAGCAACAGTGTGTCGCCGGGCAGCAGGAAGCCGACGAGGAGCCCGGTCTCCGAGAACACGATGAGGCACACGACAAGAAGCGCCCAGGGGCCCGCACCGTGAATGATCGTTTCAGGGTCGAGCCAGGGGAAGAGTGTGGGAGCCACGGAAGGATGCGTCCAGTCGCTGAGATGCAGGGGCGGTAAGTGAAGCAGAGGTGATCGAAAGAGTATCCCGCGCGCGCCCTGGGAGGAACACAGCTTGGACGGGGCACCCGCGGGGTGCTCTCGCCCGCCGAATGTCGGCGGCCAGAAGTAGCGTCGAAGGTGTGCTGGGAGGCGCGCGGGCTCGCCTGCGTTGCTGGTGATTCCAGCGTCCGGTTACTGTTCTGTGACGTGGAATTTCTCCACAGAGCACGAATATATGTTCGATGCACGATAGGCTGGGACTGGCTTCGGGGGAAGCCAGCTCGGCACGCGAATCCGCAGGCAGAAATGCCTTGGGTGGAGGGTGCCGGGACAATGAGGGGGGATTCGATGGGCGACGACGAACACGCATTGGGTGGAGTATCTGGTGCTGGTGCTGGTGCTGGGGCAGGGGCTGGAGTCCTCGCGGGTCTACCGGCGAGCGTTGCTGCTGCCGAGCGAGAGTCCGGCATCGCAGCCACGGCCGTCGTCACGGCGCTCGTCGACGGGCGACAGCCCGTCTCGTCGGTGCTCGACGCCGAGTTCTTCGCCGCGTTCGAAGAGCTGGCCGCTCGCAAGCGGATGCTCGACGCGACGATCTTGGAGATGACGGCCGAGCTGCTCGGGCGAGACGAGATCACGCCGGTGGCCTTCTCTGGTTCTCTGGTGCGTCGGGGTGGGTACCGGTCCGTGCACGAGGCCGTGCGGCAGACCTTCGGCCTTCGCCGAGCCGAGGCGGCCAAGCTTCGCGAGGTCGCCGAGGCGACGCGCGAGCGCATCAGCATGACGGGCGAGGCGCTTCGGCCCACACGGAGCCAGGTCGCGGTCGCGGTCGCGGAAGGGCGGGTGACGCTCTCGCAGGCGTCTGCGATCGTCGCAGGGCTGCGCGAAGCGGGCGGCAGCGTCGATATCGGCGACCTCGATCGCGCAGAGTACGAGCTCGTCCAGGCCGCGTGCGGGCTCACCCAGGAGGACGACGAGCCGGCGTCGCCGGAGCGTCTGGCCAAGCAGGCCGCCATGTGGGTGGCCTTCCTCGACCCAGACGGCGCGGAGCCCAACGCGGAACGTCAAGCCGCGAAGCGAGGACTCTCCTTCACCCGTCGCGCTGACGGCATGGTGCAGGGCAGGCTCCTCGCGACCCCGGAGCAGGGCGAGACCATCATGCGCGTCCTCGACGCGTATCTCTCGCCGCGGCGCGACCACGCGTGCGAAGCAGGTGACGAGCCCAGCGGCACCCTCGCTCCTCAGGAGGAGCCGCAGATCCGGGACGATCGCAGCTTCTCTCAGCGACGCATCGACGCGCTCGTCTCGGTCTTCGCTCAGCATGCCGAGTCCCCAGGCGCGCCCCGGACCGGTGGCGAAGCGCCCACCCTGGTCATGACCGTCACGCGGGCCGGTCTCGCGGGAGCCGCCGAGACGCCGGCGGACATCTCGCGGCTCGAGCACAGCGGCGAGCCTGTCCCGGTCGAGGCGGCCCAGCGCATCCTCTGCGATGGCATCATCCGGGTTGCGCTCGTCGACGACGACGGCGAAGTCCTCAAGCTCGGCCGCAAGCGAAGACTCTTCAGCCCGGCTCAACGGAGAGCGGTCTTCGCCCGAGACGGCGGGTGCAGAGCGCCCGCGTGCGAGCTCCCCTTCGACACCGTCGAGATCCACCATGTCACCCCGTGGTCGAGAGGTGGACGCACCGACACGAGCAACGGCATCGCGCTCTGCACCTTCCATCACCACGAAGTGCACCTGGGTCGGCTCACCATCTCGCCCGCGCAGAGCCGGACGTGGAAGGTCGAACCCGCAACCGGCCCCAGGGTGGCTCGCACGCGCATCCGCGAGACACCGGGCGCGGTCCAGTTCCAAGCAACACCCAGCAGCGCCGAGGAGGCGCTTGGAAAGATGAGCGCATGACCGCATTCCGAACTCGGCAGTTCCCCACCATCGAGGTAATCAGGGGGCGTTGGGCGCTCGCTGCGGCCATCGAGACCGCGATCCTCGGCGAGGGTGGCGACAACTCCCGCGCCGACGAGCACGGCTGGTTCTACTCCGACGGGGGTGGCAGCTGGGCTCGGCTCACCCCGCTCCCCGACGGCCGGGCCGTCCTCGCCGGCATCGACCGCGACCACTCCGAGACGTACAGGCGGGGCTTCGACCTCATCACCGGCATGCCCGAGTGGGGAGTGGCGCACGCCGAAGCCGCCGTCAGCTCGGAATCGGGACGCCGCTGGGTGGCAGGCGGGGAGCAGCCCTGGCTCGGATTCGTCTACTGGCGCGAGAACGCGGGGGAGGCCTGGCGCACCGTCGACCTCGGCGTCGTCGACGGACTCGACCGGCATCTGCTCCCCGTGCTCAGCGAGGAGCAGATGCTCGCCGCCGCCGCCGACTGGTTCGAGGGTGCCGTCATGGACCTCGACGACCCGGAATCAGCCCCCGAGCAGGTCGACGCGGAAGCCGTCCAGCGAGGCGCAGAGCTGGGCCCGGAGCTCACCGGAGAGGCTCTCACTGCGGTCCTCCCCTTCGAGGGGATGCAGGTCGAAGCAGCCCTCCGCGCGGCACGCGCGTTCTCGACGGCACCCCGCTAGTCGCGGCTCCTCGGCCCGTTTGAGTTGAGCTTCTTCGGCTCCACGCCCGGGGTGGCACCATCGCCCGCCTCGTGGTTCTCCCGACTCTCCCGAGCTGCCGCGTCGAGCTGTTCCGCCTCTTCCCCGCCGACCGCCTCGCCACGAGCCACAAGCCCGGCAACATCAGAGAGGGGGATCTGCTTCAGGAAGAGCGAGAGCAGGAACGCGAGCGCGATGAACGGCACCAGGTACCAGAAGACGGGAGCCAGAGCGTCGGCGTAGGCCGTGACGATCCCGTCCCGAACCTCGTCCGGCAGCTGTGAGAGCGTCTGCGGGTCGATCGTGGAGGTCGCCGTCGCAGCATCAGCCGGGCTGGCGCCGCTCGCCGTGAATACCGAGGTGAGGTTCTCCGTCAGTCGCGTCGTGAAGATTGCACCGAACACCGCCGTGCCGAGCGCCGCCCCAACCTCACGGAAGTAGTTGTTCGTACTCGTCGCCGTGCCGATCTCGGCCGCTGGCACCGCGTTCTGAACGACCAGGACGACAACCTGCATGATGAGCCCGAGCCCCGCCCCGAAGAAGAACAGGAACACGCAGATGAGCCAGATGGGCGTATCCGCCGTCAAGGTGGTCATCGCCACCATCGCGAGACCGGTCAGCACCGTGCCCACGATCGGGTAGATGCGGTACCGCCCCGTCTTCGAGATGAGGATTCCCGAAGCGATGGACGTGCCCATGAGGCCCACCATCATCGGCAGCATGAGCAGTCCCGAGGCTGCGGCCGACGTGCCAGACGACATCTGCAGGAACGTCGGGACGAAGCCGATCGCCGCGAACATGCCGATGCCGAGCGTCAGGCCGATGGCCGTCGCGTTCACGAAGATCGGGTTCTTGAAGAGGCCCAGCGGGATGATCGGATCCTCCGCGCGCGACTCGACGAAGACGAACATCGCCGCCGCCACGAGGAGGCCGAGGCCCCATGCCCACGTGACCATCGACGCCCACCCGTGCTGCGCATCCGCACCGAAGTCGGTGAAGAAGATGAGGCAGGTCGTCGCAGCAGACAAGAAGAGCACGCCGAGGTAGTCGATGCGCTTCGTCGCCTTCTTGCTCGGCAGCTTCAGCGCCACCACGGCGATGACAAACGCCGCGATGCCGACCGGGATGTTGATGTAGAACGCCCACTGCCACGTCAGGTGGTCGACGAAGTAGCCACCCAGCAGTGGGCCACCGACGGCCGAGAGCCCGAAGACCGCGCCGAGCGGGCCCAGGTACTTGCCGCGTTCGCTGGCCGGCACGATGTCGGCGATGATCGCCTGCGACAGGATGATGAGCCCGCCGCCGCCGAGGCCCTGGATGGCGCGGAACACCACGAACGCCCAGAAGCTGTCCGCGAAGGCGCAGCCCACCGACGCGAGCGTGAAGATCGCGATCGCGATGAGGAAGAGGTTCCGTCGCCCGAGCACGTCACCGAACTTGCCGTAGATCGGCATGACGATGGTCGTCGCGAGGAGGTAGGCGGTCGTAATCCACACCTGGTGGTCGACCCCGCCGAGCTCGCCCACGATCGTCGGCATCGCTGTCGAGACGATCGTCTGGTCGAGGCTCGAGAGGAGCATGCCGGCGATGAGGGCGCCGAAGATGGTCCAGATCCTGCGCTTCGTGAGCAGGAACTGCGGCGCAGCTGGCGCCGGTGCACTGGTGGTCATGCGTGGGTCCATTCGAGGAGTGCGGTGCGGGAAGAAGAGGGAAGGAAGAGAAGGGTGGGGGAGAGAGGAAGGCTGGAGAGCGGGAGGAGGCGTGGCCGAGAAGAGGGGCAGGTGCCGCCCTCAGCGCTGCACTACGGCGCGCATGGCGGCGACGCGTCTGGAGACGACCGTCTCCATGTCGTCGGTGTTGTCGGTCGTGAAGAACTCGAAGGCACTCGCCCGCATGATGGACATGAGGAGCTGCACGGCTGCGGAGGCGCGAAGGTCCCCGGTCGGGAGCCCCTCTCGACGCTCGACGAGGGCGACGTCTCGCTTCTCGTCGCTCGACATGTGCTCGAGCACCCGCTTGAAGAGCTTCGGCTCCTGGTCGATGACGGCCATGACTTCGCGGATGTCGCCGGAGTTCGGCTCCGGGTCGGACTCGCGCCACCGCTCGAGTGCCAGGTGTGTCAGCGCTTCGAGGAGGTCAGGGCTCAGCTGCTCGCTCCCGGGGTCGCCGCCGGCCACGAAGCGCTCGTCGAGGTGGGTCGTGTCTCGTCGGGCCGAGATGCCGAGAACGGCGTCTTCCTTCGAGGCGAAGTAGTTGAAGAACGTCCTTCGGGAGATGCCGACCTGCTCGCAGAGCTCCTCGATCGTGAAGCCGGGAAGGCCGACATCGAGGGCGCGGCGTCGGGCCATCGACGAGATGTCGCGGCTCGTCCGCGCCATCTTGCGAGCCCGCAGATTCGTTGCACTATCAGTCACTAGTGCAGTATTGCACTAATCGAGGAAAGTGCAACAATTTCTGGGCGCGGATGCACGTCCCGCTCACGCCCATCCCTTGGCCTACGCTGTCCCCTAGTACCCCGAGGAGACCCGATGGCCGAGATCCCGCACATCACGATCAGCGCTGGCTTCATCTTCGCGATCATCGACCTGATCATCCGAGTCATCGCGATCATCGTCGTGCCACGCAACCGGAAGCCGAGCGTCGGCATCGCCTGGCTCATGGCGATCTTCCTCATCCCGTACGTCGGCGTCATCGCGTTCCTGCTCCTCGGCAGCTTCCGTCTCCCCGCGAAGCGCATGGAGCGCCAGCAGGAGGTCACGACCTTCATCAACATGGCCGTCGGGAGCGTCGAGGTCGAGCCGACCAAGCACAGCGACCCGGCCTGGTTCGACTCCGTCGTCGCCCTCAACCGCACGTACACGGCCATCCCCCTCATCAGCGACAACGAGGTCGTCCTGCAGGGCGACTACGAGGAGACCATCGTCGCGATGGCCGCCGAGATCGATACGGCAGAGAAGTGGGTGCATGTCGAGTTCTACATCCTCGCCTGCGACCACACCACGCTGCCGATCTTCGATGCTCTCGACCGAGCGGTCGCCCGAGGCGTGAGCGTTCGCATCCTGCTCGACCACATCGCCTCCATCCGCGTGCCCGGCTACCGCAAGCACACGCTGTCGCGGCTCAAGGCCCTCGAGCGGGCCGGCGCCGAGTGGCACTACATGCTCCCCGTCCGCCCCTGGCGCGGCGAGTACCAGCGGCCAGACCTGCGAAACCACCGCAAGCTCCTCATCGTCGACGGCAACTCCGCCTACCTCGGCTCGCAGAATGTCGTCGACTCGACGTACAACAAGCGCGGCAACATCCGCCGCGGCCTCCACTGGCACGACCTCATGGTCCGCCTCGAGGGGCCAGCCGTGCACGCCGTCAGCGCCGTCTTCATCACCGACTGGTACTCGGAGTCGGGAACGATCATCCCGGAAGACCTCACCGACGTCGAGACGATGCCGCAGGAAGCGCGGATGGACTGCCAGATCGTGCCGAGCGGCCCCGGGTATCCCAGCGAGAACAACCTCCGCCTCTTCCTTAACCTCCTCTACGTCGCCCAGAAGTCGATCATCATCACGAGCCCCTACTTCGTTCCGGACGAGTCGATGCTGTACGCCATCACGACCGCGACGGCACGCGGGGTGGTCGTCGAGCTGTTCGTCTCGGAGATCGGCGACCAGGCCATGGTCTACCACGCGCAGCGCTCCTACTACGAGGCCCTGCTGCTCGCGGGGGTGCGCATCTGGATGTACAAGTCGCCGACCATCCTGCACGCCAAGCACTTCACGATCGACGACGAGGTTGCCGTCATCGGGTCGTCCAATATGGACATGCGCTCCTTCTCGCTGAACTTCGAGGTGTCGCTCATGGTGCGCAGCGCGGACTTCGTGGAGGACCTCCGAGAGGTGCAGCAGGACTACCGCGAGCAGTCACGAGAGCTGACGATGTTCGAGTGGCGGAAGCAGCCGCTGCGCTCGACCGTCCTCGACAACCTCGCGAGACTCACCGCGGGTCTGCAGTAGCCGAACCCTGGGTGTTCGCTCCCACTCGAGCACGAGGCTCGCCGCCGTTGTCGGGGGTCGGGAGTAATTTTGCGAGTGGGCCCGACCGGGCTCAGATCGACCGACGCGTGCAGGAGCAGCGAGTCATGCAGAAGATCATCCCGAACCTCTGGTTCACCAAGAATGCCGAAGAAGCCGGCGAGTTCTACGCTTCCAGCTTCCCCAAGACGACGACGTCCGTGGAAGCCCGATACCCCGAGACCGACCTCCTCGACTTCCAGAAGGACTTCGCGGGCCTGCCGCTCGTCGTGGGCGTGGAGATCGACGAGTACCGGTTCACGCTCATCAACGCCGGCGACCAGTTCAGGCCGAACCCGTCGGTCTCGTTCATGCTCAACTTCGACCCGCGCGTGCTCGGCGGCGACGCGGCGTCGGTGCGAGCGAGCCTCGACAAGCTCTGGACTGCGCTCAGCGATGGCGGCAAGGTGCTCATGCCGCTGCAGGAGTACCCCTTCAGCCCGCACTACGGCTGGGTCGAGGACCGCTACGGCGTGAGCTGGCAGCTCATGTTCGTCGATCCCGCCGGGCTGAGCACGGCCGACGAGGCCCGGCCGTTCATCGTGCCGAGTCTGCTCTTCGGCGGAGCGGCGCAGAACAGGGCGCGCGAGGCCATCGACTTCTACGTCTCCCTGTTCCCGGATGCGCGCATCGGCACGGTCGCCGAGTACCCGGCGCCTTCGGGTCCCGCTCCGGCGGGTGCCGTCATGTACGCCGACTTCCAGCTCGCCGGGCAGTGGTTCGTCGCGATGGACAACGGGGCCGGCCAGGAGTTCGGCTTCGACTGCGGCGTCTCACTCGAGGTCGACTGCGCCGACCAGGCGGAGATCGACCACTACTGGAACGCGATGAGCGCCGTCCCGGAGGCCGAGCAGTGCGGCTGGCTGGCGGACAGGTTCGGAGTGAGCTGGCAGATCGTGCCCACGAACATGGGGGAGCTCATGGCGAAACCGGATGGCTACGAGCACATGATGCAGATGAAGAAGCTGGTCATCGCCGACTTCTGATACCTACCACCGTGTGGCATCGAGGGCGCTCGGGTTCGAACACATCTTCCCAGGATTCGTCGGGTCGCCAGCCAGGCGAGCCGCCTATTCTCGCCGGTATGGCAGAGACACACGAAGGTGAAATGCTCGGAGCAACCGAGCCCGATGAGAACGGCACGGAGAAGGACCCCTCGAACTGGGTCACCGGCGACGAGCCGATGACCGGCGCGCAGCGCAGCTACCTCGACACGCTTGCCCGCGAGGCTGGCGAAGAGATCCCTGCGGACATCACAAAAGCCGAGGCGTCGGAGCATATCGACCGCCTCCAGCAGAAGACAGGTCGCGGCGAGAGCTGACCGCGGCAAGAGAAAGGGCCAGGCCAGGTCGCGTCCAGCGACCGGCCTGGCCTTTTTCGTGGAGCGGATGACGGGAATCGAACCCGCGCTATCAGCTTGGGAAGCTGAAGTTCTGCCATTGAACTACATCCGCGCATTCAGCACCCTTGGGCGATGAACTCCACCATCGTACAACGAAGCCACCTGGGGGTGGTGGCGGCGCGGCCGTGAGGGCCTGCCTGAGGTGCCCACCCAACTCCCCGGAATGTTGCGGTCCAATCGGCAGTCTGTCATCGTGGACTGCACATCGCAGTGAGGCCAGACGTAGGGGAATGTCGGTTCACTGTTCAGCAACTCCGGGGGGAAACATGAGCGATATTCTGCGCGCCGAAAAACAGGGGCCGAGTCGACGGGCGGTCGCATCCGCGGCGGCGTGGGCGCTGCCGACGATCGCCATCGCGGTCTCCGCTCCAGCCCAGGCGAGCTCAGAAATACCGGCGCAGCCGGCGGGTCTGAACGGGTGGATCGCCTTCAGCTGGCCGCAGGCGGGGCGTGGCACCTACGGCATCGAGGGGCGCCCCGGTCAGAAGCACATGTACGGACGCTACGGGCTCTGGGTGACGAATACGACGAGCAAATCCGTCATTGCGAACACGCGAATCGTGGTGCACTACCTTCCCGGTCCGAGCTCATGGTCGCCGAGCGTTTCCTCGTCCTGGAGTGATCTCGAACCGATCGGCACACACGACTTCCCTGAGGGCAGGCACGAGAGCTACCAGATGACCTACCTGCGTACGATCGTGCCGACGGAGGGTGTCACGAACCTCGTCAGCGACATGGTCTTCAAGGGCGACGTCCGCGTTGACGGCAACAAACCGTCCATCTACATCGACAGGTACGTGACGGTGGATGGTGTGGAACTCGCGTTCCGACGGAAGATGGGCACGAACGTGTACACGCCGCTCAACGACAACACCCCACCGAACATGCCGAACACTCCTCGTGACCAGCGCGCATTCAGCGCACCCGACGAGGAACTCGAGGCGAACGTCATCCCCGCCTGAGGCTGCGCTCCTGAGGGGGAGTGACCGAACTGAACCTCTGAACCCGACCGGCACCGCGCCGGTCGGGTTCAGTCGCGTTTGGCGACGAGCGCGCGGATGACGAAGAACACGATGACGGCAACCACGGCGACGATGCTCAGTCGAGCCACCATCCAGGCCAAGTGGAAGAGCACGTCGACGAGCCACCACGCGATCACGACGGCCACGATGACGCCGATGACGGTCCACACGTTTCTGCTCACGTCATCAGCCTAGCCTCGCGCATCCGCCGACCAACTAGGCTGACGACGTGCTTCTCAGCGATCGCGACATCAAGCAGGGCGTCGAAGCGGGCCGTATCGGCCTCGAGCCGTACGAGCCCGGGCTCGTGCAGCCCTCGAGCATCGACGTGCGCCTCGACAGGTACTTCCGGCTGTTCGACAACCACAGGTACCCGTTCATCGACCCGGCAGAGGAGCAGCCGGAGCTGACGAGGCTGGTCACGTCGAAGCCAGACGAGCCGTTCGTGCTGCACCCAGGCGAGTTCGTGCTCGCCTCCACGTTCGAACGCGTCACCCTCGGCGACGATGTCGCTGCTCGGCTCGAAGGCAAGAGCTCGCTCGGCAGGCTCGGGCTGCTCACGCACTCGACAGCCGGATTCATCGACCCCGGGTTCACGGGGCACGTCACGTTGGAGCTGTCGAACGTCGCGACGCTCCCCATCAAGCTCTGGCCCGGCATGAAGATCGGCCAGCTCTGCTTCTTCCAGCTCTCGAGTGCCGCGGAGCACCCCTACGGCTCCGCGATCTACAGCTCCCGCTACCTCGGGCAGCGCGGCCCGACCGCTTCGAGGTCGTTCATGAACTTCACCCGCGCCGACGTCTCGGTCACCGAGGCGGGCGCGGCCGGCGAGTAGCTCGAGAGGGGCGGCGAGGCGCTCCGCTCCGGTGCGCCGAACTTCTCTGCGAGGTTGCGGAAACCGGGGCGTGCGCACGTAGCGTTGGGGCAACGTTGTCAACGATGCCCGTGCTCCATTCGGGCTCGAGGCGTCCCCACGAAGGATGCATGGCCCATGCCGCAGACACCACCCCCGCAGCCGCAGCGCGGGCCCGGAACCGGGGATCTCTCTCGCGAGCCGAGCGCTGCCGACATTCGCCGCTGGCGCCGCTACCTCGCCGATGAGCGCGCCGAAGGGTCCGTGTACCGAGACCTCGCGGCGAAGCGCGAGGGCGAGGAGCGTGAGATCCTGCTGGGTCTCGCGAGCGCCGAGGTGCGGCACGAGGAGCACTGGCTGAGCCTCCTCGGCCCGGCGGGCGACGGCGGGGTGCGCGCGCAACTCGGCACGCGCCTCTTCGGCTGGTTCGCGCGCCGCTTCGGCTCTCTCTTCGTGCTGGCGCTCATCCAACGAGCAGAGTCACGTTCGCCGTACGAGCGCGAAGCAGACGCGACCCCCGAGATGGCGGCAGACGAGCGCATCCACGAGGAGGTCGTGCGGGGCCTGGCAATGCGCAGCCGCTCCCGCATGTCTGGCGGCTTCCGGGCGGCGGTGTTCGGCGCCAACGACGGGCTCGTCTCGAACCTCGCCCTCGTGCTCGGCATCGGCGCGACCGGTGCGCCCACGGTGATCATCCTCGCGACGGGCCTCTCCGGGCTCCTCGCCGGAGCGTTGTCGATGGCGGCGGGCGAGTACGTGTCCGTCCGTTCGCAGCGTGAGCTCCTTGAGGCGTCGACGCCAAGCCCGGATACTCCCCAGACCATCCAGCGGCTCGACGTGAACGCGAACGAGCTGGAGCTCGTCTACCGTGCCCGCGGCATGGGCGAGGACGAGGCTCGCAGCTACGCGCACCGCGTGTTCGCGCTGCAGGGCGCCGACCCGGAATCCGGTCCGATCTCGCTGCAGTCCGCCGAGGAAGAGCACGAGGAGCTCGGTACCGCATGGACCGCGGCCCTCTCCAGCTTCTGCTTCTTCGCCGGCGGCGCGCTCCTCCCGGTGCTTCCCTACATCTTCGGAATGAGCGGGATCGCCGCCGTGGTGGTGTCCGCGGCGGTCGTCGGAGTCGCGCTTCTCTCGACGGGCGCCATCGTCGGCGTGCTGTCGGGCGGTCCGCCGTGGCGTCGCGCCGGACGCCAGCTGCTCATCGGCTTCGGGGCCGCGGCCGTGACGTACGTGCTCGGCCTCGTCTTCGGAGTTGCGGTTGGATAGGGCCCATGCCCATTCCTGAGTTCGTCGCCGAGCTGCGCGCCAAGATCGGGCCGGAGCATCCGCTCTGGCTTGCTGGTTCGACTGCCGTCATCATCCGCCCCGCGATGGCACCCGCTGGTGTGCCCGCTGCCAGCGGTGAGGAGGTGCTGCTCGTGCGGCGTTCCGACAATGGGGTGTGGAGCCCGGTGACGGGCATCGTCGACCCGGGCGAGCATCCGGCGACGGCTGCCGTGCGGGAGAGCCTCGAGGAGGCGATGGTCGAAGTCCGCGTCGAGCGGCTCGTGCGCCTCAGCGTCTCGCCGAAGATCGTGCACGCGACGGGTGACCGCGCCCAGTACTGCGACCTGGTGTTCCGCTGCTCCTGGGTGTCCGGGGAGGCGGCGGTCGGCGACGACGAGTCGGTGGATGTCGCCTGGTTCCCCGTGGATGCCCTGCCCGAGATGCCCGAGCATCTCGCCTCCCGTGTGGCCGTCGCCGTCGCGGACCGGCCCGAGTGCGAGCTGCTCGTGGACGGGGTGCCGCTGCCGATCGTCGGACCCGGAGGCTCTCGGTAGGCGTTCTGGCGCCGGTCGCTGGTGCTCGTCCTGGCGCGCGCCCGTGTGAGTGCGGGGTGCGGGGTGCGGGGTGCGAGGTGCGAGGTGCGAGGTGCGGGGTGCGGGTGGAGTTTCCCCTGCCGGGCTACTCCGGGGCGCCGACGACGACCTGGCCGTCGGCTGACGAGACGGTGACGGTCACGGACTGCTCCTGCTCGGCGTACGTGAACGTGCATTGGAACTCGGCGCCTTGATCGGCCTTGACCTGCTCTGGGCAGACGACGTCGGTCACCTCGACGAGACCGAAGTCGTCTTGCAGCACGCGCGTGACCTCAGCCTGCAGCGGCTCCGCGGCGAGCACGCTGCCGTTGCTCTGTCCGATGAAGTAGCCACCGAGACCTGCGATGAGCGCCGCCGCGGGAATCGCGAGGATCAGGAGCAGACGAGAGTTGCGCTTCGGCTTGCCTGCCGGAGCCAGCCCTGGCCCTGAACCGAACTGCTGGCCTTGGACGCCGGGCCCTTGGGTGCCTGGTCCTTGGGTGCCTGAGCCTGGGTAGCCAACCGGCGGCTGCTGGTAGCCGAAGCCCTGCTGTGTCGAGGATGCGGGAGCTGGCACCCCGTAGGTGGCGCTCGGAACACCGTAGGCGGCGTTCGGGGTCGCATACCCGGAGCCATACCCGGAGCCGTACCCGGAACCATCTCCAGGTCCGAAGCCGGACGCCGATGCCGCGTGAGCGCCGGAACCGTACGCGCTGGGGGTTGACCTCGCGCCTGGTGCCGTCCCGAACTGGCTGGTCTGGTTGGTCTGGCTGGTCTGGCCGGCCTGACCGGCGTTGCTCGCACCTGGCGTCGCCGATGCGGCCGGGTACCCGGGCTGGGGGTACGGCTGGCCGTACTGCGAAGGCTGCTGATGCTGTGCCGGCTGCTGGCCCTGACCCTGCTGGCCCGGCGCATATTGCTGGTTCTGGCCCTGGCCCTGGCCCTGGCCCTGGCCCTGGCCCTGGCCCTGGTTCTGGTTCTGACCGTAATGCTGTTCCGGCCCCGACCCCTGGCCGGGCCCGTGCGGTCGATGAGCCTGCTGCCCCTGCTGCGGGTCGCGCGGATCGTTGGGGTCGCGCGGCCTCTGCGGGCCGCCCTGCGGTGGGAAGGTCATCGTGGTTCCTCCAGCTTGCTTGCTGCGACGTGCATGAGCGGGCCCGGCCTAACCGGTTCTCGCGTTCCCGATCGCATCCCAGAACGCGCTCGCCTGATCTGCAGTCACATTGGTCACGTACTGGGGCGCGAGCGACGCGGGGTCATCCGGCAGATCGTCGGCAGTCGGCGTGCCCGTGATCTCGAATCCGAACTGCACCTCGACGTCGAGCGATGCCGCATCCATCGTGCCGTTCACCTCGATCTTCTGCACGATGCCATCCGTGCCGACCCACACGTGCAGGGGAAGCAGCGTGCCGAGCTCATCGTCGCTGAGCTGCGAGCGGAGATCGTCGCCCAGCGTGTACAGCCCGGCCTCCTCGAGCGAGTCGAACGTGACCGCCGACGTGAAGTGCTTGCTGCCATCTGCCGAGACCTCGAGCTTCTCGGGAAGCTCCTCGCCGTTGCTCTCCTTCGACAGCTGCCATGCCTTCACCAGATTGCACATGTAGATGACGGTGCCGAGGATGCACGTGCGCTGCGGGTCGTTCGCGCGGTCGAGGTCGCCCATCGGCAGGCGTGCCCACGGGGTCGAGACGACCGTCGTGTATGCGCTGCCGAAGAGGTAGTAGGTGTAGTCGCTGCCAGCGATGTGGACCTCGTCGATGGAGGTTCCCGCCTCGGCGGTCGACTCCTTCGTGACGTAGGACGCGCCGACCACGCTCGTCTCGTGCTGTGTGCTGAGCGTTGCCCCGGTCGAGGCCTTGCCGTGCGTGTAGGCGGTGGCGGAGAAATTCTCGACCTTGGCGAGGCCCTCGACGAGGGAGTCGCCGAGCAGCTCCGCGCCGGTGTCGGCGTGGTACTCGAGCTTCGCCTCGTGGTTCGCGACCGCTGTCGGGGTCGTCGTCGCGCATCCGGAGAGCACGAGCCCGACGAGCAGCGCGGTCGCACCTGCGATGAGGCGTTGGGTGCGCATCAGGACCCCCCGAGCTCGTTGTACAGCGACAGCGCGGTCTGGCCGAGCACCGAGCCCTCCCACCGGAACGGCGGGTTTGCCGACGAGAGGACTGTCGACGAGGTTGCGGCGACGTAGCCGGCCCCGATCGCCGTGTCGTAGTAGACGAGCCAGGCCCCACCCGAGCCTCCGGGCGTCATGCTGCACATGTGGGTGTACCCGCCTGCTGAGCCCTCCCGCCACTGGCTGGAGGCGCACATGTACTCCTCAGAGCCGTCGTAGGGGCTCGCACTCGGATAGCCGACCTGCGTGATCGCCTTGGCCGGGACCCCGAAGGCGATGCCCTGCCCGCCCGTCACGTCCTGGATGCGCTTGCCGTCTTTCTCCTCCATCACGAGGAACGCGAAGTCGTTGTTCCAGCCCTCCCCGTACACGCCCTGGTCGCCGTAGTTGGCGTTATCGAGGAAGTGCTGCGGGATGCTGTAGTCGGTGGCTGCCCAGCGACCGTACGGCTGCTCGGCCCCGTCGCCGCGGTCGCCGGGGATGAAGACGACGTTGCTCGCGATGGCCTTGTTGCTCTCGAAGTCGACGAGGCAGTGCGCCGCCGTGACGACGATGTTGCGCTCGCCGGAGTTCACGACCGTCGCCGAGCACACCGCGAGACCGCTCGCGAACGACATGTACAGGCGACCGAAGGTGGATGCGCCGAGCCCGGCACGGTCGTAGGGCACCGCCTCCGAGACATCTCCGTAGCCGTTCGCCGACTCGGCAGCGGGCACCGGGGTGGTCGGCGGGACGAACGCGCCGGTCGCCGGGTCGCCGACGCCGACCGTGATGCCGTTGTCTGGTGCCGTGTAGTCGAAGCCCTCGGCGTTCTTGAACATGTCGGGGTCTGACCAGAAGTCGTGCGATTCCTGCGCCGAGGACTCGAACGAGTCGCGCAGGCTGACCGTGCCGCCCTCGATGGGCGCGTCGACGGCGTCGTACCCATTTGCCGAGGGAGTCGCCGTCGCGCTCACCGAGCACCCCGCGAGCAAGGCGACCGCAGCGAGCGCGCCGATGCTCGCGAGCAGAGCCCGTGGTCGGCGGCGGTGTCGGGTCATGGGATCTCCTTCGGCACGCTGGGTATGCCGTTCGTTGTCATGCTACGCAGAGCCACCGACACTCAGGCCGCGAACCTGCCGAAAACCCCGGTGGTGGGGACTTCTCCCCGTGAGGCTGCCGAGGCCATCCAGGAATAGCGGCGGGATGGTGCGCGTTGCCCCGACCATGCCAGGAACGCCCACGCTCTCCGTGCTCGACCTCATCCCCGTTGCCGAAGGGCAGTCGAGTGCCGACGCCGTGGCCGCATCCGCCCGCCTGGTGCGGCGAGCCGACGAGCTCGGGTACCACCGCTACTGGGTCGCCGAGCACCACAACACCGAACTCGTCGCCTCGACGACACCGCCCGTGCTGCTCGCGGCTCTCGGCGCGGGAACGCAGCGTATCCGCCTCGGCTCGGGCGGCGTCATGCTGCCGAACCACGCACCCTTCGTCATCGCCGAGCAGTTCGCGACCCTCGAGTCGCTCTACCCCGGGCGCATCGACCTCGGACTGGGCCGCGCGCCCGGCACCGACCCGTTCACCGCCGCCGCGATGCGTCGCGATCTCTCCCGTGATCGCGTCGACGAGTTCCCCAACGACGTGCTCGAGCTCATGGGCTACCTGGGCGATGTGAGGGCGGAGCACGACCGTGAGGTGCTCAATCGCCTCCGAGTCAGCCCGGGGGCGAAGACGAATCCCCAGATCTGGCTCCTCGGCTCGAGCCTCTACGGGGCAGAGCTGGCCGCCGCCTTCGGCCTGCCGTACACCTTCGCGCACCACTTCGCGATGCACGCTGACCCGAAGGCCGCCGCCGACCACTACCGCGACCACTTCGTGCCGTCGCCCGTGCTCGCCGAACCGCACTTCATGGTGTCGGTCTCCGCGATCGCCGCGGAGACGGTCGATGAGGCCACCCGCCTCGCGCTCCCCAGCAGGGCGGCCATGCACCAGATCCGGTTCGGCCGCCCCACGAGGGTCCTCTCCCCAGAGGGCGCCGCCGCGTACGCGGACCGGATGCAGGACCGCTCCCTCTACGACGCGACGACCGGCACGCAGCTCGTCGGGACCCCCGAGATGGTCGCCGACGGCATCGACCGCCTCATCGAGCGCACGGGGGCCGACGAGGTGATCCTCGCCGCCACGACGCACGACGTGGAAGTGCGGATCCGCACGATCGAGGCGATCGCGGAGCTGCGCGATCCGGCAGCCTGGGAGCCGCGCGCGACTGTCGGTGCACATCCGCATAATTGACGGGTGACTTCCCACGCGCGCCATGCCTCTTCCGCCTCCACTCCTGACGACTTCACGTTCGACGACCCGAGCGACGCCCCCGACAGCACCGACGAGGCGCTGCTCCGCGCGCTCGCGGTGACATTCGCCGGCGCTGGCTTCACCGTCGACGGGGTCGAGTCGCGTCTGGGGGCCGAAGCGGCGGATGCGCTGCACCGCGACCTGCTCGAGCCTGCGTCGTTCGCCCTCTCGCGTGAGCCGGACGACGCGCTCTCCGCGCTCATCCGCCTGTTCGTGCTCGCGGAGACCGTCGAGGCGGGCGACGTCCCGGCACTCGACAAGTTGCTCGCGGCCCGCCTCGTTGCTCGCGTCCCGCGCCTGAGCCCCACGGAGTCGGCTCAGGAGGCCAGCGCCGAGGAGCTCGCGGACGAGCTCGTGGTCGCACTCGTCGACGTGCGCCCGTACGCGAGCGAGGGCGTCAACGGCAGCGTCGAGATGTGGGTCGCTTCCGACCTCGGCGGTGTGCAGCTGGGCCGCGACCAGCCGCTGCGCCGCGACCACGTCGTCGGCATCGGGCCGGCGACGACGCTGCTCGCCCAGCTCACCCCGCGGGAACCCGTCGCCCGCGCCCTCGACCTCGGCGTCGGCATGGGCGTGCAGACCATGCACCTGCTCGCCCACACCAGGCACGTCGTCGCGACCGACATCTCGGAGCGCGCCCTCGCGTTCGCGAAGTTCAACCTGCTGCTCAACGCCGAGGCGCTCGGCATCGCCCCCGGCGGCCTCGAGGACCGCGTGAGCCTGCGCCTCGGAAACATGCTCGAGCCCGTCGCCGGCGAGCACTTCGACCTGTTCGTGTCGAATCCGCCGTTTGTCATCACGCCCCGACGCGAGGGCGAAGGCGGAAGCGACCAGTACACGTACCGTGACGGTGGCAAGCCGGGTGACAGCATCGTCGAGGGGCTCGTGCGCGACCTCGGCACGGTGCTCGCTCCGGGCGGCGTCGCCTGCATGCTCGGCAACTGGGAGGTGCGGGAGGGCGACGCCAACTGGCACTCGCGCCTCGAGACGTGGCCCGCGAACGATGTCGACCTGTGGGTCGTGCAGCGCGAGGACGCGACACCGGTGGAGTACGCCGACATGTGGTTGAAGGATGCGGCTGAGAACGCCGAGCTCTCGAGCTGGCAGCACGCCTTCCGCCGCTACCTGCAGGACTTCGCGAGCCGCGATGTCGAGCGCATCGGCATGGGCATGTTCTTCCTCCGCCGCACCCACGAGGGCGCCGTCGGCGGTCCGCTGCGCCGATTCGAGCACCTCACGCACGCGCTCGGCCACCCGCTCGCCGCGCACATCCGCGACGGCTTCGAGGCCATCACCTGGCTGCGCGGGGTCGACGACGACGAGCTCTTCGACGAGCCGCTCGTCGTGGCCGCCGACGTGACCGAGGAGCGCCACTCGCGGCCAGGCGACGAGGACCCGAGCATCATCATGCTCCGCCAGGGCGCGGGGTTCCGCCGCACCATGTCGATGTCGACGGAACTCACCGGCTTCGTGTCGGTGTGCGACGGGGAGCTCGTCGGGTCGCAGATCGTCACCGCCATCGCATCGCTCGTCGATGTCGAGGAAGAGGCCCTGCGCGCGAGCCTCGTGCCCGACGTGCGCGAGCTCGTGGCGCTCGGCTTCCTCGAGCCGCGCTGGCGATAGGAGGTCAGCCGGGCCGGCGACGCCGAGCGTGCTCGCTTCCCGCCGTCATGGGTGCGCCACGACGTTCTCCGGCGCCTCGCCGGCCAGAAGCGCGCGCAGCTGGCGGTCGATGAGTGCGACCATGCGCGGATGCATCGCCGAGGAAGCGCCCCCGACGTGCGGGGTGATGAGTGCGCCGTCGAGATCCCAGAGCCGGTGCCCCGGCGGCAGCGGCTCGGGGTCGGTGACGTCGAGGGCGGCCCGGATGCGGCCGGCCTCGAGCGCGGCGATGAGCGCCTCCGAGTCGATGACTGGTCCGCGCGCGACGTTCACGAGGAGCGACCCCTGTCGCATCGCGGCGAGGAAGCTCGCATCGACGAGGTGTCTGGTCTCGTCGGTCAGCGGCACCGTGAGGATCACCACGTCTACCCCGGGGAGCAGCGCCTCGAGGCTCGAGATGGGGTGCACGCGGTCGGGCCCGCCATCGGCTCCGCGGGCGGAGCGCGCGAACCGGAGCACGTTCGCCTCGAAGCCGCTCAGTCGATGCTCGATGGCCTTGCCGACGCCGCCGTATCCGACGATGGCCACCGTGCGGTCGGCGAGGCTCTGGCCGGGCTGCTGGTGCCACACGTGCCGCTGCCCCGCCGTCGTGTACTCGGGGATGCGGCGGAGCGACGCGAACGTGAGCCCGAGTGCGAGCTCGGCCGTCGAGGCCTCGTGCACGGAGCGCGCGTTGGCAACCGTGTGACCAGCGGGCAGGTGGGCGAGCACGTCCTCGTACCCGATCGTCTGGGCCTGGACGAGTCGCGTCGTCGTGCGCCC
Organism: Pseudoclavibacter sp. RFBJ3; assembly: GCF_002931375.1. Taxonomy (NCBI): domain Bacteria; kingdom Bacillati; phylum Actinomycetota; class Actinomycetes; order Micrococcales; family Microbacteriaceae; genus Pseudoclavibacter; species Pseudoclavibacter sp. RFBJ3. The sequence continues at coordinate 78,744 of NZ_PSXZ01000015.1, read as the reverse complement.
GAGGCTCGCGGTGAGGCTCGGGTCCTGCTGATAGGGGAGCACGACGAGGTCGATGTGCGGGGCGGGTGACGGCGTCGTCAGATCCCAGGTGATGCACTCGAGGCTGGCGGCGATCTCGAGCTGCGTGATCGAGGCCGCGAGGGCGGGGGTCGGCACCGAGACGAGGAGCTGTTCGCTGCGGGTCACGATACGGGCTCTTGCTTACATAATGAGTTCATGCACATAATGTAAGCCAGACGCGGTCCCAGGCCAAGCAACTCCTGTTCTCCCCCAGCGAGGCCGAGACCGCGCGAGACCCCACCTCGATTGGACGACAATGACGTCAGAGATCATCACGATCATCCACACGGCGATCGCCATCCTCGGCGTCGTCGTGCTCATCACGCGCTTCCGGCTGAACCCCGCCGTCGCCCTCGTGATCGGCTCCCTCTACCTGGGACTCGCCACGGGGCATCCGCCGACCGAGACCATCGGCACGATCACCGGCGGCTTCGGGGAGATCATGGCCGAGGTCGGCCTCCTCATCACCTTCGGCGTGCTGCTCGGCTCGATGCTCAGCGAGATGAACGCCATCCAGCGACTCGTCTCGCACCTGCTGCGCATCTTCGGCCCCAAGGGGCTGCCGTACGCGATGGGGCTCACGATCGGCACCGTGCTCCAGTCGATCTTCCTCGACGTGCTCCTCGTGATCTCCGCGCCGCTCGCTCGCAAGATGGCGCCGCTCATCGGCAAGCACGGCACGCCACGCATCGCGACGGCCCTCGCCATCGGCCTCGAATGCGGGATCGTCTTCATGGTGCCCGGCGTCGCAGCCCTCGCGCTCGCGGGCGTGCTCGGTGTTCCCCTCGGACAGATGCTGCTCTTCGGCCTCATCGTGATCGTGCCGACCATCGTCATCTCGATCTTCATCATGACGCTGCTGTTCCGCATCGGCTTCTGGAAGGAGAAGCTGGACGAGACGCAGCCCGTCGAAGGTGAGGACGGAGCGGACGACAGCATCGACGCCTCCCCAGAGCCCGTCGCGCCCCTCAAGACCGAGAGCATCCCAGTCGGCGACCGACTCAGCAAGGTCGGCGGCGTCCCCCGCGGCGTCGCCGTCGCCGAGCGCACCACGACCTCCGAGCCGAAGCTCATCCTGCTCTTCGCGCCGCTCCTGCTCTGCCTCGGCCTCATCGCGACGGGCGCGATCCTGCAGATCGTCGGCGTCGAGATCGACGCGCTTGTCCTCGTGACCGACCCCGTCTTCGCGCTGCTCCTCGCCGTGCTCGGCACGAGCATCATCGGCAGGCTCACGGTCGGCGGCAAGGCGGTCGAGAAGTCGGTTGTCGCGGGCTTCCGCGAAAGCGGTCAGATCCTCATCCTCACCGGGGTGGGCGGTTCGCTCGCGGCGACCGTCGCGGCGACCGGCCTCGGCGACATCCTCGGGCAGGCGTTCAGCGCCAACAGCTTCGCGCCGCTCCTCATCGTCTGGGCCATCGCGGCCGTGCTGCACATCGCCGTCGGCTCGGTGACGATCTCGGCGATCACCGCCGCAGGCATCCTCGCGCCCATCGCGTCCGTCATCGGCCTCGACCCGATCCTCATCGCCCTCGCGGCGGGAGCCGGCTCGCTCTTCGCGGTGCACGTCACCAGCAACACGTTCTGGCTCCTGCAGTCGTTGCTCGGACAGACGACACGGGGCACGCTCAAGACATGCACCGTCGGTGTGTCCGTCGCCTCGGTGGTCGCGTTGCTCGTGACCCTTGTCCTCAGCATCTTCATCTGACCCGCACGCACCGACCGATCACGTCCGGAAAGGACCGACATGCACACCAACGCCAAGATCGCCCCGCTCGCGGGAGTCCGCGTGCTCGAGCTCGGGAACTTCATCGCAGCCCCGACGGCAGGGCGGATGCTCGCCGACTTCGGCGCCGAGGTCGTCAAGGTCGAGCGGCCCGGAACGGGAGACGAGCTGCGCTCGTGGCGCCTGCATCCCGGTGCGACGACGTCCATGCTGTTCCACACCATCAACCGCAACAAGAAGTCGATCACCCTCGATCTCCGGACCGAGGAGGGGCGGGATGCGGTGCGCGCGCTCGCCGCCGACTGCGACGTGGTCCTCGAGAACTTCCGTCCGGGCACCATCGAGCGGTGGGGCATCGGGCCGGACGTGCTCAACGAGATCAACCCGGAAATCGTCATCGGCCGTATCTCCGCTTTCGGGCAGACGGGGCCCCTCTCGAGCCGGCCGGGGTTCGCCGCCGTCGCGGAGGCCATGGGCGGGTTCAGGAACCTCGTCGGCGACCCCGACCGCGCCCCGGTCCGCGTCGGCGTCTCGATCGGCGACTCCATCGCGGGCGTGTACGCCGCCTACGGCGTGATGATGGCGATGTTCCAGCGTGAGCAGCGCCGCGGCGCCGGCCTCGAGCCGGCCCCGCTCGAGGAGCGCGTCATCGACGTCGCCCTCAACGAGGCCATGTTCTCCATGATGGAGTCGCTCATCCCGGACTACCAGGCGCACGGGGTGGTGCGCGAGCGGGTCGGCGGGCGCATGGAGGGCATCGCCCCCACCAACGCGTACGTGTGCGGGGATGCGAAGAGCGTCGTGATCGCGGGCAACGCCGACGCGATCTTCGTGCGCTTCATGGGCATCATCGGGAGAGACGACCTCGCTCGCGACCCGGGCCTCGCGACCAACAATCTCCGCTGGGATCGGCGCGACGAGCTCGACGCCGCGATCGGCGCGTGGACGGCGACGCTCCCGGCCGAGGAGGTGCTCGACATCCTCGACGACGCCGGCGTCCCCTCTGGCCCGATCTACACTGCCGAGGACATCAGCGCGAGCCCGCAGTACGCGGCCCGCGACATGATCCAGAAGTTCGACGTGACCGACGGAGACACCACCGTCGAGGGTGTCGGCTTCCCCGGCATCGTCCCGGTCCTCGGCGGCGCCTCCCTGCCGATTCGCACGCTCGCCCCCGGGCTCGGCCAGGACACGGAAGCGGTGCTCGCGGCCTACGCGGGCCGCAGCGGGCAGACCCAGACCGACGACAGCAGCAAGGTGGACGCACGATGAGCCAGAACCCGATCACCTCCGCGCGTCTGCGCGACGTCACCCTGCGCGACGGCCTGCAGCTCACCGGCAAGCTGCTGTCGACCCAGCGCAAGGTCGAGCTCGCGCGCGAGCTCTTCTCGGCCGGGGTGCCAGAGCTCGAGATCGGCTCGATGGCGCGCGGCGACCTCGTCCCGCCCATGGCCAACACGCTCGAGGTCATCGAGGCGCTCACCCCGGAGGAGCTCGAGCACAGCTGGGTGTGGGTCGCGACCCCGCGGCACATCGAGAAGGCCGCGGCCGCCGGGGCGAAGAACTTCCAGTACTGCTTCTCGGTCTCCGACGCCCACAACCAGGCGAACATCGGGCGTACCACCGACACGAGTCTCGCGGCCATGCCGGACGCCGTCGCCCTGACCCGTCAGGCCGGCGGGCGCATCCAGCTGTGCCTCGCGACCTCCTTCACGTGCCCCTTCGACGGGCAGGTCGACCCGGACCGGGTCATCCGGATCGCCAACGACCCCAGGGCCGAGGGCGCTGAGGACATCGTCATCTGCGACACCCTGGGCCAAGCGCACCCCGGACAGGTGTCCTCGCTCATCTCCAGGGTCGTCGCCGAGTCGCCGAAGCGGGAGATCGTGTTCCACGGCCACGACACCTGGGGTGCGGGCGTCACGAACTCGATCGCGGCGGTCCTCGCGGGTGCGAGCGTCGTCGACGGCGCGCTCGGAGGGCTCGGCGGATGCCCGTTCGCTCCGGGGGCCAGCGGCAACACGGCCACGGAGGACCTGCTCTTCGCGATGCGCCCCGAGTGGCTCACTCCGGCGGCGTTCGCCCAGATCGTCCGCGAATCGGAGGCGCTGCTCGTCGACCTCGAAGAGCCGAACCGGTCGAAGGCCCGCCAGGGTGCTCGCTCCAAGGCCCCCGCGTTCGAATGGGTCGTGCCGGCGTAGGCTGCGCCGCTACTCGGCGGGAGCGCGACCGCCGATGAGGCGCGTCGCGCGTTCGGCCGTCTCGACGAGCATCGGAGCCCAGTCCTCGAGCATCTGGGGCTGGATGCGGGCGGCCGGCCCGCTCACCCCCAGCGCCATCCGCACCCGACCGCTCGGCTCGAACACCGGGGCCGCCACCCCGACGAGCCCGTCGATGCGCTCGTTGCGGGTGATCGCGAACCCGTCGTCCCTGGTCTGCTCGAGCACGGCACGCAGCTCGACCGGGTCGGTGATGGTGCTCGCCGCGAGGTCCGGGATCGGCCCGGCGAGGATGCTCTCGCGGAGGTCCGCGTTCCAAGCGAGCAGGACCCGGCCCGCGGAACCGACCGTGAGCGGCGCGACCTTGCCGACGTGCACATCCTGCTTCAGCTCATGCCGCGTCTCGTCGACGGCGATGCAGACGCGGTAGTCGTCGTCCGCCCGGAAGAGGGTTGCGCTCTCGCCGGTCGCCTGACGCAGCTCGCGCAGGAGCGGCGCGAGCAGGTCGATCGCCTTGATGCCGCGAACGGCTGGCGCAGACCAATACGCCATCCGCAACCCGATCCGGAACCGGTCGTCGTCGCGGTCGAGGAAGCCCTGCGCGACGAGATTCGTCACGAGGCGCTGCGTCGTGGAGGTGGGGAGACCGGTCTTCGTGCGGATCTCCGCGAGCGACAGTGAGGGCGACTCAAGCGTGAAGCTGTCGAGGATGTCCGTGATCTTGCCGAGCACCAGCAGCGGAGCGACGCCCGAGTTTCCGGTGGCTGGCGGGGCTGCGCTGCCGGAATCAGTCATACATGGAATCTAGAGCATCGGCTCGCTCGATCGCCCACGACGGCGTGGTTCAGCGCTGGCCCCGAGCGTCGTCGCGCCGGAACGGGGTGAGCAGCTCGCGCCGGTCTCGCCACGCGGCGGTCGACCAGAGCGCCAGCGCGATGAGCAGCACCTGGAACGGCAGGCGGATGAGCCGGGCCGCGTCGGTATCCAGGCCGAATGCGTCCGTCCCCGTGACGTACTGGGAGATGTTGCCGGGGAAGACCGCCAGGAAGAACGCGGCGACGACGAAGCCGACGGCGACCCGCCAGCGGCCCGCCGCAATGAGCGCCAGCCCCAGCAGCACCTCGACGACGCCGGAGGCGAGCACGACGAAGTCCGCGTCGAGCGGCAGCCACGTCGGCACCTGCGCCTGGAACTCGGCGCGTGCGAACGACAGGTGCGCGGCCCCCGCGAACAGCAGGAATCCGCCGAGCACCACGCGGGCGATCGTCCGCGGCACCGAGGTCCGGGGCGTGCGCCCCGCGTGCGTCGTGCGCGCGTCCTGTGGCGCGCTCGGCGGCACGCTGGAGCCGGCCGGTCGGTGGTCTGCTGGCGGTGAAGTCTGCATCCGCCAAGTCTGCGCCCTCCGCTACGGGTGCACCTGCGGGTTGACCTGGTGCAGCTGCGGCGCCACCCGCGCCGGCGCGGGCTTGGGCGGCGTGAACTGCTTCGTCGCGAGGAGCACGGCCACGAAGATGAGCGGCACGATCCATCCGGTCCAGCCGAGGATCGTGGCCTGCGTCGTGTCGACCCGCTCGCCGGCCGCGGCGAACAGCAGGTACGAGCCGGCTGCGGCGTTGAAGGCACCGTGCGCGAGCGCGGCCGGCCACACCGATTCCGAGCGTATGCGCAGCCACGCGAACACGGCCCCGACGAGGATGCACATCCCCGTCATCATGGTCAGCCCGAGCCATCCTGGCGCATCCACGTAGTTGTAGCCGAGGAGGATCAGCGGTGCGTGCCAGAGGCCCCAGATGACGCCCGAGATGAGCAGCGCGGGGACGGTGCCGAGCCTCAGAAGCTTCGGGAGCAGCCAGCCGCGCCACCCCAGCTCCTCGCCGAGGGCGGGGATGAGGTTGAGGAACGCGCCGACGGGGATGCTCACGAGCTGCAGCAGCATGAGCACGGCAACCGGGAGGGGGAGCTCGAGGTTGCCGACGCCCTCGGCGGCGAGCTGCTCGTCGAGCATCGCATGGAAGCCGGAGAAGTTCACGAGGTCCATGGAGTAGACGCCGAAGAGGGCGCCGATGGGCAGGGCGGCGAAGATGAGGGCAACCGGGACGACGACGGCGAGCGCCAGGTACGCGATGAGTCTGCCCGCCGGCTTCAGCGGCACGAGGCCGAGCGCGCGCCACGGCCGTGCAGGGCGTTCGACGGCGAACACCGTGACGAGGGCGGCGATGGCCGGGGTCAGCATCATGGCGATCGAGATGACGGGGAACCAGGGGTTGGCGAGCCCATCGCCGAGCCAGAGGGGGAGCGCGACCAGCCAGGAGAGGCCGAACGCCAACGCCAGGAAGACCCCGACGGAGAGCTTGTCGCGGGTGGACGGTCTGGTCGGCGTTGTCGTCTGCACCGTTCCAGCCTGTCGTCACCGAACGCGTCCTGTCAAAGAAACGCGAGCAACGCGGCGAGAAGCGGCGGTGGATGCGGCAGCGGATGCGGAAAAGGGATGCTCCCGCCCGTTTCCGAGCGGGAGCATCCCTTCTGCGGGATCGAAGCGGCGGGCTACGCGGCCGCGGAGGTCGCGTTCACCTCGCCGACGAGCACCTCGAGGACGTCCTCGAGGAACAGGAGACCCGTCACCCTGCCGTCGGTGTCGAGCGCCTTGGCGACGTGCGCGCCGCGGTCGCGGAGCACCGCCATGGCGTCCTCGAGTTCCGCGTCGCGCGACACGGAGACGAGGCTCCGCAGTCGCTTCTGGGGGATGGGCGACGTGAAGGCGTCAGCACCCATGAGGTCCATGACGTCCTTCATGTGGATGTAGCTCGTCGGCTCTCCTCGCTCGTCGGTGACGACGTAGCGGGAGAAGCCGTGCTCGGCGACGGCCTTCTGCACGTCGATGGGGCGCGCGCCTGCCGGCAGGAGCACCATCTCGGCGATGGGCACATCCACGTCGCTGACCTTCTTCTCGGTGAACTCGAACGCGCCAGCGAGCGTGCCGGACGTGTCGCTCAGCGTTCCCTCTCGGGTCGACTGCTCGACGATTCCGGCCACCTCCTCGAGCGTGTACGTGCTCGTCGCCTCGTCCTTCGGCTCGACCTTGAAGAGGCGCAGCACGCCGTTCGCGATCGTGTTGAGGCTCCAGATGATCGGGTTGAAGATCTTGGAGACCACGACGAGCGGCGGGGCGAGAAGGAGCGACGCGCGGTCAGGCACCGAGAACGCGAGGTTCTTGGGGATCATCTCGCCGAACACGACGTGCAGGAACGTGACCAGCACGAGCGCGACCGCGAACGCGATCACGCTGATGGCCTCGGCCGACAGCGCGGTGAGCCCGAGCGGGATCTCGAGCAGGTGGTGGATGGCCGGCTCGGAGACGTTCAGGATGAGCAGCGAGCAGACGGTGATGCCCAGCTGGCTCGTCGCCAGCATGAGCGTCGCGTGCTCCATCGCCCACAGGGTGGTCTTCGCGGCGCGGCTGCCCCGCTCGGCGAGGGGCTCGATCTGGGATCGCTTCGCCGAGATGACGGCGAACTCGGCGCCGACGAAGAAGGCGTTGCCGATGAGGAGGACGAACAGCCACAGGATTCCTGGCAGGTACTCACTCATTGGTCATCACCTCCTTGACTCGGTCGTGGGCTCTGTCGAGCGCAAGCTCCTGGTTCGTCATGAGGCTCTGGTCGCCGTCCGGTTCGTCGGGCAGGTAGCGGACCCGCACGATGCGCGTGCCGTCGATGCGCTCGACGCGCAGCATGCCCGACTCGATGGCGACCTCGTCGCCCAGTTCGGGGAGACGCTCGAGGGTGTCGGTGATGAATCCGCCGACGGTGTCGTAGTCGCCGTCCTCCGGCACCTCGATGGCGAGGCGGTCGAGGACTTCGTCCGGGCGCCAGGAGGCGTCGAACGTGACGGACCGGCCGCGCCGGATAAACCCGGTCTGGTGTCGGTCGTGTTCGTCCTCGAGCTCCCCGACGATCTCCTCGACGAGGTCTTCGAGCGTGACGATGCCAGCGGTGCCGCCGTGCTCATCCACGACGACGGCAACCTGGTGGCGTTCGGCGCGCAGGAGGGTCAGCAGGGCGGATGCGCCCATCGACTCCGGCACGCGGAGCGCCTCGGTCTGCAGCTCGCCGGCGGTGACCTCGGTCTGGCGCTCCACGGCGACCGCGAACGCCTGTTTGGCGTGCACGAACCCCGTGATGTTGTCCGGGGTGCCGTCGACGACCGGGAACCGGGAGTAGCCGGTCTCGATGGCGAGGGCGATGATCGCCTGCGCCGTGTCGTCGACCTCCACGCTCGCCATGCGCACGCGGGGCGTCATGACGTCGGACGCGTCGTGCTCGGCGAACTTGAGGGTGCGTCGCAGCAGGGCCGCGTCGTCTTCCTCGAGCAGGCCGGACAGCGCGGAGTGGCGAATGAGGTACGACAGCTCGTCGGCGCTTCTGGCACCGGAGAGCTCCTCCTTGGGCTCGATGCCCATGGAGCGGATGATGGCGTTCGCGGTGTTGTTCAGGAGCAGGATCACGGGCTTGAACACCGTCGTGAAGAGCGCCTGGAACGGGATGACGACCTTCGCGGTCGCCCTGGGGAGGGCGAGTGCGAAGTTCTTCGGGACGAGCTCGCCGATGATCATCGAGAACAGCGTCGCGAGGATGATGCCGACGATGGCTCCCGCTACGGGCACGAGGCCCGCGGGAACGCCGACTCCGGTGAGGGGTTCCTCGAGGAGGGAGCTGACGGCCGGCTCGAACGTGTATCCCGTGAGCAGGGTCGTGAGCGTGATCCCGAGCTGCGCGCTGGAGAGGTGCGTCGACGTGATCTTCAGGGCCTTGATGGTGGGCCCGAGTCGCTTCTCTCCGCGGCTTTGCCGTTTTTCGAGTTCGTTTCGGTCGAGGTTGACGAGCGCGAATTCACTCGCGACGAACAACCCGGTTCCTACTGTGAGAACGAGGCCGATGCCGAGCATCACCCATTCGTTCATGCGTGGTGCCTCCAGACTGTGGCGGCCGAGGGTTCGGCCGGAACGTCGAGAGGCTTGGGACTATGACTGGGAGGGTCTTCCATGAAGAGAGATTCTAGTTGCCCTTCGTTTGCCCGCAACTCGCCAAGCTGGGGATCCGCCTGGTCAGGATCGGGCGAGCTGGGCCTCTTCCCGGCCCTGGGAGGTCCAGGCGGGGTCGGCGGAGCGGTGGCCGACGACTCGGTCGGCGAGCGCGTCCAGCTGCTGCAGCTGCTCGACGTTCAGCTCGAGGCCGATGGCACGCAGGTTCTCGTCGACGCGCTGCGGGCTGCGGGTTCCGGGAATGGGGGAGACGCGCACGCCGAACTCCGCCGACTTCGCGTAGACCCAGGCGAGGGCGACCTCGGCGACCGAGACGTGGCGGTCGTGCACTTCGCTGAGCTGCTGGGCGACAGCGGCGACCTCGCCGGCAAGCGCGCGATTCACGGGCAGGTTCTCGGGGAAGAAGCGGGGGAAGTTGGCGCGCACATTGGGGGAGACGGCGTCGAGCTCCGCCCACGAGTCGGTGAGCAGGCCGCGGCTGACGGGCGAGTAGGGCACGAACCCGGCTCCGACCTCGCGGATGGCGGGGATGACGTACGCCTCCAGGTCGCGGCTGAAGATGCTGTACTCGCTCTGCACCGCGGCGATCGGGTGGATGGCGGCCGCGCGGATGATCTCGGCGCCCGTCGGCTCGCTCAGCCCGATGTGGCGGACCTTGCCTTCGGCGACGAGCTCGGAGACGAACCCGACCGTGTCCTCGATCGGCACGTTCGGGTCGACGCGGTGCTGGTAGTAGAGGTCGATGTGGTCGGTGCCGAGGCGCGTGAGGGAGAGCTCGACCTGCTCGCGGACGTGCTCGCGGTCGCCGCGCACTCCGCGCTTGCCGACGCCGTCGCCCTTCGTGATGCCGAACTTCGTGGCGAGCTGGATGCGCTCCCGCTGTGCCGGGAAGATCTTCGCGATGGTGCGCTCGCTGCGGCCGTCGCCGTAGATGTTGGCGGTGTCGAGGAACGTGATGCCCGCATCCACCGAATGCTGCAGCGTGCGCAGCGCCTGCGCGTCGTCGATGGGCCCGTAGGCATCGCTGAGGCTCATCGCGCCGTAGCCCTGCACGGTCGTAACGAGGCCGTCGCCGAGGAGTGTCGTGGGGAGCTGGCCTTCCGAGCTGTTCGTCATGGCGTCAAGTCTTGTGCCGACCACCGACATTTCGCCACCGAGTTGCGCCCCGGGGGTAACACTCGGGGCGCGGCTCGCTACCTCGCCACGTTGAAGGCGACGAGCCGAGCCGAGCCGTCGTGCTGCACGTCGATCGCCGTGAGGCTCGGCGCGGCGACAGGCTCGATGAGGTCCGCGGTGAGACCGATGTAGCGCGCGAGGACCGCGCGGATCGTGCCACCGTGGGTGACGACCAGCACGGGTCCTGGCCGCCTGGCGGCATCGGCGACGGCGCCCTCGATGCGGGCTCGAAGCGCCGGCGCCGACTCTCCGCCAGGCGGCACGAGCCGCCCCGCACGCCACTCGGCGTAGTCCGGCCCGATCTCCGCTGGCACGCGCCCCTCCCATTCGCCGAGCGTCGCCTCCGCCCAGCGCTCGTCGATCGACGGCTCGAGGTCGCTGAGGGCCGACGCTGTGGAGCGAGCACGGAGCAGCGGCGAGGCGACCACGCTGGAGGGTGCCCACAGCGAGACGGCATCCCGCAGCGCCGCCGCATCCGCCCGGCCCTTGGCGGTGAGGTCGATGTCGGTGCGCCCCTGCAGGCGGCGCTCGGCGGTCCATGAGGTCGCGCCGTGGCGAACCAGCAGCAGCGCGGTCATCGGGCCGCCCCCGCGAGCTCGGTCCCCGCCGCATCCCCGGCGGCCGAGAGCCGCGAGCCGTCCGCCGAGAAGATCGCGTCCGGATGCTCCGGCGGCTGCAGGCGCGTCGCCTCGCCAGGCTGGTGGGCCCGGTCGGTGACGATCGAGAGGCGGTCTGCGCCCGCGAGGCCCGTCGTGATCCATCGTCCTGCGACCGGGGTCGACTCGAGCACCTCGAACTCGAGGAGCCCGCCGGGCCCGACCGAGATCGACTCCGGCGCGTACATGGCGTGCAGCGTCGCCCCGTCCGGGACGCCGGGCACCTCGGCGAGCGGGGCCACGCCCCGGAAGAGGCGCCCCCGCCCGACCTCCCCGCGGAGCATGACCTTCGCGGGGCTCCCCAGGAAGGAGGCGACGAACGCGGTCGCGGGCCGATCGAGCAGCTCCTGCGGCGTGCCGAACTGCTCGATCGCCCCATCACGCATCACCGCGATGTGGGTCGCCATGGCAAGCGCCTCCACCTGGTCGTGCGTGACGTACACGCTCGTCGCACCGCTCAGCCGGTGCACATTCACGAGCTCGGCCCGCGTGTCGAGCCGCAGGCGCGCGTCCAGATTGGAGAGGGGCTCGTCGAAGAGGAGCACGCCGGGCTTCGGCGCGACGGTGCGGGCGATGGCGACGCGCTGCTGCTGGCCGCCGGAGAGCTCGGCGGGGAAGCGATCGGCGAGGCCGTCGAGCTCGAGCATGCCGAGCACCTCGGCGACTCGAGCGTCACGCTCTGCGGAGCCCCAGCTGGCGACCTTGAGCGGCCAGCCGATGTTGTCGCGCACGCGCATGTGCGGCCACAGCGCGTAGCTCTGGAACACCATGCCGAGCCCGCGCTTGCTCGCCGGCACGGACGCGCCCGTGTCGCCGTCGGCGACGACCCGGTCGCCGAAGCAGATGCGCCCCGCCGTCGGCTCCTCGAGCCCCGCGAGCATGCGCAGCGTCGTGGTCTTCCCGCATCCGGAGGGTCCGAGCAGCACGACGAAGGCGCCGTCCGGGATATCGAGATCGATGTCGCGCACCGCGCTCTGGCGGCCGAACGCCTTCGCGAGGCGGTCGAGGGTGATGGCGGTCACGTGGTGCTCCCGGCGTTTCGGTCGCCCTGCAGTCTGCGGGCGAGGAGGGTGGCGGCCACCGAGATGGCGGCGATGATGAGGGTGATGGCGTTGGCGTGCTGGGTGAATCCCTCGGAGGCATACCGGAAGGTCATGGTCGAGAGCAGCGGGGTGGCTGGCGTGACGAGCAGCACGACAAGCGACAGGTCGCGCACCATGGTCACGAAGACGAGCACGCCTCCGCCCACCACGCCCCTGGCCGAGAGGGGCAGCAGGATGCGCGCCAGCCGTCGCGGTCCACGGGCCCCGGCGACGGTCGCTGCCTCCTCGAGCTCGCTCGAGACCTGGCCGAGCGCGGCCCGTGAGGTCTGGAACGCGAACGGGACGCTCGCCGCGACGCCGGCGAGGATCAGGATCCAGAAGGTGCCGTAGAGCGAGGGGAGCGGGCCGATCGGCGTCCCGAACTGCGCGATGAACGCGGCCCCGAACGCGACGCCAGGGATGAGGAAGGGCACGTACGACAGGAACGAGATCGTCCCGGACGTGACGCGCGCTCGCGGGAGGCGACGCAGCACGTAGGCGCCGAGCACGCCGAGCACGATCGCCCCGACCGCGACGGAGGCCCCGAGCGCGAGGGTGCCGCCGAGCGCGGTGATGACGGTCGGGTCGGTGAGGATGCCCCGAACGCCCTGCGCGATGCCGGGGTCGGACCCGCCGGTCCAGAAGTGCAGCGTGAAGCCGCCGTCGACGCGCCCCGTGCGCCGCAGCACGGTGCTCACGGCGAGCACGATGCCGGGGACGATCGCCGTGACCAGCACCAGCGAGGATGCGGCGACGAGCAGCGGGATGCGCCAGACGCCGGTCCGCACGGCGCGGGCCCGCGTCGCCTTGCCGGTGAGCGTCGCGAACGAGCCGCGCCCCGTGGCCTTCGTGCCGAGGAAGAGCACGGCCGCCGCGATGACGACGAGGAGGATCGAGAGCACGTAGCCACGTTCGACGTCGCCCGTCGAGATGGACCCGTAGAGGCGGGTGCTCAGGGTCTGGAAGCGGACAGGCAGGCCGAGCAGGGCTGGCACGGCGAAGTTGCTGACCCCTTCGGCGAAGGCCAGCAGGAACCCGGCGAGGAGCGCGGGGGCGACCGAGGGCAGCGTCACGCGCAGGGCGATGTGCAGCCTGGAGGCCCCGGTCAGCTCGGCGGCCGCGAGCAGGTCCCCGCCGACGTTCGCGAGGGCTGCGGCGACGACGAGGAAGGACAGCGAGAAGTAGTGCGCGACGAGCGTGAGCGTGATCGGCACGGCTCCCCAGGCCAGCGCATCCGGAACCGCGATGCCGAACGACTGGAGGAGGCCGGGGGAGCCGCCGATGCGGTCGTTGCGGAAGACCGTCTCCCAGGCGAGCGCGATGGCGAAGCTCGGCAGGGCGAAGGGCACGGCGGCGAGCGCGCCGATGATCGTCCGGCCGGGCACGTCGCTCATGACGACGACCCAGGCGAGGAACGCGCCGATCACGGTCGAGAGGAGTCCCGTTCCGAGGCCGACGAGCAGCGAGTTCCCGAGCGGCTGCCAGAAGAGGTTGCCCGCGATGCGCCCGACGAACACGTCGCCCCATGCGCCGGCACCCCGTTCGCCGACGGTCGCGGCGACGAGGCCGCCGAGGGGGAGCGCCACGAGGACGACGAGGATGGCGATGACGACCGCCGCGAGCACGCCGATGCGGCCTCGCGATGCGACCGTCCGCCAGCCGCGGCCCCGCGAGGGGGTGGGGCGGCGGCCGACGGACGTGGTGAGGAGCGTCACTGGATGCTGAGGAGGAAGTCGGCGATCTCGTCGCGGCGCTCGGCGGACGATTCCGGCTCGATGCGCCACGCGCCGAGCTCGTCGAGCGAGACGGCGTCGGCTGGCGCGACCACGTCGCTGCGCGTCGGGTAGTCGCCTGCGACGTAGAACGGCTCGAAGCCCTCTCCGCCCGTCTCGGTGTCATCGCCCATCATGTAGTCGATGAGGAGTCGCGCGGCTGCCGGGTTCTGGGCGTTCGCGGTAACGCCGAGCATCGCGGGGAACGCGATGCCGGGCGACGGGGCGACGTTCGCGGCCACCTGCAGCGCCCATCCCTCGTCCTCGTTGTCGCGGCGGTCGGAGTACGAGGTGAAGCCGACGGGAGGGTTCGCCTGGCCGGTGGCGCCGATCGCGGCGTTGACCGTGTCGGTGTCGTCGACGAGCACGACGTCGTTCGCGTAGAGCTCGGAGATGAACTGCAGGCCCGCGTCGTCCACGCCCTCGTCGAGCACGACCGGCGTGCCGAAGTGCTCCTCGTAGGCGGCGGCCATCTCGTCGGCGCGCAGCGACATCTCGGTCACGAGGTCGAGGTAGTCTCCGCGCACGTTCGGGTCGACCATGACGACCTTGCCCGCCCACGCCGGCTCGGTCAGCTCCCACAGGTTGTCGACCGGGGCGCCATCCGGATGCGCCTCCTCGTTGTACATGAGCACCTTCGTCGAGAGGCGGTTCGCGACGAGGGGCGCCTGGAACTCGGCGGGCAGCGACTCGGCGACGCGCGGCGGCACGTAGGGGGTCAGCACGCCGTCGGCGAGCAGCTCGGTGACGACGACCGGGGCGTCGCTCACGTAGGCGACATCCGCGGTCGTGCTGCCCGCGGTGTGCTCGCTCGCGAGTCGCTGGATGAGCTCGGTCGAGGAGAGGTCGCTCGAGACGACGTCGATGCCGGGGTAGGCGGCCTCGAAGCTCTCCTCGATGCTCGCGACGCGGCTCGTGAAGGCGTACACGGAGACCGTGCCCTCCGCTTCGGCCATCGCGACGAGCTCGTCGTGGCTGAGGGAGTCCCAGTCGACTGCGGATGCCGCGTCGTCGCCGGTGGTCGGGGTGGTGGAGCATCCGGCGAGGAGCGCGAGGGCGGTGAGCGCCGCGGCGGACGTCACGAGAGGGCGGGCGGGGAAGCGCATGGGTGTTCCTTCGTTGTCTGTGGAGCGCAGAGCGGTGAGGGGTGGATGCGTCGAGGCGCATCCGGGTGCGAGGTGAAGCTGGTCGTGGTGCAGGTCAGGAGTCGAGGCGGTCGAGGAGCGTGCCGAGGCGGTCGAGGGAGCGCAGGGAGGGCTCGGCACGGCGGGCGATGGTGAGGATGAGTGCGTTGCTGATCGCCATCGGCACGGTCAGGGAGAGGTAGTCGTCGCTGCCGCCGCGGGGCGCGGCGATGATGGTCGACGGGCGCGGGGCGGGCCACACGACGGTGTCGGTGATGAGGGCGCTGTGCGCGCCCGCCTCCGCCGCCACGTCGAGCAGCGGCCCGAGCACGGCGGGCGCCCGGCGGAAGGCGAAGGCCAGGAGGAGGTCGCCCGCCGAGAGCCGCGCGATCCGCTCGGCGATGTCGCGGCGCGACCCCGTGAGCTGCACGGTGCGCATCCCGAACCGCTGCAGGCGGCGGCTCATGAGGTCGACGAGCACGGTCGCGTTGCCCTGCGCGAAGAGGTGCACCTCGCCGGCGCGCAGCACCTGCTCGGCGAGCGCATCCAGCTCGCCCTGCTGGACGTGGCGGGGGAGGTCGGAGAGCGCAGCGAGCTCGTCGTCGACGAATCCACCGAGCACGTCGCTCGCCTGATGGCGCTCGAGACGACCCCTGATGCGCTGCGAGGGGCCATCGCCGCCGTGGTAGTCGGCGCGCAGCGCATCCCGAAGCTGCGGGTAGCCCTCGAAGCCGAGACGCTGCGCGAGCCGGGTGGCCGCGGACTGGTGCAGCTGCAGCGGGCCGGTCAGCTCGGCCGCGCTCCAGAAGGTGGCCTCGAGCGGCTGCGACTGCAGGGCCGACACGAGCCGACGGTCGGTCGGCGTGAGCAGGTGACCCTGCTGCTTGGCGAGGCTGATGATGAGCACGCGAGGAACGCTAAGTGCAAAAGAACTTGCAATGGGTGCAAGTCCTGCACGTTCACGTGCCGTTCATCGAGTGTCCGATTCGGCGTTCCCTGAGGCGCCGCCGGAGTGCCGCCGGAGCGCCGCGGAGTCCGCGCTACGCGCTCGCCTGCTTCACCT
Organism: Pseudoclavibacter sp. RFBJ3; assembly: GCF_002931375.1. NCBI lineage: Bacteria > Bacillati > Actinomycetota > Actinomycetes > Micrococcales > Microbacteriaceae > Pseudoclavibacter > Pseudoclavibacter sp. RFBJ3. Next base: position 62,828 of record NZ_PSXZ01000015.1, on the reverse strand, counting down.
TGCTCGGCACGGGCAGCATCATGAGGAAGCCGACGGCGAGCACGATGCCGATGCCGATGATGCCCATCTTCGGGTTGCCGGAGAGGAACACGAAGAGGCTGAACAGGGCGGGCGTGATGAAGCTCGCGACGCGGTTCGTGGTGGCGTAGAGGCCGAACAGCTCGCCCTCGCGCCCGGGAGGCGTCGCGCGCGACAGGTAGGAGCGACTCGCCGCCTGCGCGGGACCCACGAAGAGGCACAGGGCGAGGCCGAAGATCCAGAACACGGTCTGCTCGGACGGCAGGAAGAGGAGCACTACGGAGAACGCGGTGAGCGACACGAGCGACGCCATGATGACGAGCTTCGGGCCGAAGCGGTCGTCGAACCAGCCGGCAGCGAGCGTGCCGAGGCCGGCGACGAGGTTCGCGGCGACCGCGAAGTAGATGACCTCGCTCGGCGCGAAGCCGTACACCTGCGCCGCGAGGATCGCCCCGAACGCGAAGATCGCCTGCAGGCCGTCGCGGAAGACGGCGCTCGCGGCGAGGAACAGGAGGAGCTTCGGGTCGCTCTTCGCGAGCTTCCCGATCACGCGGAAGAGAACGCCGTAGGAGGCGAGGAAGCCCACCTTCGGGCGGTTCTCGTCCTTCGCGATCTCCGGCACCTTGAACATGACGGGGAGCGCGAAGACGACGTACCAGACGGCCGCGAGCACGATGGCGAAGCGGATGTCGAGCGCGCCCCCATCCACCCCGCTCGGCACCCCGAGCACCCCGTTCCTGCCCTCCGCGCCGAACGACTGGATGAACAGCACGAGCAGCAGCACGAGCAGCACGATGCTGCCCAGGTAGCCGAGGCCCCAGCCGATGCCGGAGATGCGGCCCACGTTCTTGGGCGTCGACACCTGCGAGAGCATGGCGTTGTAGTTGACGCCGCTCAGCTCGGCGAAGATCGTGCCGACCGCGAGCAGCAGCGCGCCCCAGAACAGGTACTCCTCGCCCGGCTGGATGAAGAACATGGCGAGCATGATGAGCACGGTGATGCCCGTGAAGATGCCGAGCCACAGCTTGCGCTTGCCTGAGCCGTCCGAGCGCTGTCCGAGGACCGGCGCGATGAGTGCGACGAGCAGGCCCGCGACGGTGCTCAGGTTCGCGATGACGTTCGTGGATGCGGCCTGAGCCGCCAGGTACTGCGGGTCGAGCGGGTTCGCCTCCCCGAGCGCCGCGATCTGCGGGTCGATGAAGAGGTCGCTCGCGAGGTAGGTGGCGAAGACGAACGTGACGACGACGGCCTGGAAGGCGGAGTTGCCCACGTCCCACAATGCCCAGGCGGTTGCACGCTTCTTGAGTTCCTTCGGCGTCACCGCCGCCCCGCCGTCGACGGTCTCGACCCGCCCGCTCGGGGTCGCATCGCTGAGGGAGGTGGCGCCGTCGTCGGCGCGGCCGGGGAGTGCCATGCGCGGAGTCTATGCGCGGGAGGCGGCGCGCAGGCGAACGCGCGGACGGTGGGGTCCGCGTGGACGTCGGCCCATCCCGGCCCGGCCAACTTCCGTGATGGTTCGGGGCTGCCCGCCCGGATGGACGTCAGCCGGGCCGAAGCATCACGGAAGTTGGCCAGTGCAGTGCCTGCGTGCAGGCGCGCCGCCGGCGGAGTTCGCCCGGAGTTCGTCTGCAGTGAACCGGCCCGTGACCTGCGCGTGGCACCGTTGGGAGAAAGGGAGAGGTTGGCGCATGCGGATCACAACGAGAGTGTCGCTGGCCGCCGTCGTGCTCGTCCTGATCGGCATCGCGCTCGGTGTCGCGACGCTGTTCAGCTGGATGGTGAACGAGACCCACTTCGATCGCCCGACCGCGCAGTTCGACGAGTTCGCGGACCGCGTCGAGGCGCTGCCGGGCGTCAGCGACGTCCAGCACGAGCGCTGGGTCGAGGCGCCGCTCTTCGTCGACCCGATCTCGTGGGTCGGGGTGGACGTCGAACAGGAGCACCTGCCCGGCCTCCTGGCCGAGCTCTGCGCATCGGCCCATCCCGAGGCGATCAGCTGGTCGATCGACGTCGCGGCGGCCGCTGGGGGCGAAACGTCACTGCACAGCCAGACCGACTCATCGAGACGATCGCTGTCCGGAGGTGTCTGTCCGAGCTTCGGGTTCGACGCCGTGCCGCTTGTCGACGCGCTCGACGCAGTCGTGCCCGGCCTTGCCGTGCAGCCGTCGATCTGGGAGAACGGCCGCTTCGCCCTGGTGTCGATAGCGGAGGCGCCGAACGGGTATCTCCATCTCCTGCCGCTCGTCGAGAACACCGAGGCGCTGCTCGCCGCAGCGGGCCTGGAGCAAGACCAGGAGCTCGAGATCAACTCCACGACGCTCGGCGCCTCGATCCTTCCCGGTCAGCAGGAGCCCTACCTCGCGCTGCTCACCGAGCTCGCCGAGCGTCACGAGGTCAGCTTCTTCTGGGCAGACGGCGGCGGCACGCCCATCGACGGCGTCGAGCGCGTCAATATCACCGCACCCGCCTCGCAGCACTCGGCGATCGAGTCCGCGATCGGCGCATCCGGTCTGCACATCGCCGACTTCCCGGTGGAGTTCCAGGAGCCGTGAGGTGGCCGGCCGCCGAACCACGGCGGCACCTGCGCCCCACGTTCCGCGGTCGCGCCGACATCGTCCGCTGGCGCCGAGAGGTCTCGAACGCCTTCACGTTCACCGCGAGGCTCCTCGACTCGGAGCGCGACGGGTTGCGCGCCGCCGTGACGGAACGGCTCGAGGGAGATTTCCCGGGAGGACGGGTGGACCTCACGAGCACCTTCGACCTCGGGTCCGACGGACTCATCGAACGGCTGGTTATCCGGGTCGCCTGATGGTGCTGGCCTCTGTGCGCAGACTTGAGTCGTTCCCACTCAACTCTCAGCCGCCCAGCTTGACGCGTGCACCGTGCTGAGTAAACTTGAGCGCAGACGGCTCAGGTCTTCATGCCTCCGATTCGGAGCACAGAACCAGAGCCGACGAAGACTCAGAACAGACAAGCACTACAAAAGGAGAACCACACATGTCACGTGCTGTTGGAATCGACCTCGGAACCACGAACTCCTGCGTCTCGGTCCTCGAGGGTGGTGAGCCCAAGGTCATCGCAAACGCCGAGGGCTTCCGCACCACCCCGTCGATCGTCGCATTCACGAAGGACGGCGACGTCCTCGTCGGCGAGACCGCCAAGCGCCAGGCCGTCACGAACGTCGACCGCACCATCGGATCCGTCAAGCGCCACATGGGCACCACCTGGACCCAGGCCATCGACGACAAGAAGTACACCGCGCAGGAGATCTCCGCGCGCATCCTCGGCAAGCTCAAGCGCGACGCAGAGCAGTACCTCGGTGACAAGGTGACCGACGCGGTCATCACCGTCCCCGCGTACTTCAACGACGCCGAGCGCCAGGCCACGAAGGAAGCCGGCGAGATCGCCGGCCTCAACGTGCTCCGCATCATCAACGAGCCGACCGCCGCCGCACTCGCGTATGGCCTCGACAAGGGCAAGGAAGACGAGCTCATCCTCGTCTTCGACCTCGGTGGCGGAACGTTCGACGTCTCCCTCCTCGAAGTGGGCAAGGACGACGACTTCTCCACCATCCAGGTGCGCTCCACCGCAGGTGACAACCGCCTCGGCGGCGACGACTGGGACGACCGTCTCGTCAAGTACCTCATCACCGAGTTCAAGTCGCAGACCGGCGTCGACGTCGCGAACGACAAGATCGCGCTCCAGCGCCTCAAGGAAGCCGCTGAGCAGGCGAAGAAGGAGCTCTCCAGCTCCACCAGCGCCAGCATCCAGCTGCCGTACCTCTCCCTCACGGAGAACGGCCCCGCGAACCTCGACACGAGCATCACGCGTGCGAAGTTCGAGGACCTCACGAAGGACCTCCTCGAGCGCACCCGCAAGCCGTTCGAAGACGTCATCCGCGAAGCCGGCATCAAGGTCGACGAGATCGACCACGTCGTCCTCGTCGGTGGCTCCACCCGCATGCCCGCCGTCGCCGAGCTCGTCAAGAAGCTCAGCGGCAAGGAGGCCAACAAGGGCGTCAACCCGGATGAGGTCGTCGCAGTCGGCGCCGCACTCCAGGCTGGCGTGCTGAAGGGCGAGCGCAAGGACGTCCTCCTCATCGACGTCACGCCCCTCTCCCTCGGCATCGAGACCAAGGGCGGCATCATGACCAAGCTCATCGAGCGCAACACGGCCATCCCGACCAAGCGCAGCGAGACCTTCACGACGGCCGACGACAACCAGCCGTCCGTGCAGATCCAGGTCTTCCAGGGCGAGCGCGAGTTCACCCGCGACAACAAGAACCTCGGCACCTTCGAGCTCACCGGCATCGCACCGGCCCCCCGTGGCATGCCGCAGATCGAGGTCACGTTCGACATCGACGCCAACGGCATCGTGCACGTCTCCGCAAAGGACAAGGGCACGGGCAAGGAGCAGTCGATGACGATCACCGGCGGCTCCAGCCTCGGCAAGGAAGACATCGAGCGCATGGTCCGCGAAGCTGAAGAGCACGCGGAAGAAGACAAGAAGCGCCGCGAAGGCGCCGAGCAGCGCAACATCGCCGAGACCACGGTCTACCAGGTCGAGAAGGTGCTCACCGAGAACGACGACAAGCTCCCCGCCGACGTCAAGAACGAGGTCCAGGGCGATGTCGACGCGCTCAAGACGGCCCTCGCAGGCGACGACGACGCGGCCGTGAAGTCGGCGCTCGACAAGCTCAACACCAGCCAGACGAAGCTCGGCGAGGCCATCTACGCCGCAGCCCAGGCTGAGCAGGCAGCAGAGGCCCCCGCGGCCGACGCACCCGCCGGAGACCAGGCAGCCGACGATGACATCGTCGACGCCGAGGTCGTGGACGACGAGGACGACAAGGACAAGAAGTAACCATGGCTGAAGAGCGAAACGAGTCAGAAGCACGCGGCCCCGAGAACTCGGGAGAAGCAAACGAGCCGATCATCAACGACAAGCGTCGGATCGACCCGGAGACTGGCGAAGTTCGCGACCTCGGCACGGCTGCTGGGGCCGAGTCGGCGGAGTCCACACCGGACGACGCCGACCCGGCCGCCGGCCAGGCTGCTGAAGCCGCGGCTGAAGGCCTGAGCGTCGAGGATCTCGAGAAGCTCCTCAGCGGCGAAGGTGCAGAAGACGCGCCAACGGAAGGCACCCCCGGCGAGAGCGATCTCGCAGTGGAGCGCCTCCACGACCTGCAGCGCGTCCAGGCGGAGTACGCCAACTACCGCCGCCGCACCGACCGCGAGAAGGCCGAGGCCTACGACGCCACCAAGGCGGAAGTGCTCCGGTCCCTCCTCCCCGTCCTCGACGACCTCGACCGTGCCCAGAAGCACGGCGACCTCATCGAGGACACCCCGGTCGCCGTCATCGCGAACAAGCTGCGCACCGCAGTCGAGCGCCTCGGCCTCACCGCCTACGGTGAAGCCGGAGAGGCCTTCGACCCCCAGCGGTACGAGGCCATCGCACAGCTGCCGAACCCCGAGGTCACGAGCGACACGATCGCTGACGTCGTCGAACGCGGCTACACCATCGGCGAGCGCGTCGTCCGCGTCGCGAAGGCAGCCGTCTTCGTACCCGCTTCATAAGCACCGCGATCGGCGCATCCGCCCGATCGAACACGGGAGGGGGCACCGCAGCTGCGGGCCCCCTCTTGTCTTCATCCGGAAGACACGTGCTCATCCCTAGGAACAGAAGGACCATATGGCCAGTCAGGATTGGTTTGACAAGGACTTCTACGCGGTGCTCGGCGTATCGAAGGACGTAGACGAAAAAGACCTCAAGAAGCAGTACCGGAAGCTCGCGCGTCAGTATCACCCTGACTCGCACCCGGGCGACACTGCCGCAGAGGCGAAGTTCAAGGAGATCTCCGAGGCCTACTCGGTCATCTCCGACCCAGAGCACCGCGCCGAGTACGACCAGATGCGCGCCATGGGCTCGGGTGCCCGCTTCCAGCAGGGGCCAGGCGGTCCAGGTGGCGCGGGATTCGAGGACGTGTTCGGCGGCATGTTCAACGGTGGCGGCGGACGCCGCGGCGCGTCGAACGCCGACTTCGAGGATCTCCTCGGTTCCATGTTCGGCGGCGGGGGCGGCGGCTTCGGGGCAGGCAGCTTCGGCGGCGGCGCCGGTGGGCCCGCCGGGTTCCAGACCGGACCGCAGAAGGGTCGCGACCAGAGCGCATCCACGACGCTCAGCTTCATGACCGCGATCCACGGCGACACGGTCGAGCTGCAGGGGCAGGATGGGCGGGTCGTGAAGGTCCGCGTTCCCGCCGGCGTCGAGGACGGGCAGAAGATCCGCCTCCGCGGCAAGGGCGGGCAGAGCCCGAACGGCGGCGAAGCCGGAGACCTCATCCTCACGGTCGCCGTGCGACCCGACCCCGTCTTCACGCGCTCGGGCCTCAACCTGGAGGTGACCGTGCCGGTCTCCTTTGCTGAGGCAGTCCTCGGCGCCACCATCGAGGTGCCGACCGTCGACGGCAAGACCGTGCGCGTCAAGGTCGCGCCGGGGACGCCGAACGGGAAGACGCTCCGCGTGAAGGGCAGAGGCATCGAGTCGAAGAAGGGCAAGGGCGACCTGCTCGTGCACCTCGAAGTGGCCGTGCCGAATCACCTGTCGAGCGCGCAGGAGAAGGCGCTCGCCGACTTCGTCGCCGCATCCGGAGACGAGAGCCCCCGCGAGGACCTGCTGCGTCTCGCGCGCCAAGGCAGGTAGGGGACGCCCATGGCATTCCCCTCCGACCTCGACGAGGACGCCCCGATCTTCGCGATCGCCATGGCGGCGGAGCTCGCGAACATGCACCCGCAGACGCTTCGCCAGTACGACCGGATGGGCCTCGTCACGCCTCGGCGCACGGCCGGGCGCGTGCGGCGGTATTCGCTTCGCGACGTCGCGCAGCTGCGTGAGATCGCGGTGCTGTCGAACGAGGGCGTGAGCCTCGAGGGCATCGCCCGCGTGCTCGAGCTGCAGCGCGAGGTGCTGGGACTGCGCCGCCGCGTCCGGGCGCTCGAGGCGGAACTCGCCGACGAGCGCCTCACGAGGCTCGGTGGTCGCATCTTCGCGGCCGGGGAGCGCGGCGATGTCGTGCCCCTCGCCCACGGTCGCCGCACGGCCCGCCGCACCGAGGTCGTCGTGTGGCGGCCGGCGCGCATCCACGATGCCGAGGACGAAGCCGACGCCGACGCCGACGAGCGGCGCCCGAAGCGCACCCGCGCGAAAGCCTCGGCACCGCGTACGCGCGCTTCCCGCGCCAAGCGCCCGCCGGAGGCCTAACCCCGCGCCGCCCGCGCCCGGGCTCCCGCTGCGCCTGCGCCCGCGCCCGGGCTCCCGCTGCGCCTGCGCCCGCGCCCGGGCTCCCGCTGCGCCTGCGCCTGCGCCCGCGCCCGCCGTGCCCGTGCCCGCGCTCGCTTCGCGCCCGCCGCCTCCCGCTACCCGCATCTCGCGCGCCGAAAAGGTCAGTTTGGCCCCATCCTGAGGCCCAGGATGGGGCCAAACTGACCTTTTTCGGCGTTCGCGCCGCTTCGTGCGCCGCACGCGCCGCTCCCGAGCCGCGCTGGCTTCCGCGCCGCGCGCGCCGGCCGCTTCGCGACCGCCGCCTTCCGCGCCGCCTCCCGCTACCCGCGTCTCGAGCGCCGAAGAGGTCAGTTTCGCCCCATCCTGAGGCCCAGGATGGGGCGAAACTGACCTCTTCGCGTCGGGGTGGGTGCGCGGGGTGCGGGGCGCGGGCGCGGGTGTGGGGGCGGGGAGCGCGGGGTTAGCGGGCCCCGTTGCCGCCGTCGACGCGCCACTGCGCGCCGGTCACGAACGACGCCTCGTCGGAGCCCAGGAACACGACGACTCGAGCGATATCCAGCGGCTCGGCGTAGCGGCCCATCGGGATAGCGGCCTGGAACCCGGCCTTCGCGGCCTCCGTGTCGCCGCCGCCGAAGCCCTCCTCCAGCCGCCGAACCATCTGCGTGTTCACGCCGGACGGGTGGATGCTGTTGACTCGTACCCCGGTCGGGGCGACCTCGAGCGCGGCGGACTTCGTGAAGCCGACCACGGCGTGCTTCGACGCGACGTAGGCGGAGACGCCGGGCGCCCCGTCGAGGCCCGCCTCCGAGGACGTATTGATGATGCTGCCGCTGCCGCGCTCGGTCATGACCTTGAGGACATGCTTCATGCCGAGGAAGACGCCGCGCACGTTGACGGCGAAGACCTTCTCGTAGTTGTCGACGCTCGCTTCCGTGAGCGGGCCGACGGCGCCTTCGATGCCCGCGTTGTTGAAGAACACGTCGATCGTCCCGAACGCCTCGACGGTCTCGGCGACGTAGCGCTCGACGTCGGCCTCGTCGGTGACATCCGCGGCGATCGCGATGACCTCGCCGTGCGCCGAGAGGCGTTCGCGCGCGGCCTCGAGGGGCTCCGGGAAGAGGTCGACCAGGGCCACGCGTGCGCCCAGCTTGAGGAACTCCTCAGCTGTCGCCGCGCCGATGCCGCCCGCGCCGCCGGTGATGACCACTGAGCGTCCGGTGAAATCTGTCATGTCGCAACTCCTTTGTCGTCTGGTTGTCCGCGTGACGTCGCTCGCCCGCGGCAGTCGTCGACCGCCGGAGCTGTATCTCCGACGGCGCCGCCAGGTTAGGTGCCACGCATGCGCATCCACTGTGTACCGACACAGCGAATGCGCCGAAAGCATGCGCCCCGCCCCGCCCCGCCCCCCGAGCAGGGTCACGGCCACCGCAGAGTTGTGGCGTGACGTCGTGGCGACGTCGCGCAGCAGCAACAAGCCACAACTCCACGGCCTGGGCGCGCGCGTTCGGGTGCAGGGTGCCGGGACGCGGGATGCGGGACGCCGGACGTTCGGGTGCCGGGCGCCGGGCGGCGGACGCTGGGTGCCGGACGCCGGGTGTCAGGCGTCGGCGGTGAGGCGCTGCGTGCCGATGACCGAGAGCAGCTGCAGCCGGTCGTAGCTCTCCGTGCCAGGCGTGGCCGTCAGCACGAGCAGCGTCTGGTGCTGCGCGGGGTCGATGAGGAACTGGCAGTGCACCTCCATGACCCCGAGCTCGGGATGCTGAACTCGCTTCTCGAGCTCGTGCGTCGCGTTGATCTCGTGGTCGGCCCAGATTGCGGCGAACTCCGGGCTCTCGGCGAGGAGCGCATCCACGACCCGCTGCGCTCGAGAGCCTGGACCCTGCTGGGCGGCGAAGCTGCGAGCATCCGCAGCGAACGCTCGAGACAGCTTCTCGTGGTCGGTCGACGGGTAGACGTCGCGGGCGCTGGGCGCCGTGAACCAGCGGTAGACGACGCTGCGGGCGTTGCCGACGAAGCGGGTCTCGTCGCCGAAGAGGGCACGCGCAGCCGGTGTCTGCACGAGCGTCTCGCCCATGGCCGTCATGACCTGCGCCGGGGTATCGGCCAGGCGATCGAGGATGCGCATGAGGCCGGGGGCCACGTGCTCACCGCTGATGGCACGCCGCGGTGCCTGGTGGCCGGCGAGGTGGAAGAGGTGGTCGCGTTCCGCGGCCGTCAGCCGCAGCCCACGGGCCATGGCGGCGAGCATCTGCTCCGACGGCTGGGGGCCGCGGCTCTGCTCGAGGCGACTGTAGTAGTCGACCGACATGTCGCTGAGCGCAGCGACCTCCTCGCGCCGCAGCCCCTGCGTGCGTCGGCGGGGTCCCTTCGTCAGGCCGACGTCCTCGGGTTGGAGCGCCTCGCGGCGGCTGCGAAGGAAATCGGCGAGCTGGGCTCTGTCCATGAGGCGAGGCTAGCGGGCGACGTGCTCGGCGACGAGCTGCTCGGAGAGCTCCCACAGGCGGCGCGCATCCGCTTCGCTCGCGACGCGCGAGTAGAGCTTCTGCTCGGCCGGGCGGCCGCCGATGTGGCCTGGGCCCTTCGGGCCGTAGAGGCGGCCACCCTTCGCGCCGGGGCTCGTGGCCGCGAGGACTGCGGGGAGGGCGGCGCTCTGCGGGGTGCCGGTGATGCCGACCCGCGAGAGGAGGCGGATGACCTTGACCTCGGTGGTGTCGCTGGCTCGCCCCATGCCCGGCTGCGCGGCGAGGAGGTTCGTGGGGGAGACGCCAGGGTGTGAGAGGTTGCTCTGGATGCCCCAGTCGTTCGCCTCGCTGAGGCGGTGCAGGTGCATCCCGAGCAGGCCGGTCGCGATCTTCGACGAGCTGTACGACCCCATCTTGCTGTAGCTGCGCTCCCAGTTCAGGTCGTCCCAGTGCACGGCGCCCTGGTTGGCGGCGATGCTGATCTGCGTCGTGACGTGCGCCTTGCCCTCCGTGAGGAGGGGGAGCAGGCCGGTCGTGAGGGCGAAGTGGCCGAGGTGGTTGGTGCCGAACTGCAGCTCGAAGCCGTCGCTCGTGGTGCGGCGCTCTGGTGGTGTCATCACCCCGGCGTTGTTGATCAGGATGTTGATGGGGCGCCCGTCTTCGACGAGTTCATCGGTGAGGGTCGAGACCGATGCCAGCGAGGAGAGGTCCAGCTGGCGCAGCTCGAGCTTCGCATTCGGGTTCGCGCCTCGGATGCGCGCCGCCGCCTTCTCGCCCTTGGCGCGGTTGCGGACCGGCATGATGACCGTCGCGCCGGCACGGGCGAGCCTGGCGGCGACGTTGATGCCGATGCCGTCGCTCGCACCCGTGACGAGGGCGCGCTTGCCGGTGAGGGATGGGGCTGGGATGTCGCTGTTCTTGGGCACGGGATGCTCCTGAGTGGTGTCGGTGTCGAGATCGCTTCACCGGTGAGGCGAAGGTGCAGTCTGGCTGCTGGAACCACTCTGCTGGGTTGATCTTCTTCGATTCAGGGCTCGCTCATCCAGGGATCGGTGATCCCTGGGTAAGGCTGGTTGACAGAATTACTGAGTTAACTCAGAATTGAGTAAGCTCGGCAAATGCGGAGCGATTCAGCAACTCGATCCCCGAATCCGGAGCCTCACCCATGCGAGCGTTCACCTTCTCCACGCACAAGACGTCCCTGCGAGAGGCCGATATCCCGGAGCCGATCATGGGAGAGCACGACGTGCTTGTCCAGGTGCAGGCCGCCGGCGTGAACCAGCTCGACGAGAAGATCCGCATCGGCGAGTTCAAGCAGATCCTGCCGTACAAGCTGCCGCTGACCCTCGGGCACGATGTCGCAGGCACGGTGCTGCGGGTCGGCGCCGCGGTTCGCGGGTTCCGTCCGGGAGACGAGGTCTACGCGAGGCCCCGCGACCACCGCATCGGCACGTTCGCCGAGCGCATCGCGATCGACGAAGCGGATGTGGCGCCCAAACCGTCCTCCATCTCCATGGAAGAGGCGGGTTCGCTCCCGCTTGTCGCCCTCACCGCCTGGCAGGCGCTCGTCGAGATCGGCAACGTGCAGCGTGGGCAGAAGGTCCTCATCCACGCCGGCTCGGGTGGTGTCGGATCCATCGCGATCCAGCTCGCCAAGCACCTCGGAGCAGAGGTCGCCACCACCGTCAGCGCATCCAGCGCGGCGTTCGCTCGCGAGCTCGGCGCCGACCACACGATCGACTACCGCAATGAGGATTTCGAGCAGCTCCTCAGCGGCTACGACTTCGTGCTCGACAGCCTCGGCGGCGAGAACCTCGAGAAGTCGCTCCGCATCCTGGGGCCTGGCGGAATCGCCGTCGGCATCTCCGGTCCCCCCACCCCCGACTTCGCCCGGAGTGCCGGCCTGAACCCCGTGCTGCGCCTCGCGATCACTGGGCTCAGCGGCAAGATCCGCAAGCAGGCGAAACGACTCGGCGTCGACTACCGCTTCCTCTTCATGCGCGCGAGCGGCGAGCAGCTGCGTGAGATATCCGCGCTCATCGAGCGTCGAGCGATCAAGCCGATAGTGGGGCGAGTCTTCCCCTTCGAAGAGACCGTGCGCGCGCTCGAGTCGCTGAGGGACGGCGGCCTTCGCGGCAAGGCAGTCATCAGCAGCCGCTGACCATCGGCGGTCACACCCCACCAACCCCCTCAAAGTTCCAAGAGAGAACATCATGAGCACTGCATCCAGTGAGCCCGTCGTCACCTCCTACACGCTCGCCCCGGCGAAGAGCATCACCGTGGGCGGCATCAGCTACGCCTACCGGGAGCTGGGCCCGAAGGAGGAAATCCCCGTCATCTTCTTCGTGCACCTCGCGGCCACGCTCGACAACTGGGACCCCCGCATCGTCGACCCCATCGCCGAGAAGCGCCACGTCATCACCTTCGACCAGCGCGGCGTCGGCGCCTCGACGGGCGTCGTCCCCGGCACCATCGAGGAAGCTGCCGACCACGCGTACGAGTTCATCACCGCGCTCGGCTACGACAAGGTCGACATCTTCTCGTTCTCCATGGGCGGGATGATCGCGCAGGACCTCGTCGTCAAGCACCCGGACCTCGTGCGCCGGCTCGTGCTCACGGGCACCGGTCCGCGCGGCGGCAAGGACATGGACAAGGTCGTCGGCGTCACCTACCTCGACCTCGTGCGCTCCATCCTCACCCGCTCCGACATCAAGGAGTTTCTCTTCTTTAACCGAGACGACCGAGGCAAGCGGGCTGCGAAAGCGTTCGTCGCCCGGTTGTCCGAGCGCACGGTCGACCGCGACACGTCGATCAGCTTGAAGGCGTTCCAGACGCAGCTGAGGGCCATTCAGCGCTACGGACGCTCCGCACCCTCCGACCTCTCGAAGCTCGCGCAGCCGACCCTCATCGCCAACGGAGATAACGACCGCATGGTGCCGTCGGTGCTCTCCAACGACCTGCACAGGCGCATCGCCGGCTCCGAGCTCGTCATGTACTCCGACTCGGGCCACGGCGGCATCTTCCAGTACCACCACCAGTTCGCCCCGGTCGCCGTCGAGTTCCTCACCCGCTGATTGCAGCGGGTGGACAGTCCTAGACCCGCAGGACAACAGCACGCGAACCCTCGACCGTCCCGATGCGGGGAACATTGGACGCGAGGCATTTATAGGTAGGTGCCGGATCTTGCGGCCGAGGCCTGCGGCTAGCGGACCTGCTAGTCGTCGAGACGCCTTCGAGTCGTCTGCTTCGTTGCGCGCGGCTCAAGCGAGGGGCGTTCTCGCTCATCGAGAGGGGAGTAAGGATGGCGGTGGCTTCCAACGAGTGCGTTGTCGGAAGCCACCGCGGGACACCTCACCGAGCTGGACGTTGCGCGCACTTTGTCCCCTGACGCGTGTGCCGCATGCGACGGTCCGCACGAGGTTCCCCAACCGGTGCCGCTGAGTGAGGTGGGCCGTGGCCAGCATTCCGCGTTGGTGCGGCGCTGGTTGAAGGGTGGTTAGCCGTTGAAGATGTTGTAGTTCCAGAGCGGGGTGCCGGAGCCCTGGGTCGCGGAGGAGCTCTGCGAGCGTCCGTTGACGACGAGTCGGGAGTTGAGCGATGTGCCATCGCACGAGTTGGGCAGGGCAACCTGTGCGACCGGGAAGTCGGCATTGCCGTTGTAGGACGTCGAAGATCGAGCGAAGCTGGTGATGGTGATGGTGGTGTTGGCTGGAATCGGCTGCGTCGTCGTGTACACCATCACCGGGTTCGTCGACGTCACGTCTGCAGGAGAGGTCAGGCTCCCGGCTGGCGCTCCGCTGATGGATGTCTGACCGAGAGTGATCTGGCGTATGGCGTCTGCATATTCGACGTTGATTCGTGAGCCGACCGGGAGCGGCTGCGGTCCGGTGTACGTGAAGGTGGTCGTGATGGCGATGTTGGTGTTGGTGGGGACGCGATAGATCTCGCCTGAACCGAGGCCGTTTTCGCGAGGGAAGTTCCGCGCACCGGTGCTGGCGATCGTGTAGGCGTACTGGCTCGCGTTTGCGGCGGGGATGCAGTTCGACGCGGCGTACGCAGGCGCGGCGACCGCGGTCGCGATCACTGGGAGGGACCAGGCAGCGCCTTGGACGATTGATCGGCGGGTGACTGTGGACTGCTGCTGCTGCTCGGGGGAAGGCACGGGGAGTATCACTTTCTTGAGTATGTGAGGTAATACAAGTGTTGTGCGGCTTCGATGTTGAAGTGAACGCACAGCCGCTGGCTGAGCATAAGCACATACGGACCCCTCTGTGGGGAGCATAAGACAGTCACACCCAGGACATCAGGGGCCATAAGAGGCATTTGATCTGGTGTTTCTCTCGACTAGCGCACCCATGAGCGCGGCGGTACGATCTTCATTCTGCTTTGCGACCAAAATCATTCTTGCCCGCAAGCGGCAGTTCGCGTGTTCTCGGAATCCCATGCCAAGGAAAGGAACTACTGGACTTCTCGTCGCGAAACGCCTGGCGTTGCCGCGTCGTAGTGTCTCTCCTTGGTCGGGAGCGAAAGAAAGATAGCGGTGGCCTCCGACAAATGCGCTGTCGGAGACCACCGCGTGGCACCTCACCGAGCGGGACGTCGCGCGCATGCCCCCAGAGAACTGCGCTGAGTGCGACTGCCCGCACGAGGTTCCCCAACCTGTGCTGCCGGGTGAGGTGGTTTGTGGCCGCATCGAGGCGGCAACTCCACGGGAACGCTGTGGTCCCGCGCGCGTTGCATCGTCGAGGGCTGCGCGACCTCAGAGGCGGTGAGCCCTCCGGAGGAAGGAGGTTCCGGGTGCTTGCGCCTCGAGGCTGCTCCTAGTTCGGGTAGCTCTGCTCGACGAACTGAGGGTAGTTCGGGTTTCCGTTGTTCGTGACGGTGGCGTAGGCCGCTCCGTCACAATGGAGTGACGACGTGGCGCTGGCCTCAACGGGGATCGAGCCCTGGTAGCCAGATGGTGCTGTGGCTGAGGCCGTAAAGGTGCGCGTCTCACCCGGAGCGATGGGTGTGGTTGATGTGAAAGTCCACGCCTGCGTGCGGTTGCTGAGCTCCCCGAGCGTCGAGGTCAGGACGAATCCGGTTGGTGCGGCGTACGTCGGCCCTCCCCACGGGATTACGTTCTTGCCAATCCGGATTGTGACCACCACGCCGGCTGGAATCGGAGCGCTCCCGGTGTTCTGAACGGGGAACGCCCACGTCACTCGCGTGCCCGCCGGGTACCCCCACCGGAGTGCGTTCTGGGTGGTTCGTCCGCCGGTCGCGGGGGCGTCGTTCCTCGTAACGAGGAGCGTGCTCTTCTGCGCATCCGTCAACGGGCGGCACGACGCGGCCTCGGCGGGCGCGGCGACCGTCATCGCGATGACGGGAATGGACCACGCGCCACTCTTGACGAGCGTTCGGCGGGTGACGGAGAACTGCTGATCTGGGTTGGACAAGGAGCTACCACTTTCTTCAGTGCGGGGACAAGACGGTTGACGTGCGGCGCACGCCACGAAGTGAACTTGAAGCCGCGCCGAGAGCATAGGCACAGGTCGTCCGCTCGTTGAGCGTCAAAATGAACGTCATTTACCTCAGCTTGGAGCTCTTTTACGCCACTTGATCTGGGGTTTTCGTTTGCTTTGACGGCCAGAAGCCTCCCAATGCCATTTCCTCTCCGGCGATCGGCCAAAATCCTTCAGATGGATGGCCCGGTGGGGGCAGCATTCTTCGCTGGACAACTTTCGTTCTCGCGGTGAACGGAAATCGTTCAAGAGAACGCTGGAGCGCGCTGTGTGATCCGCTATTTCCAGGGCCGCAAGAGGGGTTATCCGGGGATTTGTTGGCGGTGCGCGCGTCACTGACGGGAGTCGGCGTCCCATAACGTGACAAAAGACCCTTTGACCTCGTCTCATCTTCGAGCCGAGCAACCGCTAAAGCACTGCCGCCCGATGTGTCGTCGTGCGTTCTGGCTTCTCCCCCTCACCTCCGACGATTGGAGTTTCTGTGTCCCGACAGCCCAAGAATTCCGAATACGAACCTCGTGAAGGCGCCGTGCCCGCAGAGCTCGCGCGGGTGATGTCGCTTTCGGTCGATGAGGTTGGTCAGGCTGCGGTGGAGACGGCGCGAGCCTGGGGTTGGCACATTCGATCGCCCGGTGAGGGGTTCGAACTGCATGGTGACGTGGTGAAGAGTGAGACCTTCGCGCTGAGTCGATATCGACACACGGCAGCGTCGTTCCGCTACGTGGTCCCGCGGGTGTTTGCGGGGGGAGCTGCTCGGTTGCTCCTGGCGTGTCTCGAGGGCGAGCTCGAGGTCGAGGTGGCTGGGCGCACCGAGCGGCTGACGCCTGGCCGCGTGCTCTTCGCGAACCCCGAAGACATCGTCAGCAAGCGTGCCGAGCTGCCGGTCAGCAACCTGATGGTGCTCTTCCCTCGCCCACAACCGGTCACGGACAACTATGTGAGCGTTTCCGCTGCGTCGGAGGCGTACCTGCAGATTCTGATCGCTGCCTCAGCGTCGATTCTCGACAGCCGAGCGAGCCCGCAGGACGAGGCCTTCAAGCGCGTTGGGCTGGCCCTCGAGGCGCTGATCTGGGCGCTCGCGACCCACACCGAGCTTCGCTCGCTGTCGGGTGCGGACAGTGAGCTCGCTCGCGTCTACAACGAGGCTGTGAAGTATGTCGCCCTGTTCGCGGGAGATGCGGCGACCACGGTGTATTCGATGGCGACCGCGCTCGGGGTCTCGCAGCCGCATCTCTATCGCGCTTTCGCCGCAACTGGCGAGACCCCGTCGGTTTATCTACGACGCGCGCGGGTACGTCTTGCTGAGCGATTGATCGCAGGTGGTGTGACTCCTGACATGGCGGCGAGAGGGGCTGGCTTCGGAACTGTCAGGCGCATGAGAAGCGCACTTGCCGGCAGATTGAATTCCGACCCCAAAGACGGTGTGCCTCATTAAACGAGTCCTACTCGCGCAGGGTCTGCGTGACTGCTCTCTCCGGCGACTCGCGCGGCCACTGCTCCACCGCATCTTGGAGATTGGCATGTCCGCTGGGCTCGAACGTCACACCACTCTGCGGTTCTGCCGCTAGCTGGTCGCCCGGCTGAGCTGCGGGTAGACCGCTTCGAGCGGGGCGCTGAGCCCTGCCCTCAGCTGCACCGACGTCTCGTCGGCGAGCACCTCGTACTCGCCGGCCTCGGTCGCGTCGAAGACCTTCGAGACGAGCACGGCCGG
Organism: Pseudoclavibacter sp. RFBJ3; assembly: GCF_002931375.1. Classification (NCBI taxonomy): domain Bacteria; kingdom Bacillati; phylum Actinomycetota; class Actinomycetes; order Micrococcales; family Microbacteriaceae; genus Pseudoclavibacter; species Pseudoclavibacter sp. RFBJ3. The sequence continues at coordinate 45,852 of NZ_PSXZ01000015.1, read as the reverse complement.
GTCGGTCTTCGGGTCATCGGTGTGCGCCGCCATCGCCGTGTCGACCCAGCCGACGTGGACGCCCACGACGTGCACGCCGGCTGGCTGGAGTTCGAGGCGCAGCGAGTTCGTCGCCGACCAGAGTGCTGCCTTCGTGGCGCTGTAGATGCCGTTGACGGCGTACCAGCTGAGTGCCGAGTGCACGTCGATGATGGCTGCGCCCTCACGGTTCGAGAGGAGCGGCGCGTAGGCGCGCGCGAGGAAGACGGGTCCGAGGAAGTTGGTCGCGACGTTCGCCCGGATCTCCTCGTCGCTGTGCGACAGGATGCCCGGGGACGAGACCGAGGCCCCGGCGTTGTTGATGAGCACGGTCACGTCGGGTGCCGCCTCGACGACGGCGGCGATGGATGCCGAGTCGGTGACGTCGAGGGCGAGGGGCACGACCCGCTCGTCGTCCCAGGTTCGTGGCGTGCGGGCCGTGGCGTAGACCTTGGCGGCGCCGCGGGCGAGGGCCTCGCGGACGAAGTTCGTGCCGATGCCCCCGTTCGCGCCGGTGACGAGGACAACTGCTCCGTTGAGGGAAGGCATGTGGGGTTCTTTCTAGTCGGTGGATTGTCGCGGACCTCGGGCAGCGGATGGGTGCTGCGGCGGCGTGGAAGAATCGGCACGGGTACCGAACCCAAACGTTAGCGACTAAACTCATAACTGAGCATGCTCACGAATTATTCCCGGGGAGATCTGGATGACCACCGACGCCCGCCCGATGGGTCGCCGCGAGCGAAACAAGCTCGACAAGCTCGAGCGCATCACGGCGGCTGCTGGCGAGCTCTTCGCCGAGCGCGGGGTCGATGACGTCACCACGCAGGAGATCGCGGACCGCGCCGACATCGGCACCGGAACGCTGTTCCTCTACGCCAAGACCAAGGGCGAGCTGCTGCTGCTCGTGCAGAACTCCATGTACGAGGCTGCGCTCGAGGAGGGTCGGGCGGCTGTGGCCGAGACGACCGGCGCGCTCGACGGCGTGCTTGCCGTGCTTCGCCCCGTCGTCGCCTGCAACCGCAAGCAGATCGAGAACGGGCGAACCTACCTGCGGGAGATGGTCTTCGGCGACCCGGAAGAGCCTCGGCATGCAGAGGCGCTGGCACTGACGAGCCAGACCCAGGACCTGGTCGCCGACGTCATCGAGCGGGAGACCGCCGCCACGAACGACACCGCGCGCACGCTTGCGCAGGTCGTCTCCGCCATCATGTTCACGACCATGGCCGCGTCGATCAACGCCTCGTTGTCCGACGACGACCTCGTCGAGCAGGTGCGCGCGCAGGTCCGGGCGGTGCTGCCCGCCTGACTCGACGTGCCGGTCCGCGAATCCCCGGACCGGCACGTCGCCGGCGCTCCGCTCGCCCTTCGCGCTCTCCGTTAGCTCTTCGCGTTCTGCACGAGCCCGCCGAGCGCCGCCTCATCGAGTGGGCTGCCGGGGAACGCAGCTACTCGCCCGAGCGGCATGGAGCCGAGCATCTTGAGCATCTCCGGGTCGGCCAGCATTCCGGTCAGGCCGCTGTCGCCCTCGAGCAGTGCGGTGCGCAGCAGTGGGCCACCCCGCTCGTCGTCGAGCCACTCGGCGATCGTCGAGGTCTCGTCGAGGGGGAGCGCGAGCTCGTCACCCGCGACCGCTACCTGCGTCGAGGCGCGGAGGTCGCGGCTCGAGGCACCAACCTCGACGAGGTACTCGCCGCCCTCGACCGTCCACTGCCCGGCGATCGGGTGGAAGTAGGCGAGCTCGGAGCGAGGCACCTCGATGGTGACGGGGACCGTCGAGCCGGCAGCCACCTCGGCGACAGCGAACGCAGCGAGCGAGCGCGTCGCGCGCGGCACGGCGGAGTCGGGGAGGCCCGTGTAGACCTGCACGACCTCGCGGCCGTCCCTGCTCCCCGTGTTGGTGAGATCCACCTGGATGCGCAAACCGCTGTCGTCGACCGCGACGGCGAGGTTGTCGTAGGCGAAGCTCGTGTACGACAGGCCGTGGCCGAAGGGGAACGAGACCTCGCTGTTCCGCGCGTCGTAGCCGCGGTAGCCGACGAAGATGTCCTCGCCGTAGCGCACGTGGCCGAACGCGCCGGGGAACCCGACGTGCGCCGGGGAATCCTCGAGGCGCACGGGAACCGTCTCGGCGAGGCGCCCGGACGGGTTCACGACGCCGAAGAGCACGTCGGCGATTGCGCCGCCGCCTGCCTGCCCGAGGAGCCAGCCCTCGACGATCGACGGGGCGAGGTCCTGCCACGTCGAGGTGCGGACGACGCCGCCGTTGGAGAGCACGACGACGACGTGCTCGTTCGCCGCGTGCACGGCCTCGAGCAGCTCGAGCTGGTCGGCGGGGAGGTCGATGTGCGCGCGGTCGAAGCCCTCGGACTCCTCGTGCGCGGGCAGGCCGAGGAAGAGGAGCGCGACGGATGCGCTCGCGGCGGCCTCGACCGCATCCGCTCGCAGCGCGTCGGCGTCGCCGGAGTCGTCGAGCGTGAAGCCGGGCGCGAATCGGACCCGGTCGCCGGCGACCCGGCTCAGCTCCGTGAGGGCGTCGTCGAGCCGGGTCGGGTTGATGAGCGAGCTGCCGGCGCCCTGGTAGCGGGGAGTGCGCGCGAACTCGCCGATCACCGCGATGCTCTCGCTCGAAGCGGGGTCGAGTGGCAGCAGCTCGCCCTCGTTCTTCAGCAGCACGATGCTGCGCCCGGCGGCCTCGCGGGCAAGCGCGTGGTGCGCCTCCGCGTCGTAGCTTGCGGATGCGTCTGCGCCCGCGACGATCTTGTCGACGAGCTCCAGCGCGCGGCGGGCGGCGGTGGTCACGTGCTGCTCGTCGAGATCGCCGGAGCGCACCGCATCCACCAGCTGAGCGTCCGTGCGCCCGCCGCTGGCCGGCATCTCGAGGTCGAGCCCGGCCGCGATGCCGGTGACGCGGTCGTCGACGGCGCCCCAGTCGGAGACGACGAGGCCCTCGTAGCCCCATTCCTCGCGGAGGACGGTGGTGAGCAGCCAGTGGTTCTCGGAGGCGTAGACGCCGTTGATCTTGTTGTAGGAGCACATGACGGTCCACGGCTGCTGCTCGGTGACGACGCGCTGGAAGGCGCGCAGGTAGATCTCGCGGAGGGGGCGCTCGTCGACGTCGGCGCTGATCCGCAGCCGGTCGGTCTCCTGGTTGTTCGCGGCGAAGTGCTTGAGCGACGACCCGACGCCCTGGCTCTGCAGGCCGCCGACGAGGGCAGAGCCCATGACGCCGCTCACGAGCGGGTCCTCGGAGAAGTACTCGAAGTTGCGCCCGCACAGCGGGGACCGCTTGATGTTGATGCCGGGGCCGAGCAGCACGCCGACACCCTCCGCCTTGGCCTCCTCGCCGAGCGCGACACCCACGCGGCGGACGAGGTCCGCGTCCCAGCTCGAGCCGAGCGCGACGGCGGGCGGGAAGCACGTGGCCGGGACGCTGTCGGCGAGGCCGAGGTGGTCGCCGCCCTCCCGCTGCAGGCGCACCCCGTGCGGCCCATCCGTCAGCGTCACGGCCGGGATGCCGACCCGCTCGACCGCCTTCGTCGACCAGAAGCTCCCGCCGCTCGTCAGGGAGGCCTTCTCCTCGAGGGTGAGGTCGTCGAGGTGCTCAGCGTGGGTCATCGTCGTGCTCCGATCTGTCGTGCGGGGGAGTGCTCGCGGCCCGGAGATCAGGGCGCGTGGCGTTCCAGATAAGCGTAGATCTCGCTGTCGTCGACGCCTGGGAACCGGCCAGCGGGGAGGGATGCGAGGATCTGCGCGTGCAGGCGGGCGCTCGGCCAGGCGCGCCCGGACCAGCGTGCCGCGAGGGTCGGGTCGGGCCGCCGGCAGCAGGTCTCGTCGGGGCAGCGCGACACCTGGCGGTTCTCGGTGTCGCGGCCGCGGAAGTACTTCGCGTCGTCGAAGGGCACCCCGAAGGTGATCGAGAAGGCGCCCTCGGCGGACCTGCCCGTCTGGATGGTGCTCCAGAACGTGCCGGCGGGCGTGTCCGTGTACTGCCAGAACTCGGTCGTGCGGTGCTCGATCTCCGTCGCACGCCTCGCCCCCCAGCGGCGGCAGACGATCTGCCCCTCGACGGCGCCGGTCACGTCGAGCGGCAGGGGGAGATCGTCGTTCTCGTAGGCCTTGTAGACCTCCCCGACGGCGCCGACGCGCAGGAAGTGCACGCGCATCCCGAGGTGCTCGGTCATGAGGTTCGTCATGCGCAGGGCGGCCGCCTCGTGGGTGACGCCGAACGCATCGCGGAAGTCCTCCACGGCGAGGTCGCGGTCCTTCTTGCGGGCGCTCAGGAAGTCGACGGCCTGCGTGCGCGGGATGAGGCAGGCGGCCGCGAAGTAGTTGATCTCGAGCCGCTGGCGCAGGAAGTCGGCGTACGAATCGGGAGGCGTGTGGCCAAGGATGCGGTGGGCGACGGCCTGGAGGGCGATGGATCGCAGCCCGTGCCCGCCCGGGATCGACTCCGGCGGCAGGTAGATGCGCCCGTTCTCGAGGTCGGTGATGCTGCGCGTGGAACGGGGGAGGTCGTCGGCGTAGACGATCTCGAGGCCGAGCTGCTCGACCATGAGGTGCACCTCGCGGTGCGTGAGCGCCCCCGCGACGTGCCCGACCTGGCGGAGGCGCTCCTCGGCGACCGCCTCGATCTCCGGCAGGTAGTTGTTGCGCTCCCGCATCCACGCCCGCTGCTGTGTGTTGCGGATGCGCGCCTCCTCGGGCGTCGCAGAGGCGGCCTGTGCGCGTCGCTCGAGTTCCCGGTGCAGGCCGACGAGTGTCTCGAGGGTGTCGTCTGGCATGCCCTTGCCCCCGCGCAGCTTGGGGAGCCCGAGCCCCGCGAACAGCGGGGACGACTGGGCGCGCTTCAGCTCGAGCTCGAGCGCGGCGCGGCTGTTCGGCGCTTCGGCGCGCACGAGGTCCTCGACCGTCACCCCGAGGGCCCTCGCGAAGGAGGGGAGCTCCGAGGGCTTCGGCTCGCGGCGTCCGTTCTCGATGAGCGAGATGCGGCTGGGGCTCGTCTCGAGCTGTGCCGCGAGGTCGTCGAGAGTGAGCTTCGCGAGCGAGCGGTAGTGGCGGATGCGGGCTCCGAGCACGGAGGCGGTGTACACGTCGGCGGGCATGGCATGACGGTAGCGCAAGAACAGCACTTCTTTACACGCATTTTCACGAAAGAGTGCTTAATTCGCGACGAATACTGAGTTCATCCCGTCAACAACCGTCAACGACGACACCCAAGGACTCACCATGACGCTGCTCCACGAACCCCCGACCTCCGCAGACGCATCCGCGAGCAACGAGGCGTACGTCCTCCCCTTCAGCGCGGTGCGCCTCTCGGACATCCCCGAGGTTGGCGGCAAGAACGCCTCGCTCGGCGAGCTCATCGCGAACCTCACGGACGCCGGAGTGCGTGTGCCGGACGGCTTCGCCACGACGGCGAGCGCCTTCAACCGGCACCTGCGCGAGACGGGCATCGACTCGTGGATCCGCGGTGAGATCGTGGGCCTCGACGTCGACGACGTGGCGCGCCTCGCGATCGTCGGCGCCCGCATCCGTGCCCGCATCGAAGCCGCCCCGCTCGCCGCGGAGCTCGAAGCAGCCATGCGCGAAGCCTTCGCCCGTCTGGACGCCGAGACCGACGGCCAGCTGCTCGTCGCGGTGCGCTCGAGCGCCACCGCGGAGGACCTGCCGGACGCGTCGTTCGCGGGGCAGCAGGAGACGTTCCTCAACATCGCGAGCATCGAGAACGTGCTCGCCGCCACCCGCAAGGTCTTCGCGTCGCTGTTCACCGACCGCGCCATCGCCTACCGCGTGCACCAGGGCTTCGCGCACACCGGCATCGCGATCTCCGTCGGCGTGCAGCGCATGGTGCGCTCCGACGAGGGCGCAGCCGGGGTCATGTTCAGCATCGACACCGAGTCGGGTTACGACGGCGCGGTGTTCGTGACGAGCGCCTACGGGCTGGGCGAGGGGGTCGTGCAGGGCGCGGTCAACCCCGACGAGTTCACGGTGCACAAGCGCACGCTCCGCGAGGGGCGGCCCGCCGTGCTGTCGCGCAGAGTCGGCAGCAAGGCGACCCGCATGTTCTTCACGGAGGACACCCGCGTCGGGCGCACCACCGAGTTCGTCGAGACGTCACTGGATGCGCAGCGCCAGTTCTCCGTCACCGACGCCGAGGTCACCGAGCTCGCCGAGGCGGCGCTCGCGATCGAGGAGCACTACGGGCGGCCCATGGACATCGAGTGGGGCAAGGACGGTATCGACGGACGCATCTACATCCTGCAGGCCCGCCCGGAGACCGTTGTCTCGCGGCGATCTGCCGGCACGCTCGAGCGGCACAGCCTGCTGGAGCGCAGCGCGACGCTCGTCGAAGGCCGGGCGATCGGGCAGCGCATCGGCGCTGGCGTCGTGCGCCTGCTCACCTCCCCCTCGCAGATGAGCGAGTTCCGCCCGGGTGACGTGCTGGTCGCCGACATGACCGACCCTGACTGGGAGCCGATCATGAAGCGCGCATCCGCGATCGTCACGAACCGCGGCGGCCGCACCTGTCACGCCGCGATCATCGCCCGCGAGCTCGGTGTCCCTGCCGTGGTCGGGGCCGGCGACGCGACCGAGCGCCTCGCTGACGGCGACGAGGTCACCGTGACCTGCGCCGAAGGCGAGACGGGCGCCGTGCTCGCCGGCATCCTCCCCATCGAGGTCGAGCGCATCGAACTCGACTCCTTCCCGGAGCTGCCGGGCAAGATCATGCTCAACGTCGGCAACCCGGACGCCGCGTTCACGCTCGCCGCCCTGCCGAACGACGGCGTGGGGCTCGCGCGCATGGAGTTCGTCATCTCGCGCCAGATCGGCGTGCACCCCCGTGCGCTGCTCGAGCTCGACGACCAGGAGGCGAGCATCCGCGCCGCCATCGACGAGCGCATCGCCGCCTACGACTCTCCCGCCGACTTCTTCGTGCGCCGCCTCGCCGAGGGCGTCGCGACGCTCGCCGCCGCGTTCGACGGGAAGCCCGTCATCGTGCGGCTCTCCGACTTCAAGTCGAACGAGTACGCGGGGCTGCTCGGGGGTGCCCGCTACGAGCCCGTCGAGGAGAACCCGATGCTCGGCTTCCGCGGTGCCGCGAGGTACATCTCCGACGACTTCGCCGAGGCGTTCGCGCTCGAGTGCGAGGCGATCAGGGTCGTCCGGGACGACATGGGGCTCACGAACGTGAAGGTCATGATCCCATTCGTGCGCACGGTCGAGGAGGCCCGCGCGGTTGTCGAGCGCCTCGCGGAAAACGGGCTGCGCCGCGGCCAGAACGGCCTCGAGGTGATCATGATGTGCGAGGTGCCCTCCAACGCGCTCCTCGCAGAGCAATTCCTGGAGCTCGTCGACGGCTTCTCCATCGGCTCGAACGACCTCACGCAGCTGACGCTCGGCATCGACCGCGACTCCGGCCTCATCTCCGACAGCTTCGACGAGCGCAACCCCGCAGTGCTTCGCCTCATCGACCTCGCGATCGACGCCTGCACGAAGCACGGACGCTACGTCGGTATCTGCGGGCAGGCGCCGAGCGACCATCCCGAACTCGCCCAGTACCTGTTCGACCGTGGCATCTCCTCGCTGTCGCTCAACCCGGACAGCGTCGTGGAAACGTGGACGAGGCTCGCCGCGAACCTCTGAGGCGGAGGGCTGGCGTGCCGCCTTCGAGCGGGACGCCAGCTCGCCGTCACAAGCGGTGCCGCTCGCGCGGCTGACACAATCGGTGGATGATGAGCGACGAGAGCCTGCCCAACGTGTTCTCCTGGCGCGGGAGGACCGTGCGCTGGGACAGCTTCGGGGAAGGGCCAGCCCTCGTCTTCCTGCACGGCACCCCGTGGTCGTCGGCGCTGTGGCGGCCGATCGCGGAGGCCCTCTCCGCGCAGTTCACCGTCTACCTGTGGGACATGCCCGGCTACGGCTCCTCGTCGAAGGACCCGTCGCATGCCGTCGACCTCGGCGTGCAGGGCGAGCTGTTCGCCGAGCTGCTCGACTTCTGGGGCCTCGACCGGCCGCACGTCGTCGCCCACGACTTCGGCGGCGCGGTGGCACTGCGTGCTCGACTGCTCCACGGGGCCGCGTACGCGTCGCTGGCACTCGTCGACGTCGTCGCCCTCTCGCCGTGGGGTTCGCCGTTCTTCAACCTCGTGAAGGAGCACGCCGCGGTGTTCGAGCAGCTGCCGCCCGCGGTGCATCGCGGCGCCGTGGAGGCGTACATCCGCGGAGCCAGCCACAAGGGCCTGAGCGCGGATGACCTCGCCATGTTCGTGGATCCGTGGGCGGATGCGGAGGGGCAGGCGGCGTTCTACCGGCAGATCGCGCAGGCCGACGAGCGCTTCACGGCGGAGGTCGAACCGCGCTACGGCACCCTCACGGAACCCGTGCACATCGTGTGGGGGCGCGAGGACACCTGGATCCCGAGCGACCGGGCGCAGCGGCTCGGCGCGCTCATCCCGAACGCCTCGGTCACCCTCATCGACGGCGCAGGCCACCTGATCCAGCTGGACGCTCCCGCAGCGCTCGCGGCTGAGCTCACGCGGTGGACAAGTGCTGTACGGCGCTGACCTCGCGCCCTCTGATTGAGGGAACTCTCACGCTGGCGGTGAAGGCTGGGGCAGGTCGTGTGGACCAGCCCGCTTGTCGTGGATCTGGTCCACGGGGTCATCACAGGTCCACCGAGGAGAGGAAGAAGTCATGAGACTGCGCCAGAAGCTCGCGTCCGCCGTGATCGCGTTCGGACTCGTCGGGGGTGCGGGGGTTGCCCTCGCGCCCGCTGCAAGTGCCGCCACGCACCGACAGATGATCTACGGCAGCACGCTGCAGAATTGCCAGATCACCTTGAACAACGCAGCCAACACCTACGCGGCTGCCGGCAAGAAGATCACCGCCGTCGACAGCTGTGTGCGAAACACCCTGACACCAGGCGGGTTCAACAACTACTACGGATCCGTCAGCTGGGACATCTGACTTGACGCGGGGCACGCAGAAGCGGCAGCCGACTCGGTCGGCTGCCGCTTCTGCGTGTTGGTGAGCTCTACTTCTTGAAGGCGTCCTTGACGTCTTCGCCCGCCTGCTTCACGTTGGCCTTGGCCTGGTCGGCCTGGCCCTCTGCGACGAGCTTGTCGTTGTCGGTGGCCTTGCCGAGGGCTTCCTTGGCCTTGCCGCCGAACTCTTCCGCTGCGTTCTTGATCTTGTCTCCTGCGCTCATGGCAGTTCCTTTCTCGTTGTGCGGCTCTGGAAGAGCCGCGGTTCTGTTCCTTCGGTGGGTGTGGGGGCTTCGGGCCGTGCCATGCGGGCCGCGGCGTCTACTGGAGGCGCGTCGACTGCTGCACCTTGGCGCGGAACCCGCCGCTGAGCTGCAGCAGGACCGGTACCTTCTGGCCGAGGAGCGCATCGAGCGCCTCGAGGTTCTGTTCGACGATCGCCGTCGCGTCCCTGGGCGAGACGCCGCGTCGGCAGGTCGCCGAGACCTTGAGCATGGGGGCCCGCTTCACCGAGTAGGCCGAGATGCTGGTCGAGAGGAACTCGTCACGTTCGCCGAGTGCGTCAGCGAGGGCGTCGCGTGCGACGGACACGTCGACGATAGTGCGTCCCGTGTCCGAGCTGCGGTCGTGGATGAGGGTTCCCGTCCGCCCCTGCCCCTGTCGGAGGCTGAAGGCGAGGAGCAGGATGATGCCCACCACGAGGACGGCGACGACGGCGATCATCAGCCAGCTGAAGTCCGTGCCGGGGAACGGTGTCTGCTGGAGCCAGCTCCCGACCTGCGTGTTCACGGTCTCGGAGATGGGGGTCCAGGTGTCCTTCGCCCCGGGCAGCCAGGCGCCGAGTGCCGCAGCTGCTCCGACGATGAGCAGGAGCAGACCTGTGGCGACGATGAGGAGCCGGTTCAGGCCTCGATTCGTGCTGTTCATGCGCCGACCTTCCCGTTCTCTGCGACGCGCACCTTGGCGGTGACGCGCGGGGTGAGCTCGTACTGCTCGAGCTGCCGGGTGACGGCCGCTTCGATGGAGGCGGCGTCGACCGGCACACCGGAGGCGGGCACGAGGCGGACGTCGGCGCGACGGTGCGAGACCGAGACGGTGACGTTGTCGGGGCTGACGTGGCCAGCTCGAGCCGCGTGGCGGGCGAGCGCCGAGGCGATGACCGCGTTGTCCGCGACGGTCGCGGTCCGCGACGAGCGCAGGACGTGGCGGGAACGGCGACCGGGGGCGAGGCCTGCGATGAGCAGGATCAGCCCGATGATGGCCACGATGACGCCGGCGGGGCCGACGACCTGGGCGGGCTGCTCGAGCACCCCGAGCGTGGAGGTGAACATGTCAGCCGGTGCCACGAGGAGCGCCGGGAGGGCGAGGAGCGCGAGCACCACCTCGGTGCCGACCCAGGCCGCGACGACGATGAGCAGCACGGCGAGGACGATCGCGAGCGCCGACCGAGGCGAGTGCGTCTCGCGTCGGGAGACGCGGGAGTAGAGCGACGTGTGGCTGCTCATCTGACTCGCTCCTCTGGTTTGATGTCGAGCCCGGTCACCCGCACGGTGACCTGGTCCACGTGGGAGCCCGTGAGGCTCTGCACGCGGTCTCGGATGGTTGTCTTGGCGTTCTCGACTCGCTCCAGAAGTGGACCGCCGCTGCGCGCGAGCGCATTCGGCTGCTCACGGATTCGGGCGAGCGACGGAACCCGGATGGGGGTCCGCACACGGAGCGCGAGGTTGCCGTTGTGGTCGTCGAGGTCGACGTTGACGCTGCCTGCGTCGACCCCGAGGGCGTCACCGGCGACAGCTGACGCGACACGAGTCAGGGCCTTCGCGGTGAGTCGTGTTGTGCCTCGCTGCGCCGCGCCGTGGTGTGTCGTCGCGGCTGCGCTCATGAGGAGGTGTTCCGTCCTCGGATGACGTCGACGAGGGCGCTGGCGTCGAGCTTTCCTTCGAGGATGCGTCCGATGACGCCGCCGATGATCATCGCGATCGCGACGAAGAGGAACGCCCAGAAGCCGAGGATGATCCAGGTGAGCGCGAGGACTGCGCCGATGAGGATGCCGGTTCGGGTGAGGGATGCGGTGTTCACTGGACTCGCGCTTCTTCCGTCTTGTTGGTGTCGTTGTCTTCGGAGGGGAGGTGGACGTCGTTGACGGTGACGTTGACCTCGGTGACCTCGAGGCCGACGATCGTCTCGACGGCCCGGATCACGTCGGCGCGCACACCGTCTGCGACGTCCTGCAGCGCGACGGGGTAGTCGGCGACGATGGTCACGTCGACGGCGACCTGCTTCTCGCCGACCTCGACGCTGATGCCCTGGCCCTGGTCGGTGGCGTTGATGGCGTTGCGGATGGCACCGATCGCGCGGGCCGCGCCGCCACCGAGGTCGTAGACGCCACGGGCGTCGCGGGCCGCGATACCGGCGACACGAGCGACGACGCTGTCGACGATCGTCGTCGTGCCGCGTCCGTTCGAGGTCGTCGGGACGACGCTGCTGGACGTCTGAGCCGTGCCGTGGGCGGAAGTCGTGTTGGGTGTGGTGTTCGCCATGATGCTCTTCCTTCTGTCTTTCTGGTCTCTGCCCCCGGTGCAGATGCACCGTGTGGGCTTGTACAGGTGAGACGCAGACGACCCCTGATGTGTCACAAACTCGTTTTCGGCTCTCAGCTTGCGTACAGGTTCGGCGCACGAGGTCGCGTTTTACCCACGTTTTTCCCCGGGGATCGGGGAGATCTCGCGGATGCGAAGGCCGATGTTAAGGGCATCCGGACAGGGCTTCGTCCGTACCTACAGTGAGGTCTCACCGAGTCCAACGGCATCGCGACTCGTGTGGCACCGCAGCCCCCGCCCGGTGCTCTTCTCGAATTTTCCGAGGCCCCCGCCTCGACAAGGAGTCCCCTATGAGCGCGCTCGAAACCGAAGCCAAGTCCGGCTTGACTCGTCGTTCGCTGGTCACCGGTGCAGTGTGGTCCGTGCCGATCATCGCGGCCGCCACGGCCACCCCCCTCGCCTCCGCATCGCAGTGCACGGCCGGAACCCTCGACTGGGCAGCACTCGCGGCTGGCGCGAACGTCACGACGGTGACCGTTCCCGGCACCGCCCCCAGCACCACCGCGACCTTCTCGATCACGTACTCGTCTGGGGCCACTCCGTCGGCGGCCAGCGGTCGGGTTGCGGCGGGCCCCCAGGGCGGCGTCACCGGCAACTACTACCGCATCGAGTTCTCGAACCCGATCCCGAACAACTCGGCGACGGTCCGCATCGCCTTCAACCGCCCGGTGACCGGCCTCAGCTTCTCCCTCCTCGACATCGACGCCACGACAAACGGCTACCGCGACAACGTCGAGGTCCTGACGACAGGGTTCACCGCCGCGCGCCAGGCGCGCGTCATCGGCGCCGGCACGGCGGGGGATCCCTTCCGGATGGATACGCCGTACGGCAACATCGCACCGACGTCCAACCAGGGCAACGTGCAGCTCACCTGGGCAGCGCCCGTCTCGGCCGTCGAGTTCCGCTACTTCCAGCCAGGCGACTCGACCAACTCGCAGAACATGGTCATCGGACTCGGCAACCTCGCCGTGAACCCCTGCTAGCGCTCGGCGGGGACTAGGCCCTCCGAGGGCGCCTCGAGAGCGGCGGCTTCGCCGTCGCGCGCGATCAGTGTGCTCCACAGCTGTGCGACCATGCTCACGCAGCACTCGCGCTCGCTGCCCCCAGCACCGGCGCGACCCCAGCCGACACGAGCGTCCATCCCCGGAAGCGTCCGAACACCGTGAACCCGTCCCCCCAGCAGGAACCGCGCAGTGACCGACTCCGAGCACTGCTCGGTTCCGCCAGCACGTCGCGGGCTGTCGTGATCCGCGCCCCATGGGGCTTCGGGAAGTCGAGGGTGCTCGACGGGTGGGATGAGGGCGACGGTCGCCACGTCGTCCGCGTCGTCATCGATCCAGGGGGCGCGACCCGCGAGAGCTTCTGGCATGACGTCGCAGCGGCCCTCCCCGGGCACGGGTCCGAGCGTTCCTCGCTTGGCGACGCCCGTCCGGCCGAGGCGCTTGTCGAGGACGTCCTCCTGGCGCACCCCCTGACGCTGGTCGTCAACGGGTTCGAGTATCTCGACGAGCAGCCGAGCGTGGAGGCGGATCTGATCTCGCTGCTGACGCGCGCGCTCGGTGTCCGGGTCGTGATCGCCAGTCGACGGGAGACGAGCTTCGAGGACGCGCGCACGCGCATGTCGTTGGATGTGCAGGTCATCGCGGCCGAGGAGCTGCTGTTCACGACCGAGGAGATCGAAGCCGAGCTGCGAAGCGCCGGAATGGGCGCCCCAGCTCTGAGTGCCGTCGTCGAACGCGCTTCGGGGCGCGTGCCAGCGCTCGTGAAGCTCAGCCTGCTCGAGCTCTCCGGAGGGGGCCATCCGAACACGGTCGACGTGCTCGAGCGATGGCTGACCCAGCGGCTCGGCGACTACGTCGCTGCGACGATCCTCCGCGGTGACGACGACCTCGCCGCGCTCGCCATCGGCGCGGACCTCCTCGACGAGACCCTGGCGGGTCAGCTCACCGCCCGCCCCGGAGCCCAGGTGCTGGACGAGTTCGAGCGCCGGGGGCTCGGCGCACGAGAGCGACTCGTGCTGGAGGACGGCCAGAGTCAAGCGGTGTTCCGCTTCACACCGACCACCGCGCGGGCAGGTCGTGCGTCGCTGCGGGCCAAGGACGCGAAAGCCCTCTTCGGCCAGCGCCGCTCCTTCGCCGCCTGGGCCAAGGAGCGAGGCCAACCGCACGCGGCGCTGACCGCCGCGGTCGATGGATCCGACTACGCGCTTGCCTCGAGCATCGTCATGGACCACTGGTTCGAGCTGGGTGACGACCGTCCCCAGGTGGTAGCAGCGCTCGAACGGCTTCCGCGCGTGACGATCGCGCGATGGCCGCTCCTCGGAGTGGAACTCGCCCTCTGCTACCTCGCGATGAAGGACCACCAGTGGCGAGCCGCGGAGGTCTTCGCGCTCAGCCTGACCGGGATCGGGCTTCGACGGGGAACCGCATCTGCCACCGAGCAGCTCATGTACGTGCTCCTCGAGATGGTCGCCGCCAGAACCGTGTTCGGGTCGTACAAGCAAGCCAGGCACCACGCAGATCGCCTCTCGAGGATGCTCTCCGAGTTCCCCGCAGCCGAGTACGAGCACGCCCACCGCGTCATCCCGCACGCGATCTCCCAGCTCGCCGCCACGCAGCTCTTCACCGGGGCGACCCAGGACGCGCTCCAGACGCTCATCTCCGGCACGGCGACCGCGCGCCGCCTGCGCGCACCGCTCCGCGCCCAGTACTTCCCGCTCTCCCTGCGCGCGGGCGCCCACGCGATCGCGGGGGAGCTCGCCGAAGCGCAGCTGGCGATCGTGGAATCGGACAGCGTCCCCGGCCAGGAGCATCGGCACGATGACTACAGCGGCTCGCCCGCTCGCCTCGCTGAGGCCTACCTGCACCTGGAGGCGGGCCGCTACGAAGCAGCCCTGGAGGTGCTCGCGCGGCTCCACCCCCACTACGGCACCATCGAGAACATCCACCTCCTCCTCGAAGCCGAGACCTGGGCGCACATCGGACTGGACCCCGCCCAAGGGCTCGACCGCATCCTGGAGATCAGGAAGCTCGCGGAGCGCCAGCGCCGACTCCCGAGCTACGTGACCGCGCACCTCGACCGTTCGACAGCGCACGTCGCGCTCGCCACCCATCGCGTCGCCCTCGCCGCGCAGTACTCCCGCGGCGTCGACGTGCTCGGGCGTGTGCCGGCAGCCACCCTTCGCGCGAAGGTCGACCTCGCTCGCCAGTCAGACACCGATGCCCTCGGCGTGCTGCTGCGCTATCCGCCCGTGCGCGACACGACCCTGCGCGACCGCATCGACCACGAGCTCACCCTCGCAACTGCCCACCATCGGACCGGACACCGCGACTCCGCGGTCACCCTGCTCCGGAGCGCCGCGGCGAGCCTCACGAACGCCGGGCTGACGCTCCCGCTCCTCGGCCATCGCTCGATCGGACACGCCGAGCTCACGTCGCTCGCGATGGAGACCGGCATCCTCCTCCCGAGCCTGCCGGACAGCCTCACCGCGCCGGAAGAGTCCCAGCACGCCGCGCCGCCGAAGCTCACGCCGAGGGAGATCGCCGTGCTGCGGGAGTTGATGGACAACGCCAGCTACGCAGAAGTCAGCGCGCGCCTCGACGTCAGCATCAACACAGTGCGCACCCAGGTGCGTTCGCTGTACAGCAAGCTCGGGGTGCGTTCACGCGAAGAGGCGATCAACGCCGCGCTCACCATCCATCTGCTCGACGACCAGCGGCGCCCCGGAGGGCGATCAGACCAGGCCGGCCGAACGCAGTTGTGAGCGCAGGCGTCGCATCAGCGCGCCGAGAGTCGTGTACGTGAGCACGCGGATGCAGAAGAGCAGCGCCACGAGCCCGGGCGTCGCTGCGCCAGGGGCGAGGACCAGGAGCGACATCGCGGCGATCGCGGTCCCGCCGGCAGCGCACGCGAGCAGCCACGTCGTCCACGGCGCGTCGGTCGTCGTCGCCTCGGCACCTGGGCGGGACCTCCGAAGGACGAGGCGTCCGAGGAGCAGGACGAGCTCCATCACCAGCGCGGGCAGGGAGAGGGCGACGATGGCGATGGCCCCGAGCGGGGTGATCATGAGGAAGATGCCGGTACAGAACGCGACGATGATCGCGCTCCCGAAACGGGGCACGAGCAGCGCTGCGAGCATCGGCAGCATCATCGTCATCGACGCGACGACCGCGTAGGCGGGCGGGTTCACCGTGGCCAACACCGTCGTCACGGGTGCCAGGGCCAGAGCGACCACCGCATTCAGGGCAGCGAGGGCGCCGAGGCGAAGCAGTGCAGAGCTCGCCCAGCGAGTCGGTGCACGTGATGTCCGCGAGTTCATGCAGGTCGTCCTGTCCGTAGCCGAGTGTCTGCTGCCATTCTCCAACCCGGCGGGCCGTCCAGGTCACCCCAGAGGCTGACGCGGGTCCATCCGGCGGAGGACGCGAGCCGTCACGCCCCCGCCCGATGATGGGTCGTCGCGTCATGCCCGAGATCCGGGCCGCGCCGCGAAAGGCATGTCTTGACTTCCCCCTCCTCCTCAGAAGGCGCACCCGCTGCACCTGCACCTGCCCGTGGCCGAATCGCCGCCCTCGACGTCATCCGTGGTGCCGCACTCTGCGGCATCCTCTTCGTCAACATCGCCCCGCTCGTGCACTTCGGCTCCGACACCGGCGTGCTCCAGCCCGCCGACCTCGGCGACCCGAGCGGCTGGCTGCAGCTGTTCGTGCAGCAGCGCTTCTTCCCGATCTTCTCGCTGCTCTTCGGGATCGGCTTCGCGCTCTTCTTCGATTCCGCCGCGCGACGCTCGCGCCGACCGAGGCTCGTGCTGCTCAGGCGCCTCCTGATCCTCCTCGCCATCGGCATCCCCTTCGAGTTCCTGCAGAGCGGCTCCGCGCTGTGGCCGTACGCCATCGCCGGCCTGCTCGTGCTGCTCCCGAGCACCTGGCTGCCGCGCTGGGCCGTCGCTGTCGGCGCCGCCGTGCTCATCGTCGCGAGTCTCGCGCTGACGGGTGGCGGCATCACCCTCATCCCGGGCGTCTTCCTTCTCGGCGCCGCCCTCGCTCGGTACGGCATCGTGCAGTCGATCGGCCGCTCGCGTGGCGGCTCCGTCGTCGCGCTCCTCGCCTTCACCGCGGCCTCGATCCCGCTCGCGATCTGGCAGGCGGGGGACATCCGGATGTCCGGCTTCGACCTCGCCTCCGGGCTCGCCGGATTCGCGATGGCCGGCGCGTACATCGCGCTGCTCTCACTGCTCATGACGACCCGCGCCGCGCGTGTCCTGCAGGCCGTCTTCACGCCGCTCGGAAAGATGGCGCTCACGAACTACGTCGCTGCAGCCCCGCTGATGCTCGCCGCAGGTGCGCTCTTCGACCTGCCCAACAGCACCTCGTGGACGCTGCTGCTCAGCATCGTCGTCGGCATCCTCGTGCTGCAGTGGATCGCGAGCACGCTCTGGCTGCGTGCCTTCACGCAAGGACCGCTCGAATGGCTCTGGCGTTGGGGCACGTGGGGTACGCGCGGGCCCCTCCGGCGAGACTCGGTTCGGAGCGGCGACATGCGCGACACGGAACGCAGTGCTGAGCGGGCGGACACAGCAGCGTGGACGAGCGCTCCTCGACCATGAGCGTGGTCACCGGGCAACCGGGTCGCTGACGTGCTGCTCGTCGTCGCTTGCTGGACCGCCGTCGATCTCGCCGGGGCGTTCGCGGAGAAGGGGCCCAGGGAGGCCTCGTAGTGTGCACGCCATGGACGTGATGCACCTCGATGGCTCGTCGGATCCCGCCCGAGTCGAGGACCTGCCTGCGCTGCTCGCCGAGCTCGACGATGCGAGTGATGAGGAGCCGGACGTCGGCGCCGGCGACCCGTACGGCTGGTTCGTGACTGCCTTCGCATCCGGAACCGTGGTGCTGTCGCATGCGGCACGACCGCACGATCCGGAACTCGTGCTCTCCGATGTCCCCAGGGATGAGGCCCTCGTGATCTTCACCGAGGTCGTCCGTGGAGAGATGGACGCCGTCCTCGCGCGCCCCTGGGTCGAGGACTGAGCCCTCGGCGCTCCCCGGTCAGCACGGACGCAGGGAGCGCCGGAGACGCAGCGACCGTCAGCGCTCGGCCGGCGAACGCAGCAGCGTGAACGAGCCCTCCTTGACCATGAGCGTGGTCACCGGGTCGCTGACGCGCTGCTCGTCGTCACTCGAGAGCGCCAGCTCCCAGGTGCCGTGAGGTGCCTCTGGAACCGTGAACTCGACGGCGTTCTCCGCCGCGTTCAGCAGCAGGGCGAACGAGTCGGCGCCGACGTGCGAGAACACGAACGCGATGGAACGCGCATCCGGGTTCTCCCAGTCCGCGTCGTCGAAGCCACGCGCGTCGGAGCGCAGTACGTCCACGGTGTCATCGGCACCCGTATCCGGTGCCTGGCGGAACCAGACCGGCCGCAGTGCGGGATGCTCGGCGCGCAGCGAGAGCAGCGTCCGCGTGAACTCGAGCAGCTCGGCGTCGACCGCCTCCCAATCGAACCAGGAGATCTCGTTGTCCTGGCAGTAGGCGTTGTTGTTGCCGCCCTGCGTGCGGCCGAGCTCGTCGCCGCCGAGGATCATGGGCACACCCGCCGAGAGGAGCAGCGTCGCAAGCAGGTTGCGGCGCTTGCGCGCGCGGCGCTCGTTCACCGCCTCGTCCTCGGTGGGACCCTCCGCACCGCCGTTCGCCGAGCGGTTGTCGCTCTCACCGTCCTGGTTGTCCTCGCCGTTCGCCGCGTTGTGCTTGTCGTTGTACGCGGTGAGGTCGGCGAGCGTGAACCCGTCGTGCGCGGTGATGAAGTTCACGCTCGACAGCGGCGAGCGGCGGCTCGCCTCGTACACGTCAGGTGAGCCGAGGATGCGCTGCGCCGTCGTGCCGAGGGTCGCGTCGCTGCCGTTCCAGTAGTCGCGGGCGTCGTCGCGGAACTTGCCGTTCCACTCCGACCAGTCCGCGGGGAACCCGCCCACCTGGTAGCCGGCCGTGTCCCACGGCTCGGCGATCATCTTGACCGGCGCGAGCACCGGATCCTGCTGGATGAGCGTGAGGAAGGCGCTGTGCAGCTCCGCGTCGCCGCCCTGACGTGTGAGGGTCGTGGCCAGGTCGAAGCGGAACCCATCGACGTGCATCTCGCTCACCCAGTACCGCAGCGAGTCCATGATGAGCCCGAGCGCCGCCGGGTGGCCCACGTTCACGCTGTTGCCCGTTCCGGTGGTGTCGAAGTAGTGGCTCTCATCGCCCTCCACCAGGCGGTAGTAGGCGGCGTTGTCGATGCCCTTGAACGACAGCGTCGGCCCCAGGTGGTTGCCCTCAGCCGTGTGGTTGTAGACCACGTCGAGGATTACCTCGAGGCCAGCGGCGTGGAGGGCCTTCACGAGCTCCTTGAACTCGGCGACCTGGCCGCCGCCGTCGCCAGCCGCCGCGTAGTCGCCGTGCGGGGCGAAGAAGCCGATCGAGTTGTAGCCCCAGTAGTTGCGCAGCCCCTTCTCCTCGAGGTGGCTGTCCTGCACGAACTGCTGCACGGGCAGCAGCTCGACCGAGGTCACGCCGAGGTCGACGAGGTGCTTGATGGCCGCCGGGTGCGCGAGGCCCGCGTACGTTCCGCGGATCTCCTCAGGCACCTCCGGGTGCAGCTGCGTGAAGCCCTTGACGTGCACCTCGTAGACGACCGTCTTGTCGAGGGGGACACGCGGCGAAACGTCGTCGCCCCAGTCGAAGCTGGGATCGGCGACGACGCTCAGGGGAACCGAGCCTGCCGAGTCGGTGTCGTCGCGCCGCTCCGGCTCGTTCATGTCGTGGCCGAACACCGACTGCGACCACGCGTACTGGCCCTCGATCGCCGTGGCGTGCGGGTCGAGGAGCAGCTTGTTCACGTTGTGGCGGAGGCCACGCTCCGGGTCCCATGGGCCATCGACGCGCAGCCCATAGCGGGAGCCGACCTGCAACTCGTCGACGAAGCCGTGGAAGACGTGGCCCGTGCGGTGCTCGAGGCGCGTCCGGGTCTCAGCCCCAGACTCGTCGAAGGTGCACATATTCACAGAATCTGCGGTCTCGGAGTACACCGCGAAGTTCGATCTGCCGTCGACGGTGCTGAAGCCGAGCGGATACGGGCGGGAGGGTGCGGAGTTCGACAACGGGGGACCTTCCAATGGCGGGGGAGCTGGGGCCCGGCACGGATCCCCGCCGCTGAGAGTAGGGCAGGCGATCGGCGTCGCTGCCGACGTTCTCCCAGGTACGAGCGACGCGCATCCACGCACATCACCCTTCTCCCAGCTGACGGGGCGACGCTTCCCGTCTACCCACTCGCTATTCGTCGAAGGAAGACCACCATGAAGGCAACTGTCAACGGAACCGTCATCGCCGAAGCGCCCGAGTCGGAGCTCGTCGGCATCGAAGGCAACCACTACTTCCCGCCGTCGTCGTTGCACTCCGAGTCGTTCACGAAGAGCGACACGCAGTACACCTGCCCGTGGAAGGGGCACGCGCAGTACTGGGACGTCGTCGTCGACGGCGCCACGCACCGCGACGCGGCCTGGAGCTACCCGGAGCCGTTCGACGGCTCGACCGAGCGCGTCGGCCACGACTTCGCCGGCTACGTCGCCTTCGACAAGTCGCAGGTCAGCCTCGGCTGACCGCGCCGCGCCCGCGCGCCGCCCCGCGCCCGCGCGCCGCGCCCCGCGCCGCGCCGCGCCCCGCGAAAAGGTCACTTTAGGCCCTTCGGAGGGCTGAGGATGGGCAGAAAGTGACCTTTTTCGGGGCGGTGGGACCGCGAGGTGAGCCCCGGCCCGCGTGACCGCCGAGCCGCGTCCGCCTGCCTGTCCGAGTCCGAGTCCGCCTGCCTGTCCGCGTCCGAGTCCGCACCCGCACGCGCACCCGCACCCGCATGCGCGTCCTCGTCCGCACCCGGATCCCCATCCGCCTCCGGACGCGCCTTGGCATCCGCGAAAAGGTCACTTTCGACCCTTCGGAGGGCTGAGGATGGGCGGAAAGTGACCTTTTCGGGGCGGTGGGACCTCGAGGTGAGCCCGGCCCGCGTGACCGCCGGGCCGCGTTCGCCTGCGTGCCCGACTCCGCACCCGCCTTCCTGTCCGCGTCCGAGTCCGCACCCGCACGCGCACCCGCATGCGCGTCCGCGTCCGCACCCGGATCCCCATCCGCCTCCGGACGCACCTCGGCACCGCGAAAAGGTCACTTTCGACCCTTCGGAGGGCTGAGGATGGGCGGAAAGTGACCTTTTCGGGGCGGTGGGACCGCGAGGCGAGCCCGGCCCGCGTGACCGCCGGGCCGCCTCCGCACCCGCCTCCGCCTGCGGCCTTCAGCCGGCGGGCCCGCGGCTCGTACCCAGGTATGAGAAATCGAGCCTTCGCTCAATTCCCGCCCGCGAATTTCTAGCGTGAGGGGATGCTTGCGCACAGACTCACCGAAGCAGAGCGGACCCCCACGACGCCGACCGCGATGTGGCTGTCGGCCGCGATCCTCCTCGTGAGCGTGGCGACGATCTGGTTCACAAGATCGCAGGTGACGGAGCAGGTGTATGTCAGCGGATTAGGTGCCACGGGCATGCCAACGGCCGACGTCTTCAACACCGCTCTGCTCGGAATCGGCGTCGGCGCGCTCCTCGGGGCCCCGTCGTTGCACGGCATCCGATCACGGCTGCGCTGGTTGAGCTGGAGCGCATCCGGCACCCTCGTCGCCACGGCGCTGGCGTTCGTGGGGGCATCCCAGGTGACCTGCACGTACGGCTGCCCCATCCCGTTCACGCCGGGCTCGACGCTGCAGGACCTCGTTCACATCGTCTTCGCCGCGACGGGCTTCACCGGGGCTGCCGTCGTCATGGTGCAGCTCGCGACGAGCTCGCTCCCGCGCCTGACGCGGCTCGTCGCCTGGGGAGCTGCGGGCGCGACCGGCCTCGTCGCGGCCGCGGGCGCATCCCTCTCGCTCCTGCGGTTCCGGACGGATCTCGGCGCGACCCTCGAGTTCGTCGCCATGACCGTCGGGGTCGTCTGGCTGGCTGGCGTCCTCGTGCGACAGGCTCTCATTCCCGCCGAACGAGCCCGCGCTACGGTGTTGCCCGTGAGCGTGCTTTCGTGACCGGGCCCAGCGAGGGGCAGCCGACCAGGGCGTCGCGATTCACGCTCGGAGACGCCGCGCTGCTGGCCGTGTACGTGCTCTTCAACGGGTCGATCCTCGGGTGGCAGGCCCTGTACGTCGGCATCCCCGTGGGTGCTCTCGCCCCCGAGCTCGTCATGCTCGCGGTGGGGTGCATCGCCATCTCCCTGCGCCGCGCCGCGCCCGCCGTCGCGATCTCCGCCGCGGCCCTCACCTTCGCGCTGGCGGTGCCGCTGCAGCTCCCCGCCGACCTCTTCGTGCTCGCCGTCGTGACCTACTCGATCGCGGCGGGCGGCACGCCCCGCGTGGGGATCTTCTCGTGGGTCGGCCTCAGCCTCGTCGCCGCGATCAGCGCGTCCACCCTCCGGCTCGTCGTCGACGATCCGCCGCTCGTCGGACGCTGGCAGGTCGACCTCCTCCTCATCCTCGGCGTCGGGGTCGCGGCCCTCCTCATCGGTCTCGCGGTCGGGATGCGCCGCAGGTTCATCGCCTCCCTCATCCAGCTCGCCGAGGAGCTCACTATCGAACGGGACCGCTCCGCTCAGCTCGCGACGCACGCCGAGCGAGCCCGCATCGCCCGCGAGGTGCACGACATCTTCTCGCACGGCCTCCAGGTGATCGTGAGCAGCGCCGACGGCGCCTCGGCGGTCCTGGACCGCGACCCTGACCAGGCTCGAGGGCTGCTGGCCGCCATCTCCGACACGGGGCGACGCTCGATGCGCGAGGCGCGTACCGTGTTCTCGCTGCTCAACGATGCCGAGACTCCGGCCGATCCTGCACCGCAGCCGTCGCTGGACGCGCTGCCTGAGTTCATCGATCGCTCCCGCGACGCCGGGCTCGACGTGCTCTTCACGGAGGAGGGCACTCCTGATCTCGACGCCACGCGCCAGCTCGTCGCCTACCGGGTCACGCAGGAAGCGCTCACGAACACGCTCCGCCATGCTGGTCGCGACGCTCGTGTCGATGTGACGCTGACCCACTCGCCGTCCGGTTCGTGTCTCGAGGTCGTCGACGACGGGCCGCCGAGCGGAGCGCCGCTCGGCGCAGCGAGCCGCGGCTCGGGCTCCGGCCTCATCGGGATGCGGCAGCGGCTGGACATCGTGGCAGGCATGCTCGAGGCCGGCCCCCGAGCGCATCATCCCGGCTGGCGCGTTCGGGCCGTGATCCCGTCCGTCGCCGCCTCTGCGGGGAAGGGGCTCCCGTCGTGAAGATCCGCGTCGCTCTCGTCGATGACCAGGACCTGGTCCGAACCGGCTTCCGCCTCGTCCTCGAAGCGGACGGCGACTTCGCCGTCGTCGGTGAGGCATCCGGTGGCCGCGCGGGTGTGGCGCTCGCCGCCCGAACGCGGCCGGATGTCGTGCTGATGGATGTGCGGATGCCCGACCTCGACGGCATCGCCGCGACCCGAATGATCGTCCGCGACAGCCCGGTACGCGTGATCGTCCTGACCACGTTCGACAGCGACTCTTCGGTCACGCAGGCGCTGCACGCCGGCGCGAGCGCCTTCCTGCTGAAGGATGTGCGCCCGGCCGAGCTCATGCAGGCCATCCGCGACGTCCACGCGGGCGACTTCGTGCTGCCCCCGGCGCTGGCGCGGGACGTCGGGGAGCTCACAGACCCCGATGCCGCTCGCACGCTTCCTCCCGGCGGGGCACCCGAGCTGAGTGTGCTCTCGCCGCGAGAGCTCGAGGTGCTCATCGCGATCGGCCAGGGGCTGAGCAACCCCGAGATCGCGGTCGAGCTGTTCCTCAGCGAGTCGACCGTGAAGTCGCACGTCGGACGCATCCTCGCGAAGCTCGAACTGCGCGATCGCGTCCAGGCCGTGATCCTCGCGCACCGCGCCGGCCTCGTCGGCGGTGGTGCCTAGGTTCGGTCGATCCGGCGCTGGTTCCCATCCATCCGCCGACCCGCCGACCCGCCGCGCCCCGCCGCGCCCCGCCGCTTCATCCCGCCATCCCGCGAAAAGGTCACTTTCCGCCCTTCCGAGGGCTGGGGATGGGCGCAAAATGACCTCTTCGGGGCGGTGAGATCACGAGGCGTGCCGAGGGCGTGCCGAGGCGAGGCGCTGCGGTCGTCGTACCCGGGTCCGGACGCGATGGGATACTGGCGGGATGGCACGCGTCAGTGGTTCAACAGCTCTCGAGGGCGTTCGCGCCCTCGCCGCATCGCTCTCCCCGGGCGAGTTGCTGCCGTCGGAACGCACGCTCTCAGCACAGCTGGGGGTGGCTCGCATGACCGTCCGAGCGGCGATCGATGTCCTCGAGCGTGAGGGGCTCGTCCGCACGAAGCGCGGTATCGGCACCGAGAAGCTCGCCCCGCCCGTCTCCCTGCAGGTTCGGCTGCGGTCGTTCGCAAGCGCCGTCCGCGAGCACGGGATGCGTGCCGAGACGCGGGTGCTCTCGTTCGTGCGCAGCACGGAGCGCCCGGACGAGGTGGAAGAGCACCTGCAGCTCCCGCCGGAAGCTGAGACCATCCACCTGCGCAGGCTGCGACTCGGCGATGACCGTCCGCTCGCGCTCGAGGACGAGTGGCTGCCCGCGGCCCTGGTGCCGCAGCTCGACGAGGAGACGGCCAAGGGGAGCCTCTACGAGATGCTCGAGACGCTCGATCTGCTGCCGACGGAGGGGGTCGAGGTCGTCACGGCCACGCTGCCGAGCCCCGAGGAGATCGAGGTGCTGGGCATCGCGGCGAGCTACCCGGTCCTGCGTCTCACTCGCGCCGCGATCGCCCGCGGCCTGCCCATGTCGTACTCGCGTGCGACGTTCCCCGCGGATCGTTTCGAGCTCACGTTCCCGCTCCAGGAGCGCCTCACGCTGCCCTTCTCCTGACGCAAACCGAACCACCGGCGAACTCTGGTCTATACCAGGGCGGATTTTCCAAGTAGAGTCCCCCTAACTTTTCCTTTGACCATGGAGTCACGCCATGAAATATCTCCAGAAACTCGGCAAGTCGCTCATGCTGCCGGTGGCTGTCCTGCCGGTAGCGGCGATCCTGTCCGGTATCGGGTACTGGATCCTCAACACGGCAGGCGAGAACTTCGTTCAGGCCTTCTTCACCGCTGCAGGTGGCGCGCTGCTCGACAACCTGCCCCTGCTCTTCGCGCTCGGCGTGGCAATCGGAATGGCATCGAAGCCAGACGGTACCGCCGCGCTCGCGGGGCTCGTGTCGTGGCTCGTCGTCACGCGGCTCCTCAGCCCTGAGACGGTCGCGACGCTGCAGGGCATCCCGGTTGAGGATGTCAACATCGGCTTCGGGCGCATCGAGAACGCCTTCGTCGGCATCATCTGCGGCCTCATCGGCGCGTACTGCTACGACAAGTTCAAGGACGTCCAGCTGCCCGCGGCCCTGTCGTTCTTCTCGGGCAAGCGCTCCGTCGCGATCGTCACGACCGGTGCATCCCTCGTCGTCGCACTCGTGCTCTACTTCGTGTGGCCGGTGCTGTTCGGCGGCCTCGTCTCGTTCGGTGAGTGGATGGTCGGGCTCGGCCCGGTCGGCGCCGGCCTCTACGGCTTTTTCAACCGCCTGCTCATCCCGCTCGGCCTCCACCACGCGCTCAACGCGGTGTTCTGGTTCGACGTCGCCGGCATCAACGACCTCGGCAACTTCCTGAACGGCACGGGCACGGCAGGCGTCACCGGCCAGTACATGACCGGCTACTTCCCGATCATGATGTTCGGTCTGCCCGGTGCGGCGCTCGCGATGTACCTCACGGCCAAGACCAACCGCCGCAAGGTCACCGCCGGCATCCTGCTGTCCGGCGCCTTCGCGTCGTTCTTCGTCGGCGTCACCGAGCCGCTCGAGTTCGCGTTCATGTTCCTCGCGCCAGCCCTGTACGTGGTCCACGCGATCTTCACCGGCATTTCGATGTTCATCATGGCGCTGCTGCCGGTGCGCATGGGCTTCGGGTTCTCCGGCGGGTTCATCGACCTCATGCTCGGCTGGGTCAACCCCCTGGCGCAGAATCCGTGGGCGATCTTCCTGGCCGGCGCCATCTGGTTCGTCATCTACTTCGTCTCGTTCTACTTCATCATCAAGCGCTTCGACCTGAAGACGCCGGGTCGCGAAGACGAGGAAGTCGAAGTGGATGAGACATCGACAGGGTCGTCGAAGTTCCTCAACCAGGCATCCGCGATCCTCAAGGGGCTCGGTGGCAAGGACAACGTGCTCGAGCTCGACAACTGCGCCACGCGGCTCCGCATGGAGATCGCCGACGTGTCGAAGGTGGATGATGCGGCCATCCGTCGTGCTGGTGCCGCCGGCATCATGAAGCCGGGCGGAAAGTCGGTGCAGGTCATCTACGGCCTCGAGGTGCAGTTCGTGAAGGATGCGATGGAGGACCTCATCGCAGGCCGAGTCGAGGCGCCTTCCGCGCCCGTCGCGGTGGCGGACGCCACGGTGGCCGCGCCTTCGCAGGGTGGCGTCGCCACGAAGACCGTGCTCACCGTGCGCCAGCCGGTTGCCGGTCGCGTCGTTCCGCTCTCCGAGGTTCCGGATGCGACGTTCTCCCAGGGGATCATGGGTTCTGGGGTCGCGGTCGAGCCCACGGGCGACACCGTGTGGGCGCCGGCAGACGGCACCGTCGCGCACATCTTCCCGACGAGTCACGCGGTCGCGTTGAAGCTCCGTGATGGCACCGAGCTGCTGGTCCACGTCGGTGTGGACACCGTGGAGATGAAGGGCGAGGGATTCGAGACGCTTGTCGCTGTCGGCGACGAGGTCGTGGAGGGCACGCCACTCCTGCGGTTCGACCTCGACGCCATCCGCGCGGCTGGGCATCCTGCCGTGACTCCGGTCATCGTGCTCGGGGGTGGCGACGTCGAGCTGAGGCTGCGCCAGGACTGAGTTCTCGCTCTGATTCGTGGGGTGGGCTGCTTAGTCGCGGCTCACCCCATTGCCCTCGGTGGACTAGACCACGCATCGGTTTCCCGGTATTGTGATGCGCAACACGCCTCGCCGATCCGGCCGCACGTCCAGACTGGACTGAGGCGCCCCGATCGCCTTCGATCTCTAGGAGCAGCGCATGGAAGTTGTCATCATGGCCGGGCCGGCAGAGGTCGGCGCCTTTGCAGCTGGACGCATCGCGGACGTCGTCGCGGGCAATCCGGAAGCGGTGCTCGGCGTCGCCACCGGTTCCAGCCCCCTGGAGACCTACCGCTCGCTCGCTGCCCGACGCGCTGAAGGCCTCGACTTCAGCCGAGTGAGCGCCTTCGCCCTCGACGAGTACGTCGGCATCGCCAGGTCGCACGCCGAGTCGTACCACGCCGTGGTCGGCCGTGAGGTGGTCGAGCCGCTCGGCCTCGACCCCGCGCGGGTGCACGTGCCGGATGGCCTCGCGGCCGACCTCGACGCCGCCTGCGAGGACTACGAGGCCAAGATCGCCGCCGCTGGAGGCGTCGACGTGCAGCTCCTCGGCATCGGGGCGAACGGGCACATCGGATTCAACGAGCCCACGTCCTCGCTCTCCTCCCGCACACGCGTGAAGACGCTCGCCCCCAAGACGCGCACCGACAACGCACGCTTCTTCGACAAGCCGGAGGACGTGCCGGTGCACTGCCTCACGCAGGGGCTCGGCACCATCCTCGATGCGCGCAGTGTCGTGCTCGTCGCGCAGGGTGCGTCGAAGGCGCGCGCGGTCGCCGCGATGGTCGAGGGGCCCGTCTCCTCGATGTGGCCGGGTTCCGTGCTGCAGCTGCACCGCCGGGCGACGATCGTCATCGACGAGGCCGCGGCCGCCGAGCTCACCATGGCCGACTACTACCGGTACACGGTCGAGCACCGAGCCGGCGTCCAGCCCGAGGCGTAGCCCTCGAGGGCGGCCGCCGCGCCCTATCGTCCGCTGCGACGAGGTTCGCCGTCGGCGTCGCGAACGTGGCGTCGCGGAAACCTCGGCTTAGCGTCGGCCTATCGGCCTATCGGCCTATCCGCCTATCGGCTTATCCGCCTATCGGCTTATCCGCCTATCGGCTTATCCGCCTCTCGGCGGGGATGCGGCCGCGGTGCATCCGCCGCTTGCTCTGGCGCGCGTGGTCGAGTGACGCTGATGGGTTTTGGCGACGCTGATGGGTTTCTCGGATGCGCGTGATGGGTTTTGCCGACCGGTGATGGGTAAAAACCCATCACGGTCGCCGAAACCCATCACGCGCCTCAGGATGACGGGGTCGCCGCCGACGCAGCGCGAAGGTGGCACGGGTGGGAACCTCGGCTTTTCGGCGGCTGCGACCGGGTGACATTCGGGTGGCAGCTGCGGCCTTCACTGCTCCCTCGGTGGGGCGACATCCGGGGACAGATGCGGCACTCGGCTGATTCGGCTGGCTGGGCGAGAGCCTGGGGACATTCGCGGCCTTGCGCTCCCTGGGCGGGAAACGGCTGCGGTGCATCCGTTGCCTGCTCTGGCGCGGCAGGTCGCGCGTGGTCGAGTGACGTTGATGGGTTTTCGCGACGCTGATGGGTTTCTCGGATGCGCGTGATGGGTTTTGCCGACCGGTGATGGGTAAAAACCCATCACAGTCACCCAAACCCATCACGCGCCTCAGGATGACGGGGGTCGCCGCCGACGCAGCGCGAAGGTGGCAGGGACGGCAGGATCACCGCTGGCAGGTGCGGCAGGGTGGTGCGCGCGGTGCCTGCGGTGCCCGCAGTGCCTGCGGTGCCTGCGGTGCCCGCAGTGCCTGCGGTGCCTGCAGTGCTTGCGGTGCCTGCGGTGCCTGCAGCGCCGGCGGCCACCGCTGCGTGGGGGCGGGCGTCGCTCAGCGAACCCACTCGCCGCGACGCATGACCCGCTGCACGCCGAGCGACTGGTCCAGTACGACGAGGTCGGCCGAGTATCCCGGCAGCAGCGACCCGACCTTCTCGAGGCCCAGGGCAGTCGCCGGCGTGGTCGACGCAGCCCGCACGACGTCGACGAGCGGCAGTCCGGCCACGGCCACCGCGTACTGCACCGCGCGCGCCATCGTGAGCGTCGATCCGGCAATCGCGCCACCCCGCGTGAGGCGGGCGACCCCGCCGCGCACCTCGACGTCGAGCGAGCCCAGCGTGTAGTCGCCATCGTGCATGCACGCGGCCGACATCGCGTCGGTGACGAGCATGAACTGGTGCGGTTTCGCGACTGCGGCGAGGCGGAGGGCCGCAGGATGCACGTGGGTGCCGTCCGCGATGAGCTCGATCACCGCATCCGGGTGCTCGAGCAATGCTGTGGCGGGGCCGGGTTCGCGGTGGTGCAGTCCGCGCATCGCATTGAAGAGGTGCGTGCCGACCGTTGCACCGTTGTCGAGCGCTTCGCGGGCGATGTCGTAGGAGGCGTCGGTGTGTCCGATGGCGGCGACGACCCCGGCGTCGGTCAGCGCCTTGATGGTGTCGAGACCACCGGGCAGCTCGGGTGCGAGCGTGACCATGCGCACCTGCCCGCGCCCTGCCGCCAGCAGCGCAGCGAGATCGCGACTGTTCGGCTCGATGAGGTGCTGCTGCGCGTGGGCGCCCGGATGCTCGCGGCTCAGCCATGGCCCCTCGAGGTGGATGCCCGCGAGGATGCCCTCCTCCACGAGGGTCGCGAGCGCCGCGACCGAGTCGCACATCGCGCCGATCTCGTCGGTGACGAGGCTCGCGACGAGCGAGGTGGTGCCCTGCTCGAGATGCGTGCGCACCGCTGTCTTCGCCGCGAGTGCGCCGCGTCCGTCGCCCGCGCCGGCGTCGTCGAACCCCGCGCCGCCTCCACCGTGCACGTGGCCATCGACGAAGCCGGGCGCGATCGTCGCTTCCCCGAGTTCGACGATGTCGCCGGAGTCCGCGGGGGGCCGCCCCGAGCCCACACGCTGCACGACGGTTCCCTCGATCTGCACCCACCCGGGCGAGAGTTGGCTGTGCGGCGTGATGACGTTCGCGGCGCTGACGATCATTCTGCTCGCTCCGTCTGTTCGGTCCTGCTCACTGGTCTGTACCAGTTGTACTTTTGCTCGTGTGGACCTCGGTGTCAAGTCGGGAAGAGGAGGAGCGCGGCTCTTGGGCGGCGTCGACAGCGACCGCCGAGGCCAGCGTTTCCCGGCCTGCGACGAGCCCGCGGATCTCGGCGAGGCGTGCGCGCTTTCGCCCGCGCCTTCCAGTAGCGGAAGTGCCGCCGCATCTGCCATTCTTGGCTCCAGTTCCATCAGCACCATCAGCTCCTGTTCCAGCCCCGCTCCTGTTTCAGTGCCTACTCCCTGAGGTGACTTGGTGAATTCTGCTCGTACTCTCCCGCGCCTCACAGCTGCTGTCGTCGCTGCCGGACTCGTCTTCGGCGGATTCGGGGTCGGAGCAGCGTCGGCTGCCCCGGCGACCGATGACAGCGACAAGCTGTCGGGAAGGCTGACCGCCCTGGCGGCCGTCGACGTGTCCGCTGACCCTGCGGCAGCGGAACAGCAGCTCGCAGCGGCCACGCCGACGCAGCTCGCGCTGCCGGAGTCTGGCCCGGCGAGCCTGCAGCTGAGCGGCGGCAGCGTCGCGGTCACCGTCTACTACTCGACACCCCCGCTGGCCGCCGATATCGACGCACTCGCTGCGCTCGGCACCATCGACGCGGTCGCCGCGAAGTACCTCGTGATCGGAGCGACGGTTCCGGCGGGCAATCTCGAAGCCGTCGCAGGGCTTGCGAACGTGCAGTCGGTGCAGGAGACTCTCTCGCCGGTGTCCAGCGGTTCCGCGTGGGATGCGGCCAACGCTCTGACGGTGGCGGAACCGACGGCGGAACCGACGACGGAACCGACGACGGGACCCGCTGTGGAACCCACCACCGAACCTGATGCGGACCCCAGCGCATCCGCTGACACCTGCCGCGCGGTGCCGGCCAACCTCACCGAGCCCCTCAATGTTCCCCTCGCGCGAGACCTGTATGGCGTGGATGGTGAGGGGGTGCGCATCGGGATCATCTCCGACTCGTACGACCATGCGACCGTGACGCTGCCGTCGACACCGGACGAGGATGTGGCCGCGGGCCTGCTCCCGGGAGCCGGCAACCCGTGCGGCTACACGCAACCCGTTGAGGTCGTGGTCGAGAGCGCGGCCCCGAGCACCGACGAGGGGCGCGGCATGGCCCAGCTGGTCCACTCCATCGCACCCGGCTCGACGCTGCTGTTCGCGTCCGGCAGCGGAGGGCAGGCTGGCTTCGCAAACGCCGTCGAACGTCTCTCAGAGGCCGGGGCCGACATCATCGTCGACGACCTCGGATACTACGACGAGACGATGTTCCAGGACGGAGTCGCCGCCAACTCCGTCAACGATGCGGTTGCGCTCGGCATCCCCTTCTTCACCGCCGCTGGCAACGACACGATCGTCGGCAGCCTCGGCGAGAGCGAAGGTCGCGTCATCTCCTCATGGGAGGCACCCGCCTACCGGCCGACGGCCTGCCCGGCTGCTGTCGCCGAGAACCTCGACCAGTTCGACATCACCAGCGCCGACTGCATGGACTTCGACCCGGGCGCGGGCGAGGACCCCACGAACACGCTGACCTACCCGGACCTCGCCGCCTACGACGTCAACGCCCTGTTCATGTTGCAGTGGGCTGAACCCGCTGGGGCCGCCACCAGCCGCCTCGTGGTCGCCGTCACCGACGCCGCCGGCGAGCTCGTCGCAGGCAGCCCCCTCCCCGCGGCAGGCTCGCCCGTGCAGCTCGCGGGCTTCAAGCCCACCGGCGGCGACTACAACTACACGATCGTTCGAGACACCAGCGATGGTGTACCGGCTCTCAACCCGCGGGTGAAGACGATCTTCCCGAGCAGCTACCTCCGGGCCGCCGAGTACTCCGCGGGCACCGGCGGCGACATCGTCGGGCCCTCGATCTACGGACACGCCGGCACGCCCCGAGCGTTCAGCGTCGCGGCCGCCAACGCTGCCACACCGACGGAGCTCGAGAACTTCAGCGGCACCGGGCCCATGACGCTGTACTTCGAAGCGTTCCCGAGCACAGACGCGCTGCCCGAGCCCATCTCTGGTGCGCCGACGCTCACCTCGCTCGACGGAGGCTGGACGAACTTCTTCGGAAGCGCAGTCCAGGGCGCTGAGGGCGTCTACTCGTTCACCGGCACCTCGGCTGCTGCACCGTCAGCGGCAGCAGTTGCGGCGCTCGGGATGCAGCTCCGCCCGGGCATCACGGAGCAGGAGCTGCGGGCCGCGATGACGACGACCGCCGAACCTATCGGCAGCATCCATGAGTTCGTCAGCGTCGCGGACTCGGCCGGGTCCGGGCTCGTCGACGCGGCCGCGTTCCTCGCAGCGCTGCCCGCGCCGACTCCGACTCCGACTCCGACTCCGACGCCGACGCCGACGCCGACTCCGACCCAGACGTCGACTGCCGTCCCGGTCACGCCGACGGCGGTGCCGGTTCCCGGAGTCGAGACCCACACTCCCGTGGCGACGAGTGCGACCTCGACTCCAGTGGCCACCGGGGAGCTCGCGCAGACCGGCGTCGACTCGTCGCCTGCGCTCGTGGCTGCCATCAGCGCCCTCGCGATCGCGATCGGCATCGCCGTGACGCTCGCGAGCGCCCGCAGGAAGCTCGACAACAGGTAGGGCCCGCCGCCGCGAGTCCCGCATCCCACCGCTACGCCGCCGCATCCCACCGCCGGAGTCCGAGCAGAGTTGTGGCGCGGTGCTGTTCGTGAGCGCGCGCGCCGCGCTTTGCCACAACTCTGGTGGGGAGTGGCGGGTGCGGCAGCTGCGGGGCGGCGGCGGATGGGGGCAGGCGCGGATGGGCGTGGGGGATAGCGGACCGGCGGCTGGGTGGGCCGGGGGTTGGCGCGGTCACCGCTGGACTCGGCGCGGTGAGCGTGGGATTCGGCGCGGTTGTCGCAGTGAGGCGCAAGCGTTGCGACGAGAAGTAGTGGGTGCCCGCGCTCCGTCGCGCGCGGACGGATGCTCGAGGAGTTGTGGCGGAGTGCTGTTCGAGAGCTCTCGGGCAGCACCCCGCCACAATCTTGCCGGACGGCTGCAGAGACGGAGGGAGGGAGGAGGAGGCGGATGGGTGGGGCGGTGACGCGGAGCCGCGCCGGGCGACCCGGCGGCGCGAGCCGCACGCGGGCTACCCGGTGACGAGGCGGTGCTCGTAGGCGAACACGACGATCTGGGCGCGGCTCGACAGCTCGAGCTTCGCGAGCACGTTGCGGACGTGCGTCTTCACGGTCGCCTCGCTCACGAACGCGGCGGCCGCGATCTCGCTGTTGCGCAGCCCCTTCGCGGCGAGGAGGAAGATCTCCCGCTCTCGAGGGGACAGTGCGGCGATCGCGACGTCGGGGCGTGGGGCGATCGTGGTCGGTTCCGGGGCCGGAGACGCCCCGCGAGCGATGCGCCCCACCGGCATCGCCGGGGCATCGCCCGCGTGCACGGCGCGGATCGTGTCCAGCAGCATCTCGGGCGTCGCATCCTTCGTGACGTACGCGCTCGCGCCGTTGTGCATGGCCTGCAGCACCGCCTCGTCCTGCCTGAACGTGGTCAGCATGACGACGCGCGGGCGCGGGCCCGTCTCGTCGGCGTACGGGGCTGCCTCCAGGATGCGCCTGGTCGCGGCGATTCCGTTGAGGCCGGGCATGCGGATGTCCATGAGCACCACGTCGGGGCGTTCTCCGACGACGAGCTCCACGGCTTCCTCGCCGTCGCTTGCCGTGCCGACCAGCTCGAGGTCGGGCTGAGATTCCACGAGCATGCGCATGCCGTAGACGAACAGCTCCTGGTCATCGACGAGCGCGATGCGGATGCGCGGGGCTGAGCCTGATCGAGCGGCGCGGATGTCCACGGGCTGGGTGGCGGTGTCGTCGCTCACTGCGCGTCCTCCTTGCGGCTGGCGGCGAGGTGGGTGTCCTCAGTCGCAGCGACCCGCGGCACGATGTCCTGCGTCGGGATGAAGGCCGTCACCACGAAGACCTGGCGCTCTTTCGCCTCGCCGTCGCTCGGCTCGGCCCCCGCGGTCAGCCAGCCGCCCGCGAGGCGCGCACGCTCGCGCATTCCCGTCAGCCCGAGGCCGCTGCGCTGCGGCGGATCCTCTGCGGAACCCGAACTGCTGGCCCCGGTGCTGACGATGTTGAGGGAGAGCCCGGCGCCGCGCCAGTCGAGGGAGACCGTTGCCGACGCTTCGGAGCCCGCGTGCTTCATCGCATTCGTGAGGCTCTCCTGCACGATCCGGAACACGCTCAGCTCCTGCACCTGGGAGAGCCGCTTGCGTTCGCCGAGGTGTCGCAGCTCGACCTCGAGCCCGGCGTCGGAGGCCTGATCGATGAGGGCGCCCAGCTCTTCGAGCTTCGGCTGCGGGGCTGAGCCCGCCCCGCCGATGTCCTCGAGGAGACCCTGCAGTTCGAGGAGCGTGCTCCGAGCGTTGTCGGCGATCTTCTGCAGGTCGTCGGCGGGTTCGCCGCGCGACTCGCGAAGCAGCCTCGAGCCGTCCGCCATCGAGATCGTCACGGTCAGCGAGTGCGCGAGCACGTCATGCACTTCGCGAGCTATGCGGGACCGTTCGTGCAGCACGAGGACCTCCGTGGAGGACGCAGACAGCTCCTCCGTCAACGCGGTGCGCATGGCGCGTTCGCGCGCCCACTTGATCGCGAACTGGGTCGAGGTGCCGAGTGCCCAGGCCAGGACGGTCAACGCGACGAACACCAGCGCCAGCTGGGCAGCCGACGAGAGCAGGAGCTCGGGCATGGGTGGCGCGACCGTCACGCCGGCGATCTGTCCGTCTGGCCCGGTCATCAGCTGCACCATGCTCTCCTGCATGGTCAGGTCGATCTCTCCGAGGCCCAGGTTCCGCGCCATATCCTGGGCACCGTCCTGGAAGAACAGCTCACCGCTCGCGGAGTAGCGTTCGACACCGGCTCCGTAGCTCCCGGTCCAGAGCAGCCACTGCCCGAGGTAGACCAGCATGAACGCAAGACCGGCCGCATGGGCCACGCCTGCTGCAAGCGATCCCCAGGTGAGTGCGCCTCGCGAGCGAACGGTAACGAGGAACACGATGAGGGGCATGGCGAGGTGCACGGGCCAATCGTTTGCCGAGGCCATGGGCAGCATCCCCGACAGCTGCAGGACCGGGACCAGCAGCCCCATGCCCAGGGCGACCCGCGGGAAGCATCGCGAGATGCCGATGGCAACGCCGTAGATGACCGGTGCCGCGTAGAACGGCAGGTGGCTGTTCCACCGCCCAACCTCCGCGAAACACCACAGTGCGACGAAGAGCGCACCCACCGCGGGCTCGAGAAGCCAGCGCAGTCGGGCGGTGGAGAGGCGATCGAGGATTCGGAGCATGCTCACCAAGCTAGGGGCGATTCCGGTTGGGGAGGGCGACGTGGGCGCCTGCGGTGTCCCGTTTCATCCGAAGGGGTGAGCGGGCGCGGTGCTCGCGGCGCTGATGCCGTGCATCCGCACCCGTGATGTGCGCTTCGGGCCGTCGGCCGCCAAGCTGGAATCGCCAGCGTCGGCACCGGCGCGCCCCGCGAACCGAAGGTCGTGACCCCACCGATGACTGATAACCGCGCCGCATTCGAGCACTTCGTCGAGCTGTTCTATACGCGCAAGCGCGTGGCTGACGCCTTCGACTCCCTGGTCTCCTCCGACTACCGCCAGCACAACCCGAACATCGCCGACGGGCCCGCGGCTGCCGTCGAGGCGCTCACGCCGAAGTTCGACGGGTCACCGGATGCGACGTTCAGCGTCGAGCGCATCATCGTCGACGGCGACCTGGCCATGGTGCACGTGCGTGCCTCCCGCCCCGGAGCCCCGGACGCGGCCGTTGCGGACATCTACCGCTTCGAGGGTGGCCGCATCGTCGAGCACTGGGACGTGCTCCAGCAGGTGCCGGCCACGAGCATCCACGACCACCCCATGTTCTGAGGCTCAGACCACGCCGGAGGTGCCGAGCAGCGAGCCGATCAGGAACGTCGCGCCGAGCGCGAGCGCGCCTCCGGCGACGACGCGGATCGTCGGTCGCAAGGGTGGGCTCTGCCCGATGCGAGCGCTGAAGTAGCCGGTCGCTGCTAGGGCGAGCAGTACGACGGTGAAGGTCCCTGGCACTCGGATGCTCTCGGGCAGGAGCAGGATCGACAGCAGTGGCAGCAGTGCGCCGGTCGTGAAGGCGAGTGCGGATGCGCCGGCCGCGGCGAGCGGGCTTGCGACGGCTTCCTCACTCAGTCCGAGCTCGGTCTCGAGATGGGCGGCGAGCGCGTCTCGTGCCGTGAGCTCGATGGCCACCTGCTGCGCGGTCTCCGGGGTCAGCCCCTTCTGCTCGTAGAGGCCCGCGAGCTCGGCGAGCTCCTCCTCGGGCTCCTCCTCGAGCTCGCGACGCTCCTTCGCGATGAGCGCGTGCTGGCTGTCGCTCTGGCTGCTGACGGACACGTACTCGCCGAGCGCCATCGAGATCGCGCCGCCCACGAGTCCCGCGGCCCCCGCCGTGAGGATCGCGGGCGTCGCGGTGGTGGCCCCGGCCACGCCGACGACGAGCGCCGCGACCGACACGATGCCGTCATTCGCGCCGAGGACTCCGGCGCGTAGCCAGTTCAGGCGGCCGTGGATGGACGCGTCGTGCGGTTCGTTCGCGTGGGCGCCGGGGGCAGGCGCGGCGGGTGCGGTCATGGGCGTCATCCAAGCACGCAGGATGCCGTGTCTGAGCGGTTCGACGGTGGCGTTCTGGTGAGTGCGACCTTCGAAGACCTCGTGCCTACTCGGCTGCGCGCGGGTCGATGAGGATGTCGAGCTCGTTCCACAGCCGCTCGGCGGCGTCGATGCGCACCTTGGTGGCCTCTGGGTCGAGCTGCGCGAGCGTTGCGACGAGGCCCTGCTGCACCGCCATGGGAACGGTGAGCGACGGGAAGAACGATGTTCCCTCTGCGGGGATCTTGATGAGGTCGTCAACGGCGCCCTCGAGCTGCGGGGGCAGGTAGTCGGTGAGTGCCACGACCGTCGCGCCCTGCCGGTGGGCGGCGTTCGCGGCCGCAACGATGGTGCGGTAGTGCCGCCAGTAGCTGCACACGATGAGCAGGTCCCCGGCCCCCATCTGGGCGACGCTGTTCGAGAGCGCGCTGTCGCGGTCGAGGAGCGCGTGCACGTGGTAGCCGGCGATCTGCAGGTTGTGGACGAGCGCCTGGCCAACCGCGGCGAAGCTGCCCATCGCCGTGACGTGCACGCGCTTCGCCGACTGCACGGCCGACGCGACGCGGGCGATCGCGACGTCGTCGATGTCGCGCATCGTGGCCGCGAGCAGTGCGGCGTCGTTGCGCAGCGCGTTCTGGAACGGAGCGTCCGTGAGGCCGTGGATCTCGGCGATGTCGACCATCGAGAGCTGTGCGAGGTAGCGGGTTCGCAGGGCCTGCTGCAGGTCCGGCCAGCCCTTGAAGCCGAGCTGCTGGGCGAGGCGCGTCGTCGTGGACGCGCTCACCCTCGCCGACGCCGAGATCTCGGAGGCCTGCGCGTAGCTGGCGGCGTTGATGTTCGTGACGAGGTAGTTCGCCAGCTTCTGGCTGGTGGGGCCGAGATTGCTGCCGGCGAGGACGCCCCGCAGCCACGCGTCGGGGGAGAGTCGCGTCTCGTCGTCGGTGGGCGGTTCGACGGCTGGCATGTGTTCATTTCAGCACGAATCCGCTGGGGGTTGCGTGCCGCGGTTCGGTTCCCCGGACAATCTTGCAAGAGATTTCGCGCGGGTTACATTTCTGCAATCTCTGTTGCATGATGGATGCGGCTGGATCATGCTTTCTCGAACACCGACGTTCCGATCCCTCAGGAGACCCCGTTGTCACTCACAGCACGGCTCGATCGCCTGCCGATCAGCAAACCCCACTACGCGCTCCTCCTCATCGGCGGGCTCGGCTACACCTTCGACGGCATGGACGGCGCGATCGTCGCCTTCCTCATGCCGAGCGTCCGCGACGTCTTCAGCCTCGAGGCCGCGCAGCTCGGCCTCGTCGGCTCCGCCGCCCCCTTCGGGTTCCTCTTCGGGGCCCTCCTCGCCGGCTACCTCGGCGACAAGATCGGCCGCAAGAAGGTCATGATGTGGTCGCTGGTGCTGTACGCGGTCGCATCCCTCGTCGCGGCCCTCTCCTGGAACTTCGAGATCTTCCTCTTCATGCGCATCCTCGCCGGAATGGGAGCCGGAGCCGAGAGCGCCATCATCGCGCCCTTCCTCTCCGAGTTCGTGCCCAAGCACCGACGCGGCTGGTTCGTGGGCACGCTCGCAGGGTTCTTCTCCTTCGGGTTCGTCGCCGCCGCACTCATCGGGCGCTTCGTCGTCCCCGCGTCGGAGGACGGCTGGCGCTGGGCGCAGGTCCTCACCTTCCTGCCCATCGTCATGCTCCTCTGGTGGCGACGCTCGCTCCCCGAGTCGCCGCGCTACCTCGCCAGCGTCGGCAGGCACGCGGAAGCGGAAGCGGTGGTCGCGAGCTTCGAAGACCGAGTGCGTGCATCCACCGGCAAGGACCTCCCGGCCGTCGACCCGAACGCGCCAGAAGAGGAAGCACCCGTCAAGTTCGGCTTCATCAAGGCCGTCAAGTTCCTGTGGGGCCGCACGATGTGGCGCATCACGGCGACGACCTGGCTCATCTGGTTCGTCATCACGTTCTCGTACTACGGCTTCTTCACCTGGATCCCGACGCTCCTCGTCGACCGCGGCATCGATGTCACGACGAGCTTCACATACTCGCTCTACATCTACCTCGCACAGATCCCCGGCTACTTCAGTGCCGCGTACCTCAACGAGAAGCTCGACAGGAAGTTCACGATCGCGCTCTACCTGATCGGCTCCGCCGGTGCGGCACTGTGGATGAGCCAGGCCAACGACCCGATCATGGTCACGGTCGCCGGCATCGTGCTCTCGTTCTTCCTCAACGGAACCTACGCCGGCGTCTACGCCTACACGCCGGAGGTCTTCCCGACCTGGCTGCGCGCGACCGGCGTCGGGATGAGCTCGTCGTTCGGCCGCATCGGCTCGATCACGGCCCCCATCATCATCGGCACCTTCGCCGCCCAGTGGGGCTTCGTCGGAGTGTTCGGCATGACCACGACCGTGCTCGTCATCGGCGTCGCCTGCACGCTCCTCTTCGCCGTCCGCACCGCCGGGCGCTCGCTCGAGGACATCACGGGAAGCGGCAAGGGCACGGACAAGCAGGCAATCGAGAAGAAGGAGAGCAACGCATGACCCCGAATGGAGAACGAGTGCGCAACGGAGAACTCGGACGGAACAGCGAGGTGGCACTGGAAGCGGTGGATTGGGCGAGCATCCACCACACGATCGAGCAGGAGGTGGGGGTCGTGCTGTTCACGGTCCTCCGCTTCACCGAGGGCGGGGCCGTCATGGAGCGCATCTACTCGTCGCACGCCGACGAGTACCCGGTCGGCGGCACGAAGCAGGTCGCGACGCAGGTGTCCCCAGACTGGGTCGCCGCCTGCCGCGACTCGGGGGAGCCGTTCCTCGGTGCCACCCCGGCAGACCTCGACCGCATCTTCGACGACGCGAGCACGATCAAGGCCCTCGGCTGCGGCTCCATCCTCAACGTGCCCATCCCGGGCCCGGACGGCACCCCGCTCGCCACCGTCAACATGTGCGCCCCGGAGGGCACCTACACGCCGACGGCGCAGGAACGCGCCGTGCAGATCATCGACACCGGCGTGGAGAGCGCCGAGCAGCAGGGAGCATCCGCATGACCTCGAACCTGATCATCCGCAACGCCACGTGGCTCGACGTCGACGCGGGGGAGTACCGCACGGGCGACCTCTCGATCCGCGACGGGCGCTTCGAACGGGTCGGCGGGCAGATCGCAGCGCAGGACGGCGTCGAGGAGCTCGACGCAGCCGGTCGATACCTCCTGCCCGGCCTCATCGACTGCCACGTGCACGTCACCGCCCACACGGCAGACCTGCCCTCGATGGGTGAGGAATCGCCGAACTACGTCGCGCTCCAGGCGGCGAAGCTCATGGGCGAGATGCTCGACCGCGGCTTCACGACCGTGCGCGACGTCGCCGGCGCCGACTTCGGCCTGCACGACGCGCAGGTCGACGGCCTCGTGCGAGGCCCACGGCTCTTCTTCGGCGGCAAGGCGCTCTCGCAGACCGGCGGGCACGGCGACCCGCGCTCGCGGGGCCGCGACAGCCATGACGGCGAGTACACGTGCTCCCACATCGGCAGGGTCGTGGATGGCATCTCCGCCGTCCGGCACGCGGCCCGAGACGAGATCCGCCGCGGCGCGCACCACATCAAGATCATGGCCGGTGGCGGAGTCGCCTCGCCCACCGACCGCGTCGACTCCACGCAGTTCTCCGTCGAGGAGATCGAGGCCGTCGTCGAGGAGGCGACCGCCGCCAACCGCTACGTGACCGCACACGCCTACACCGCGCGCGCCATCAACCGGGCCCTCCGGGCAGGCGTGCGCGGCATCGAGCACGGCAACCTCCTCGACGACGAGTCGATCGAGCTCTTCCTCGAGCACGACGCCTACCTCACCATGAACCTCGTCACCTACTGGGCGCTCATGGAGGAAGGTCGCGAGCACGGCCTGCCGCAGGACAACTGGGTGAAGGTCTCCGACGTGCTCGAAGGTGGCAAGGTCGCGCTCGAGAAGGCCCACAAGGGCGGCGTCAACCTCTGCTACGGCAGCGACCTGCTCGGCGGCATGCAGCGCCACCAGGCCCGCGAGTTCGAGGTGCGCGCCGAGTTCATGCCCGTCATCGACATCATCCGCAGCGCGACGACCACGGCCGCCCGCCTGCTCCAGCGCGAAGGTGAGCTCGGCGTGATCGCGCCGGGCGCACACGCCGACCTGATCGCCGCATCCACCGACCCGCTCGACGACGTGAGCGTGCTCGCCGAGTCGCGCCTCGACTGGGTCATGCAGGGCGGGACGCGCGTCTAGGACGGCGGGCGCCGGCCGGCCCGGCGGTTCGGGGCTCGAGAGTTGTGGCGGAGTGCTGTCCGGGCGTCGACCGGATGCACTTCGCCACAACTTCGGATGCGAAGGACAGCCCGGGCGCGCGCGGGTACCCGGACGCGCGTCAGCTGTCTAGCGAATCTCGCGCACCTCGAACTGCATGCGGGGGTTCGCGAACGCATCCTGAGCCGCGACGATCTGCAGCTCGCGCTCGCCGGAGTCGAGCGTGGTCTGCAGCAGATCGAAGACACTCGAGACGGTCGCGGAGAGCGCCTCGGCGGCCGAGCCCGACGTGCGGTAGTGCGCCGTGAAGAGGGCCGACGTGACATCGCCGGAGCCGTTCGCCTTGAACGGCAGGTACGGGGTCTGCACGATCCACGCCCCCGAATCGTCGACGGCCATCATCTCGATCGTGCCCTCAGGTCGGTCGGGTCGCTCGACGCTCGTGACGAGCACCGTGCGCGGCCCGAGGTCGCGGGCGCGTTGCACCGAGTCGAGGGTCTCCTCGATCGTCGCGGGTGTCGTGCGCGTGAGGAAGCCCAGCTCGAACTGGTTGGGGGTGAGGATGTCGGCGACCGGCACGACCCGCTCACGGATCAGCTCCGGGATCGCGGGAGCGACGAAGCAGCCCGACTTCGCGTTGCCCATGACGGGGTCGCACGTGTAGCTCGCCGCCGGGTTGAGCTCCTTGGTGCGCTTGACCGCGTCGACGACGACATCCACGATCTCCTCGCCACCCAGGTAGCCAGACAGCACCGCGTCGACCTGGGCGAGCGCGCCGCGCTCCTCGATGCCGAGGATGACGTCGCGCACATCGGACGCAGGAAGGAGCGGGCCGCGCCACGCGCCGTAGCCCGTGTGGTTCGAGAACACGACCGTCGAAACCGGCCACACCTCATGTCCGAGGCGCTGCAGCGGGAACACGGCGGCCGAGTTGCCCACGTGCCCGTAGGCGACCGACGACTGGATCGACAGGATCTTCATCCCCCGATCTTGCCACGCCGAGCGCTGCAGCGCGCTCGGGCGACGCCATGCGACGGGTTCGGCTGCTCGCCGCATCTCCCACGTGGGGCGGATGCATCTCCCGCCCACGGCCGAGGCCGGTGTCGGTGGCTGCCCATAGCGTTGGAGGACGGGACAGGAACACGGCCGAGAACTGGGGAAGCGAATGTCACACGAACGTCAGCAGGAGCACCCTGCCGGGTCGCCGCAGATCGCGGAAGCACCGCGAGGTCCGGCGAAGCGCATCCTCGTCAGCGCAGCACTCGTGGCAGGGATCGTCGCGGTGGTGCTCGGCATGGTGGTCGGCCCGCAGCATCAGTCGCTCGGCACGCAGGTCACCGGCGATGAGGCGCTCGCGGCCAGGGTCGTGGATGCGGTGGGCGGGCACGGCGGCTTCCGCTCCGTCGTCGTCGCCGAGGTCACACCGGAGAGCACGACGTGGGCCGGGGTGGGCAAGACGGGTGATGGCCGCAACGGGTCGGCGCCCACCAACGAGACGCTCTACGAGCTGGGTTCGGTCACGAAGACCTTCACCGCCGCGCTGTTCGCCGATGCGATCGAACGCGGGGAGGTGGGTGCCGAAGACCCGCTCTCGACGCACATCCCCGAGCTCGAGGGAACTCCGGCCGGCGAGGTGACGCTCGCGAGCCTCGCCCAGCACAGCTCAGGCCTCCCACGCCTCGGCCCCGCCTTCGCCATCGAGTCGCTCGCGGCTTCCCTCTCCGGAGGCAACCCCTACGGCCCGCAGACGCGCGACGTCATGATCGCCGACGCGGCCTCCGCTCCCGTCGACCCCGCGCAGGGCCCCGTCTACTCGAACCTCGGAGTGGCGCTCCTCGGCACGGCACTCGTCAACGCGTCTGGCGCCGAGAGCTACCCGTCGCTGCTCGAGGAGCGCGTGCTCGGGCCCGTCGGCATGCAGTCGACGAGCATCGCCACGACCGAGGCCGAGGTGCCGGCCGAGACCACCCCAGGCTTCCTCACCAACGGCGCTTCGACCGATCACTGGTGGGGCGAGGGGTACGCGCCGACCGGATCCTCGACGACAACCGACATCGACGACCTCGCCGCGTGGGCTGCCGCCAACCTCGACGGCTCCGCACCTGGCGCGTCGGCGCTCGAGCCGACTGCTCAGTTCGCCGAAGGCAGCGACATCGGCTGGGTCTGGCAGAGCACGCAGGTCACGAACCCCACGGCCGACTCGAACCCGACACTCACCTGGCACAGCGGCGGAACCGGTGGGTTCGCCTCCGTCGTCATGATCGACCGCGAAGCGCAGAAGGCGGTCGTCGTGCTGGGGAACACGCAGCAGGTCGTCGACCCCATCGCCGTGTCGCTGCTCAGCGGAGCCGAGGTGCCCGACCTCGGCGCGCAGGGCTCGCTCCTGCTGTGGGTGACGTTCGGATTCGCTGTGCTCGCCTCGGGTCTCGCCCTGCTCTTCGCGTTCCGCTCGAAGGCGGCGCTGCCCATCGTGAACTGGCTGCTGCTCGCCGCCGCGGGCCTCGTCAGCCTCTGGTTCGCTGGACCATGGGCGAGCGTCGGTGGCTGGGCGTTCGGGCTCGCCCTGGCGCCAGCGCTCGCGGCGGTCGCGGTCGGCGTGCTGCGCTCTCCAGCGCTCCGCTTCCAGCCCAAGAGATGGGCCTGGCTCAGCTGGGTCGGCCTCGCCGTGGTGTTGCTCATCCTCGGGTCGACGCTGCTCGTCATCTGAGCTGAGACGTCGGGAAACCGGCGGGCCGCACTGGACCAGCCCGGCGTGCCCTGGGGTCGCTCCTTACGTGCAGTCCTCGAGCACGTCGCGCATCGCATCGTGCTCGGCCTGCGTCACCCAGAGGCGGTAGGTGGCCTTCACGACGATCTGCCGTGCCACGTAGGTGCAGTGGTACGACTCCTCGGGTGGCAGCCAGTTCGCCGCATCCTGACTCTTCTTGTCGTCGTTCACCCACCCCGCCGTCGCCTGCAGGTTCATGGGGTCGTTCGACAGCTCCACCCGCTCCTCG
Organism: Pseudoclavibacter sp. RFBJ3; assembly: GCF_002931375.1. NCBI lineage: Bacteria > Bacillati > Actinomycetota > Actinomycetes > Micrococcales > Microbacteriaceae > Pseudoclavibacter > Pseudoclavibacter sp. RFBJ3. The sequence goes on along the minus strand of NZ_PSXZ01000015.1, from coordinate 2,296 downwards.
AACGACAGATCCTTCGCGCCAGTGCGCCACGCGTTCGCGAGCGCCACGACGTGGTCGATCTGCACGAGCGGGCTCGTGTCGGGACCCCGCTGGAAGTCGATCTCGTCCCCCGAGTACGGGTCCACGAAGACGCCCGTGTCGACTCGGCAGCCGTCTCGGTTGCGGTTGACCTCGGTCATGGATGCGGCCAGTGCGTCGTTGCGAGCGTCGCAGCCGTTGCCGTCCGGGTCCTGCCAGCCCTCGCCGAACGAGCCCTCGCGGTCGAACTCCTGCCATTCGTCGCGCGGAGCGACGTCGAGCTTGCCGAGCACGTCGAGGGCATCCTCGGCGAACGATGTCGGATCGTCGCCCTCGGCGGCGGCCGCCTCGACCTCGCCGGCGAGGTCGACAAGCTGGCTGGACTCGGGAGCGGCGCTGCCGTCAGCGGGCGACGTCGCCTGAGGAGCGAGCGGCGTGCATCCCGAGAGCAGGGCCGCGACGCCGATGAGCGCTACGGCCGCGAGCGCACGGCGGCCGGAACGGTGAACGGAACGGCGCGCGGCGGGTGAGGAGGTGGGAGGCACTTGGAGCTTTCTCGAGCGGGTCTGCCGCTCAAGACTGCCACAGGGCGGGGCAACGATCGCGAAGCTCACCTCCTCTCCTCGTGCGCGGACTCAGAGGGAGCGCCTGGCATGACGGTGGCAGAATGTGGGAGCCGCGGCTGCCCGCGGTCACACGCCGCACACCCCCGGGGGAACATCCATGACTGAAGTAGGCCAGGCCGGCTCACCCGCTGGGTCCGAAGGCGACTCCCAGCGACCTGTTGCACTCGTCACGGGCGCAACGCGCGGCATCGGAGAGGCCATCGCGCAGGAGCTCGGTCGCACCCACCACGTCCTGGTCGGCGGCCGGGAGCCGCGCGCGGTTGCCGAAGCCGCAGCGCGCATCCCCGGAGCCACCCCGTTCGTGGCCGACCTCTACGACGAGCGTCAGCTCGCCGAGGCGACCCGCAGCATCCGCCGTCTCGACGTGCTCGTGCATTCCGCAGCCGTGCTCGGCGGGCATGACGCGATCGCTGACAGCTCGCGCGAACGCTTCCGCCGCGCCTTCGAGCTCAACGTGTTCGCGGTCGCCGACCTCACCCGCCTCCTGCTGCCTCTCATCCGCTCCAGCGAGGGGACGATCGTCATGATCAACTCGGGATCCGGCTACGCGAGCGGCGCGGGCACGAGCGTCTACAGCGGCACGAAGTTCGCGCTTCGCGCGCTGACGGACGCGCTCCGCGAGGAGGAACGCGAGCACGGTGTCCGGGTGTCGAGCATCCACCCGGGGCGCGTCGACACCGACATGCAGCGGGAGCTGCGCCAGCTCGAGCATGGCAGCTACGAGCGGGAGCGCTACCTGACCCCTCAGGCCGTCGCCCAAGCCGTGCGCCTCGCCGTCGACACCCCAGCTGGTGGGGCGGTCGACGAGCTCAAGATCCGCCCGATGCGCTGAGGACGCGCACCAGACCATGGGCGGTACCAGTCAGATCTTCACCATCGTCGCGTTCGCGCTGCTCGTCGTGCTGGTGCTCGGCCTCGGCCTGCTCGTCGCCATCTTCGTGCAGCGACACCGCGCGAAGAAGGCGAAGGTCGCGTCGGAGCTCCGGAAAGCTGAGCGCCGCAGGGCTGTCGACGCGGGCATCGCCGGCCTGCACGAGGACACCGACACGAGCGGCGGCATCTCCCTCCTTGGGCTCTCTGTGCAGCATGCGGTGCCGGATGCGCCGAGCAACACCGCCGCCAAGCCTTCGCCCTGGGCGGCGGCGCCCCGCCCTGCCGAACGGCAGGCCGCCTGGCTGTCGGCTTCAGTGCAGCGCGCGTCTGGAACCCCGGGGTCTGGGTTGCCGGGGTCTGGCGTGCCGGAGTCTGCGGTGCCGGAGTCTGGGGTGCGCGGGCCTGGAGCGCCGGTGCCCGGAGCTCCGTGGTCTGGAGGACAGGGAGCTGGAGGACAGGGAGCTGCAAGAGAGGGAGCTGCAGGACAGGGGTTCGCGGTGCGCGCGCCCGGCGTCGCGGAGTCCGGAGTTCCGGGGCTCACGGCCCATGGCGGAGGGGCGCAGGACCGAGGGGCGCAGGCTCCTCCAGCCCCGCCTCGGTACGCGCCAGCTCCGCCCGCTCCGGTCGAGTCTGCTCAACGACCTGCCGCGCCTGACCTTGCCCCTCCTGCGCCAGCGCCTGCCGCAGCGTCTGATCCGGAAACCTCCGCTCCAGCGCCGCACCAGTACGGCTCGACCTTCAGCGGCCGCGGACCCCGAAGCAGCTGACCCCACTCCCGC